>JALYIM010000139.1 GCA_030775785.1 Acidobacteriota bacterium
GGACCTGGCAGAAGCGGACTCAAATCACCCTGGTCCGTGTAGTAATAAATCGTGCCATTTGGCCACGTGATTGGAGCTCCAGAGACCGCATATCTGGGGCCGCCAGCAAACGCGAGTACGGACCACAATAGTGACGAAGCGAGGGCGGCAAGGCAGCGGGAAAGAACGGTTTTAGCAGTCAGCATTGCAAGCCTCGCAAACTTGAAGGCCAGCGTAAGACGGGGAGTAATTCGAAGCTATCGGAACTTTCTCTGGGCGACGGTGATATTGATCACAAGAATTACGAAAACCTGGATTTCATCTGAAGAATCAACTTGAGACGGAACCGCCATATTTGCAACTTCACTTTCTGCCTTGCAGGAGTGCCTTCCCCAGGTCGAGGCAAATGTTCAATCAGTTGAATTAATGCTTGCCAGAAAAGCCAGTGCACCACTACTATTTTGTGCTCGTTGTCCCTTTGTACGATAACGAACGTTGCAAATGTTGTTGAGTAGATGTTTTGTGTATAGCAGTCAAAACTCGATCCCTTCTCCAAAGGCTCAAAGGCGCTGCATCCGGCCGTTAAACGGTTTGGTGTAAACGCTCGCGGGTCTTTTTTGTTTGGAGTCCAGGCATGCATGCACAAACCATTGGGCACTAAGCTTTCCGCGTCTGCTGAGGGGGTAGTACGAAGCGCGAGCTTCACGGGGGATGCGGGAGCAATCAGAGTGATGGGAAAGGAGTACTCAGTGAGAGAAAAAGGTACAGTCAAGTGGTTCAACGGGGCTAAGGGCTACGGTTTTATCCAGCGCTCCACGGGAGAGGATGTTTTCGTTCACTTTTCTGCCATACAGGAAAACGGCTATCGCACTTTGAATGAGGGCGAAACCGTGGAGTTTGACCTATTGCAGGGACCGAAAGGGTTTCAGGCGGGCAACGTCGTCCGCGGGTAGGCAGCCTCGATCCTATTTACAGACCCTTCCGGATTGCTGCCGGGAGGGTCTGTTGTTTTCCACTACTGAATTTCCAGTGAAACCAGATCGCCGTCCGCTTTCCCGCCGGGCTTGTAGTTGATGCTCACCGGGCGGTCGCTCCATTGGCACGAAAACTCGTCCGCGCCTACCAGAGTCAATGCTTTGTAGTTTTCCGTTCGCAAGCGAAGCAATTGTGATCCTGCCGAAATTCTTAGCACAGCTGTTGAAGGGTTTTCACAACTGATACTCATCAGTGTCCCTTTGAGAAATCGTACGGAACGCCTGTCCGGTTTAGGCTCTGGAGGAATTGGCATCGTCTTGGATTCTGCTACTTCATCATTTTCAGAAGTGCGTGGCTTTACCGATGACGGCGAAGTTGTCGCGGTCGCGCTTGTTGCTGCTGATGTCTCCGACTCTTGCGGTAATATTCCGTATTTCTGCAACGTAGGTAAGTTCTCAAGGTCTTTTCGCGCAATTCTGGCGATTTGCGCGTCCTGATTGCTTTTTAAACTCTCCAGCAGGGGCCTTGCCAAGTCCCACTTTTTCGCCGCTTCTTCCATATGCGCCAGATTGAGCAGGTAAGTCGCATTCCGAGGATTCAAAGCAATCGCCTCACGCTCCGCAGCCATGGCAGAATTTGCACCACCACCATCTAGGCGCGCCATCGCGAGCAGGTTGTAGGCCTCGGCAAACTGAGGGTCCCAGTCAATGACAATTTGTAGGTCCTGCAGCATGTTGGCTAAACCTTGCACCTGTCTCCCTTCAGCTTGCGCGGCGTGATACTTCACCAGGCATAAGTCATAACGCACGGCCGGATCTTTGGGATCAATATCCATTGCTTTCTGCAGTTCTTCGGTCGCCTGGCTGAATTCTTTGCGCTGCAAATGGTCCCAGGCTAGTGCTCGATGAGCAATTGCATTGTCGGTTTTGGACTGCGATATCACTGCAGCCAAGTCTTTTAACGCCTGTTCGCGGTGTTCCGGCAGTCGCACATCGAATTCCGCCAGTAAGGCGGTGGCGTCCGCCGCGGAAACCTCGTGGGTGCTAGTTCCTACGTCGCCCGATCCTAGTGGTAGAGGAAGTTCATACACCGCATTACCCAACCGGTTTGAAGCGGATGTACGAGCGGAGTCCTGCGCCAGAAACAACGGCGCGAGAGAATGAAAATAATCCTTTACCGCCTGGTCGAATTCCGCCGGAGTCATTCCGTAAGCACGAGCGATTGCCTGTTCCGCCGGCATTTTCTGGTTTTGTACCAGTTCGAAATACGTCCCAGTCTGGGGCAGCTTGCTCTTATTAAGCAGGTAATGAATCACAATCCACGATTGAGCGTAGAAGAGGGTGCTATGGGTAGTTTCCCGGAAGCCCGACGTATCGTGGCGCATGTTGAAAAGATCGGGTACCGCCAGCCACACCGGACTTCCAAGAAGCTCTGTAAGGGCTTTCGGAGGATTTTTCTTTCGAGCAACTCTTCCGAGAACATCTTCGTGCAATGCGGATGTCAGCTCGGGATCGTCCCCAATCTCCATGTGCTTGCTGTCTAGCCGCAAGGAAGAAAAATATTCCGCGAATCCCTCATCAAACCACCCCTGCGTTGGGGGGTAGTTGTAGTTCAGCATTAGATGGGCAAACTGATGTGTAACAGCGCGCCAGCCGTCATCCGTGAATAAATTCAGAACGACGTAATTTCTATCTTCCGCAGGCAGAAAGAAACCATCGCTCCCTGGATAGGCTGCCTTTTCATATTCGTCATCATTCTTGAGCGCGATAATTGCAAGTGGTTGGGGCATGTTCAGCTTGCCTTTCAGAAGCAATTGCCCGAACGCAGCGCGCATTTGTTCAAAGCGGAGGAGAACTTCGTGCCCTTTTTTTTCGCCCGCGTCGGTGAGTACCGTGAAATGTGCTGAATCTAGACGAAGCCATTTTGGGTCGCTCCCGCGCGCTTTGGCCACAGGAACGTTAGTGCAGAGGGTGCACGCAAACAAAAACAATCGAAAAATTAGGGAACAACGGGCCATCGTCATGCCGAGGGAATGTTTGAGACGATGCTATCACGCGAGCTTTGTCGAAGCGCCTCTGAGCCTCCGCAATGCCCAGGTGGCACTGTCGGACACAACGTGGTCTTCATCAGACGAGAGTCTGGTCAAGACGGGCGCAAACTTATCATCGCCGCTATTGCCCATGGCGAGTACAGCGTTTCTCCGCAAGCCGGTACGCTTGGACCGCTTTATCGGCGAACCGCGAAAGGCGTCCTGAAATTCCTCGTCCGTTATGCCTGCCAGCCATTCGAGCGCTGGATTTACTAATCTTTCCCTCGGTTGAAATTCGGCTGCGTTGGTGGCAGGGGCCTTGCGATTCCAGGGACAAACGTCCTGGCAAATGTCACACCCAAAAACATGCCGCCCCAAGGCGGCGCGCATCTCCTCCGGGAGTATTCCCCGCTTTTCAATCGTCAAATAAGAGATGCACTTCGTGGAATCCAATTGGTAGGGCGCAATCAACGCTTCCGTGGGGCATGCCTGGATGCACCGCGTGCAGCTTCCGCAGCGGTCAGGAGCGGGAAGATCAGGCGGCAATTCAAGCGAAGTTAGAATCACACCGAGAAACAACCAGGACCCGAGCCCCTGATTCAAGATGCAGGTGTTCTTGCCGATCCATCCCACGCCTGCATACTTGGCGTAGATTCGTTCCACGATCGGTCCGGTATCAACGTAACAGCGAGTCTGGATAACGTCCGAATGAGACGGTCCTTTTGTGTCGGTGGATACCGAAGCGACGGTGACTTCCTTCAGTCGGGCTTCGATGAGCTTCAATTTGCGCAACACAACCCGGTGATAATCTTCCTTGCTCCAGGCATAGCGGGCGATCCAGCCACGGCTCGCGTCGTGTATCTCAGTTGAATAAGGTTCAGTGGTGTTGTAGTTAATCGCGCAGACGATGACGCTGCGCGCCCAGGGGAAGGTCTCTCGGGGCGATGAGCGCTTGAGCTGCCCTGAGTCGTTGCGAGCTTTCAGATAATCCATTTCGCCGGCATGACCGGCGTAGATCCACCTGGGAAACTGTTCGAGTTCTACGAAATCTCGCAATGGCGCGATTCCGGACAATTCGAAGCCAGCCTCACGCGCGAAGTCTTTTACCAGGTTGGAAAGTTCAGCGATGGAGTGATTCACCACAGAAGGGGTATGCCGTTAACAGCTAAACAAAAAACTAGACGCCGAGCTTCTTCACTTCTTCGTTGTAATACTTGCGGTAGAGGATGTCCCACTCCTGGCTGCCTTCGAGAATTGTACGCTTCTGGTTCTCGATTTTATGCTTTGCAGCTGCATCAATTTTTTCTTCCTGGTTGAGCAACTCTTCGAGAATTCGACGCACTTCCAGTCGGATGGTGTTACGGTCCTCTAAAAACTCAACTTCGCTCATCTCCGCCAAAGCGTCAGTGAGGCCATGAGCAACTTTGTTCACTTTGTCGCGAGTGACTCTCACAGCACCGCCTTGTACTTGCGCACCAGTTCGCTCTTCACTTTGCGAAACATTTCTTGATAATTCGCCCCGCTCTTACGCATCTCGTCGGAATAAGCTTCAAGAATGACGCGCACTTCATCGTTAATCCGATCTTCAAGGGAGAATTCTTCAAGGATGGCCGCATGTACCTTCTCGGTAAGCGCAGGCACACTTTTACTTTCGATGAATTCACCCGCAATCAATTTTTTGGTGACTTCGCGGGCCAAATAGCCCACATATTCTTTCGACAGAAGCATAGTAATAAGCAACGGGTAGTGCGGACTGGATGTGTGCCGTGAAACGAGCAGTGTAGCACAGCCGCGTGCCATGTTCTTTGTTGGCCACAGCCTCTTTGCTCACTTTATGCGCTCAGATACGAACGCCAGAATCTCCCTTTGTGACGTGCTTGGGTATGCCATTCCGTCATACAATGCGGATGAGCAGTCCAAAATGTCACCCACCCCTGACGATCTCGCCGGCCTGAAAGACGATATGGTCGCCTTTGTCGAAGGCCATGGCATGCGCAGGTTTCTCGGCTATGTGGACCAGGAACAGGTGCAGTGCGTCCCATGGAAGCCGGGCGATAATCCCGATAGCTGGAAGGATTTCGTGGAATTGGCCAAGGCTGCGGGCTCTCCCTTCGTTACCATGGATTCATGGCGTCTCGAAAAGGAAGAGCTCGACGACACCATTCAACGGCTGGAGCACGCCGAGTTCACCAACGACGAAGACATCGAGGACGCCCGCTGGCTGCGGACTTATCTTGGCAAAACTGGATTCGTGCAGCTTGGATTTGCGCACCAGGGCGTAGTAATGATTTACGAAGCTTCCACCGAGTGGTACGAACGTTATCAACGCCTGCTTGAAGTCGCCGAAGATTTTGGCGGAATTCCCATAGACGAGCCTGATCAGGACGACGAAAACTAATTTGCGCTGGGAACTTCGACCCTCCGACCCCGCTCTTGCGCAAAATCTTGCCAGCAAACTGCGTATGAGTACGGCGTTGCCGTTTTCATCCTCTCGCCAGGACGGTTCGCAAATGGCTTTTACTCTTTCTCAGCTACTGGTGAGCCGAGGAATTACTGAGATCGCCGCTGCCGAACGCTTTCTTGTTCCTTCGCTCGATCATTTGCACTCTCCTTACTTAATGCGAGGCATGAAAGAGGCGATAGACCGTCTGGACGCAGCCATAGAGCATAAGGAAGGCATCCTGATTTATGGCGATTACGATGTGGATGGCACCACCGCAATCGTCATCCTGAAAACCGCGATCGAACTTTGCGGAGGCACCGCTGATTTCCACGTCCCGCACCGTATCCTCGAGGGCTATGGGATGAAGGACGATGTGATCGAACGCGCGGCAGCCTCTGGCGTTCGTCTGATCATTAGCGTGGACACCGGGATCCGTGCCTTCGCTGCCGCAAAAACCGCCAAACGCCTCGGAGTAGACCTTATCGTTACCGACCATCATTTGCCGGGGAAAGAAGGAGTGCCGGCCGCGCTTGCGGTGCTCAATCCCAATCAGGCTGGTTGCGCCTATCCCTGCAAAGCACTGTGCGGCGCGGGTGTGGCCTTCAAAGTTGCACAAGCGCTAATGGAGAAGAGAATTGGGCAGAAAGACCAATCGCGCCTTCTGCTGTCATTCATGAAGATTGCTGCCATTGCCACCATCGCGGATGCGGTCCCGCTCACCGGAGAGAATCGGGTCTTCGCGAAACTTGGATTACAGGCGTTGCGCAGCGCGGTAAATCCGGGATTGAAAGCCATGCTCGAAGTCTCGCAACTGGGAGGCGCTCCTCTAAATGCCGGCGAAGTGGCGTTCCGAATTGCTCCACGAATTAATGCCGCCGGACGGATGGATGTTGCCCGCGACGTAATCGAGCTCTTCAGTGTGAAAGATAGTGAGCGAGCGCGCGAAATTGCGAATCGCCTCGATAAGTTGAATACGGAACGCCAACTAGAAGAGAGGCGCATCCTCGACTTGATTTACCTGAAATTCGAGCAGGAACCGGGGTTGGCGGAAAAATATTGCGTGGTCATTGATGGAGAAGGCTGGCATCGCGGTGTCATCGGCATCACTGCGACCAGAGTGGTAGAACGTTATGGCCGTCCCACCTTGATCATCTCCCGCGACGGAGATGAATGCCACGGTTCCGGCCGGTCCATACGTTCGTTCCATCTCTTGAACGCGTTGGAATCGTGTTCTCAATTATTTACACGCTTCGGCGGACACGCCCACGCCGTAGGATTTTCGTTACCAGCTTCCAACCTGGAACAACTGCGCTTACACCTCGATTCATTCGCCCGTGAACGCCTGAGCCCGGCAGATTTTGAGCCAGTTATATCGGTTGACGCAGAACTCGCGCTGGATCAGATAAACCCCGAGTTATTTAAGACGCTTCGGATGCTGGAACCATTTGGGATGGGCAATCCGGAACCTGTGTTCACGGCGCGCGATGTCCGTTTAAAGTCGCCTCCCATGGTAATGAAAGACAAGCACGTGAAGCTCAGAGTCGCTGCAGCGCTTTCCGACGGTGGGGAGATGACCCAAGCTGCGGAACTCGCCACGCCACGCTGCCACCCGGACAGCTCTGAATTGCCTAACCGCAGGCGCGACTGGCGAAAGGCGATTTCCTACAACGCTCTCGGATGGCATATGGCTGAGTCCGTAGCGCAGGCAAAACTGCTCACGGGCGATACGCTCGACATCGCGTTCACTCTTGAGGAGAATGAGCATCCGGAATTTGGAGGCCTCGAGCTCTGCTTGCGTAACTTTCGGACACCTGAAAGGCCGGACAGGGCTACTACCTCTATCGCATTTGCAGGATCCCCCTAAACCCAACGCCTGCTTTACACTTGCCAGCCACTCACTTATATTTCCCGCACATGAATCCTTCAATATTCTGCAACCGCTGCGGAGCTCAGAACACCCCGAGCGCGCAGTTTTGTTCGCAGTGCGGAGCTTTGCTGGCGGGTATCTCGCCTGCCATCCCGCAAATCGGGGCAGGGCAGATTCCAAACTATCAACCAGCCAACCCGCCCGCTTGGACTTCGCAAAATCTAAATCACCAATACGGAGGATTCTGGATCCGTGTGGTGGCGGCCATCATTGATGGACTGTTAGTGAATGTTGTGGTTGCACCCATTGCGTTCCTGATCGCTGCGACAATAGGTTTTGCGGGACTTGCAGTCAGCATGCCGGGGCGGGGAATCCATCTGGTGAGTGCGATCGTCGGGGGCGCACTCGGTTTCGTGGGATCCTGGCTTTACGAAGCTGTCATGTTGAGTTCGTCACGCCAGGCGACGCTGGGTAAGATGGCTGTCTCTTTAAAAGTTACTGACCTGGCAGGCAATCGGTTCTCATTCGAACGCGCGACGGGCAGGCACTTCGCCAAATACATCTCCGGCGCCACACTCGGAATCGGATACATCATGGCAGCGTTTACCGACCGACATCAAGCCCTGCACGACATGATTGCCGGTACGCTGGTTCGACGTGTCGGACTGCGCTGAGTCCTCACTTCTGTGACTTCGCCTCGCTGGACTTGCGCTGACGAACGAGGTGGTCCGCATCTATTCCAGTAAACTGAATTCCAATGCCAGTTCATCATTCGCGTCTGCGGGCATGGTTGGTGATAGGCGTGATCGCTATGATGGTCGCGGTCGCCGCGGCCTATTTAGCTGCCCGTTGGCGAGTGCGAAGTGTGCTGAAACGTGCGCCCGAAAAAATTGGGCTCAACATCCAGCAGAGTGCTACTGGTTTCACGATCTCGAAGTCTGACCAGGGACGCACATTGTTTAAAGTGCAGGCCAGTAAGGCAGTGCAATTCAAGCTTGGTGGACGCACCGAATTGCACGACGTCGAGATCACCGTCTACGGGCGAGACTCAAGCCGCTTCGACCGCATTTCCGGCCAGGATTTCACTTACGAGCCTTCATCCGGGAATATCAGCGCCGAGGGCGAGGTGCGCATTGACCTGGAAGCGAATCCCGAGGGCCTGCTCAATCCTGACCAATCGCAGCCCAAAGAGCTGAAAAACCCAATTCACCTGAAGACCAGTGGGTTGGTTTTTAACCAGAAAACTGGCGATGCTTATACAAAAGAGAAAATCGAATTCACGGTTGACGATGCGCAAGGATCGGCGGTCGGAGCAAGTTATACAGCTAAGAACTCTGTCCTCACGCTGCAATCGGAGATTAACATCGCATTGTCGGGATTTGCTGCGGACTTGACTCCGGCGAGCATTACCGCCTCGCACGGGACCATAGAGAAGGACCCTGCTTTAGTCTCCCTCGAACATCCGAGATTGCGATATGGGACAAAGTTGGCTAGCGCCGGCGGCGCACAGCTGTTCTTGCGACCAAATAACAAAATTGATCGAGTTCTGGCTAGCGGCGACGTAGTCTTGCAATCAAGCGGTGAGCAAACTATGTCGGCACGAGCAAATCAGATGGAGCTGTTTCTGTCGCCCGCGGGAGATGAGTTGCGCAACGCCATTCTCTTTGGAGATGTTCATATCGAGTCGGCCGGAAATCAGGCCATCAGGATTGACGCGGGACAGGTGAATGGTGGCTTCGACAAAGGCAACCAGCTCGCGAAAGTTCGCGCGGAAAAGCTCGTTAGGATGACTCAAGCTCACGACCAGCGTTCTAACCGATCTGACGGCGCTCAAGAGTTCGAACTCGATGCTTCTGCGATGGATTTCTTCCTGGCGGATGGCCGGCGACTGCAGCGTGCAGAGACTTCCGGGAAAGCCCAGGCAATCATATCTTCACAAAATGGCCGAGCTGCGACAGAGGAAACCTTAGTCTCGGCGGGAAAATTTCAAGCCCAATTCGGCGGTTCGGGTCAGCTTCGAACAATCCATGGAGCGCCAGATGCGAGAATTACAGGTAAAACTGACCAAAAGGACTCCGCTGATCGCGTAAGTAGTAGCGACGTTCTGGATGTGACTTTCGAGCAGGACAGGGGCGTTAACTCAATTTCCCAATCGGGCCACTTTGTTTACACCGAGGGAGACCGCAAAGCCACTGCCGAGCGGGCAGTGTATACGCCAGCGGATCGCAGGATCGAGCTCACAGGCTCTCCGCGGATGACGGACAAAGGAATCGCGGTCATCGCACATAACATGCGCATGGACTTTTCCACTGGCAGCTCCATTGCAGAGGGCCAGGTGAAGACGACATACACCGGGCTCAACCCATTGCGGGAAGGCGCGCTACTTGCATCGTCCGATCCCATTCATGTCACGGCGGATACGATGACCGTGACTCGCAGCCCATCCAAAGCGAATTATCAAGGCAACGCTCGGCTTTGGCAGGGGGGAAATGTAATCTCGGCACCTTCCATTGAATTCGATCGGGAACACCGCTCGGTCATTGCTCAAGGTTCCAACTCCGGGAGAGTTTCCACATCACTTCCGCAGGGAGGCAAAGCAAGCAAGGCAGAACTGGTCACGATTACGTCCAAGAGCTTCAGCTACGTGGATCAAGAGCGTAAGGCGCATCTTGAGGGGCCGGTCCTTGTGAGTCAATCCAATGCGACAGTTGCCGCCGACGAGATGGAAATCTTCCTCCAGCCGGGCGGACAAGAATCAACTTCAGCGGCGGGACTCGCAGGGGCGGGAAAGCTCGAGCGTATCGTGGCGGAGGGCAACATCTTGATCTCCCAACCGGGACGAAAAGCTAGGGGTGATCAACTCGTTTATACGTCCCACGACGACAAGTTTGTGCTGACCGGGAAATCGCCTAGCATTTTTGATGCCACTCATGGCAAGATTACCGGGGTTTCGTTGACTTTGTTTGGGCGCGATGGTAGGGTTTTGGTGGAAGGCAGCGATAAATCCCCAGCACTTACTCAATCGCAAGTGGCACGATAAATGCACACGCTGGCGACCGATGAGATCGGCAAGTCTTACCGCGGACGCCGGGTTGTAAATGGTGTAAGTCTGAAGGTGCAGCAGGGCGAAGTTGTTGGTTTACTTGGACCTAACGGCGCCGGAAAGACAACGACTTTTTATTCGATCGTCGGCCTGATACCCCCCGATACCGGCCGAGTTTTGATTGACGAGAGCGACATTACAGATGTGCCGATGTATCTAAGGGCACGGCAGTTTGGCATCAGCTATCTCCCCCAAGAAGCTTCGGTGTTTCGCAAGCTCACTGTCGAGGAAAACGTCCTCGCAGTGCTGGAAGCTCAACCTGTTTCCTGGCATGAACGCCGGGAAACCATGGAAAAGCTGATTGACCAGTTGGGGCTTGAGCACATCCGCCAAAATCGCGGGTATGCGCTGTCGGGAGGCGAGAGAAGGCGGGTGGAAATTGCTCGGGCGTTGTGCATCAATCCAACATTTATTTTGCTGGACGAGCCATTTTCAGGAATTGACCCGATCGCCGTCCTCGATTTGCAGAGAATTATTAGCGATTTAAAGGCGAGCGGGATCGGAGTCTTGATCACCGACCACAATGTTCGAGAAACACTGGCTGTGACCGACCGGGCTTACATCATTGACGGCGGCAGGATTTTGGCTTCTGGGATGCCGCATCAGTTGGCGGCGAATCCTGAGGTTCGAAGGGTGTACTTGGGAGAAAGCTTCTCTTTAGTGTAAGCATTAGGAGCAAAGTAACTCATTCTTATGGTCTTACTGCAGCACAAGTTGAATTTGAAAGTCTCGCAGCGTCAGATATTGACGCCCGGACTGGTGCAGATGGTCAGCGTGCTCGCCCTCAACAAGCTCGAGCTGCGAGATATGATCACCGCCGAGATGGTGGAGAATCCCGTGCTCGAGGAATTGGAAGAATCCGTTCCCCTGCTGGATGATGTCGGACGCCGCGAAGAAGATCGCGACCGCCAGCTTCCCGAAGAGAACACCGTCATCGCCACAGAAAAGAAAGATCCCTTCGAAGAGATTGATTTCGGTTCTTTTTTTCAGGAATATCTCGACCCTGGCTACCGCAGTCAAGGCGAGATGGAAGAGATCGAGCGACCTTCGTTCGAGAATTTCCTCTCCAAGCCCAGTACACTTTCCGACCACTTGAAATGGCAGCTTGGCTCGGTTTCCGTGACGCCGGAAGTTCGCGAGGCAGCAGAGGTGGTCATTGGAAATCTGAGTGAAGACGGATACCTCATTGCCAGCGACGAGGAGCTGCTGGGAATCGTGCCTCCCGCCTCGCCGGAAGCGGACGCAACGGTTGTCCAAAAGGTCGTCAAAGAGGCGGCAGCACTCGGTTTGGACGCTGCCCTTGATAATGCGAATGATGAAGGCGATGTGGGCGATCAGGAGACCGAGGGGGACCTCGGCGACGATCCATCTCTTAGTTTGGATGCCATCCTATTGCCGATTTTGGACTCCGCGACTCTTGGCTGGAACCGCGACTCTTCGTTAGCAAGTCAAATGCTGCGCAGCATTGCTGGAACTGCAGTTGCCCCGGCACCTTCGCCTTTGCCGCCTTCGGTCGAGATCGTGCAGCAGAGAATTGTTCCGCCAACAACCGCCACAGCTCCCACTAAAAAAGCTTCGGCTCCGCTATTCGTGGTGAGCTTCAACATCACCGAACTGCATGAGGCGATTAACGTCATTCGCCAGATGGATCCTCCTGGAGTCGGCTGCCGCGATCTGCGCGAGTGCCTGCTCTACCAATTGCGCTATCACCAGCAGCAACTAGTGGCGTCCAAAAATGGCGATAGCGAGGGCGCCGAAGCTTCTGCGCTGATTCTGCAGGATGCCATGACACTGGTGGACCAGCATCTGCGCGCATTGCAGACCAAGCAGCACAAAGAGATTGCCAAAGCAATGCAGCGTCCTATGGAAGCTGTGCAGTCGGCGTTGGATTATATCCGCACGCTCGACCCGCGTCCGGGCTTGCGCTACAACAAAGGGCAGCCGCGACTGATCGAGCCGGATGTGGCCTTCGTAAAACATGGCGACGAATGGCTGGTGGTGATGAACGATGAGGACGTTCCTCAGCTGCGCCTGAACCCCTCCTACAAGCGCCTTATGGCACGTGACACCAACGACAAAGACACGCGAAATTATGTAAAAGAGCGCTACAAGAGCGCCATGCAGTTGATCAAAAACATCGAGCAGCGAAAACAGACGATCGCCAAAGTCTGCTACACGATCGTCAATCGCCAGGAGGACTTCCTGGAAAAGGGAATTGACCAGCTCAAGCCAATGATGATCAAGGAAGTGGCGGAAGAAATCGGCGTGCATCCTTCGACCGTCAGCCGAGCAGTGGCGAACAAATATGCTCACACTCCGCAGGGCGTTTTCGAGCTGCGCTACTTCTTCAGCGAAAGCGTGAACGGACCCGAGGGTGGCAATACCTCGCTTCTGATCCTGAAGCGGAGGGTGAAAAAGATAATAGAAGATGAAGATCCCGGCAGGCCATTGACGGACGAACAAATTACGCGCATTCTGCAATCACAAGGCATCAAAGTAACCCGCCGCACTGTGGCGAAATACCGGGAGGATATGCGCATCCCGAGCACACATCAACGCCGCGTCAAGAATTCGCATCTGACATAAAGCAACGAGTAATGAGACGGTTGTTCCGTAGCTGCCCACTCAAGGGACCAGAACTTTCAGGAGCGCGCTCATGAATGTGGAATATACCGGAAGGCATTGCGATATCACGCCCGCTATCCGTAAGGAAGTAGAAACCGGCCTAACCAAAATCCGCAAAATACTAAAAGACAAATTTGAAACGAAGGTAGTGCTGGCGGTGGAGAAGCGCCGCCATAAGGCTGAAATTACTATTAGTCCTCGTAATGGTCCGCTCGTGGCGCTCGCCCAGGCCGGAGACATGACTGCGGCCATTAACGAAGCCATCGAACATTTAGAAAAGCAGGCGGTTAAATACAAGACCCGCTGGCGCACAAAAACTCGTCACAACCACAAGAGTCCGAGCGCGAAAAAGTGGGACGGCGAAGCCTCTCAGGATGGTCTTCAGTCTCCTGTAGGTCTAGCCGAGAACACCACTTTCAGTCTGGTCGTGCATAAATTTCCGGCCATGGCGAAGTCCACGGAAGTCCACCTGGTCAGGTCGGAAGACGCGGTTGCCAGGCGTCCCATGACGCTGGAAGAGGCCATCAAAGAGGCTCACTTCAAAGATCGCGACGTGTTCGTCTTCCGCGATCCCAAAGGTAAAGTGATGATTTTGCATCGCACTCGGGACGGCAAAATGGAGTTAATAGAAGCACCCTAACCCACCATTTAACTTTCCCGATGCACAGTCTCGGGCGAAAATGCTGGCGTGCAGACCGCTATGTATTCCGCGCCGCCTTCGTTTGGGGTGGAATACTTAACCCATTCTCCACGATGTGCAATCACGGCTTGACCTTCTCGCACGTCAAACGTCCCATCAGCATGCTGCACTCGCACCATTCCTTTCAGCACGATGGTGAACTCATCGAACTCGGGAGTTTGTCTCGGCTCCTCCCATCCTTCTGGACTGTGCATGTGCGCCACGCTGGCGATGGACGTGCCGGAGTTCACGTGTCCGATAAACTCGTCTATTAATTTCGGCTTGTTTCCGGCTGACCGAATGCGGGTGGGCTTATTTATTAGAGTCGGCATTAAGGTTGATTCTCCACAGTGGCGAGAGGATATCAAGGTGTGTCGGGGTGCGCCACCGATCAACGGCCGCTAAATTTGGGACCCTGAAGCCGAAATGATGCATTAGTCATCTACTACTAACCGCCCCAAGATTTCGTTTGATGGAGAGAACAATGTCGTCCCCACCAAGATCGAGCGTTCTCGACCCGACCACCCAGGCCTTTCCACATCTGACCGCCACACAGATTGCCAGGCTTCGGCCTGGCGGCCAGGTTCGAAAAGTTAAGCCGGGCGAGATCTTGTTTCAGCCCAACGATATGAGCGTACCGTTTTTTGTCCTGCTGTCCGGAGGCATGGAGATTGTGCAGCCGGATCTTAATGGCGAACGCCCGATCGTAAAACATGGCCCCGGTCAGTTCACGGGTGAGATCACGATGATTTCAGGGCAGCGCTCCCTTGTGCGAGGAAGAGTTACGGAACCCGGTGAGTTTCTCCAGATCAGCGCAGAGAACCTGCGTGGCATCGTTGCCAGAGATGTCGAATTAAGTGACATTTTCATGCGGGCGTTCATTCTCCGCCGCCTGGCCCTGATCAGTGGCGGGTATGGCAACGTAATTTTGATGGGATCTCGTCACTGCGCTAACACTCTGCGGATTCGGGAGTTCCTCACCCGCAACACATACCCGTACAACTATGTGGACTTAGATACCGACAAAACATCACAGGAGTTACTCGACCGTTTTGAAGTAAAAACGGGCGAAGTTCCAGTGGTAATTTGCAACGGCACCACCGTGTTACGCAATCCCTCACCGCAGGAAATAGCGGATTGCCTTGGGTTCAACGCCAGTATTGATCAGACTCAGGTCCGTGACTTGATTATTGTGGGTGCAGGACCCTCAGGACTTGCTGCCGCGGTCTACGCGGCGTCTGAGGGACTCGATGCCCTCATTATCGAAACCGAAGCGCCCGGGGGACAAGCGGGATCGAGTTCGAAAATAGAAAATTACCTGGGGTTTCCAACCGGCGTCTCCGGACAAGAATTAACGGCGCGCGCGTTCACGCAAGCACAAAAGTTCGGCGCGAAGATGATGGTGGCGCACAGCGTGGTGCGGCTGAACTGCGATCGTCGTCCTTATGAGGTTATGTTGGACGATGGTCACGTGCTGGCCGCAAGAGCCATCGTGATTTCGACCGGCGCCCAGTATAACAAGCCTCCCCTTGAGAACCTCCAGAAATTCGAGGGACAGGGAATTTACTACGGGGCGACCTTTATGGAGGCCCAACTATGCGAAAACGAAGACGTGATCGTAGTGGGCGGAGGGAACTCAGCCGGCCAAGCCGCGATTTTTCTCTCGCAGACGGCCCGCAAGGTTCACATGCTGGTCCGATCCGAAGGGCTGTCGGACACGATGTCGCGCTATTTGATCCAGCGGATTACCCAAAATCCGGGTATAGAAATGCACTACAAAACCGAGATCGTAGGTCTGGAAGGCGGCATGCACCTGGAACGAGTCACTTGGCTTGACAAGACCTCAGGGGAGAAATCAGTTCATCCGATTGAGCACGTTTTTATTATGGCAGGGGCTTCTCCGCGAACCGAGTGGCTGAAAGGCTGCGTGGCAATGGACAACAAAGGCTTCATTCTTACCGGACGCGATCTTGAAAAGACCAACGGTGCGTCGGCGCCGGCGAATTGGAGGCTGGAACGCTCTCCCGAGATGCTGGAGACAAGTCTTCCCGGTGTATTCGCGGTTGGAGACGTTCGTTCAGGGAATGTGAAGCGCGTGGCCAGCGGTGGGAGAAGGCGCTATCTCGATTCATCTGGTTCATCGCGCGCTCGCAGAGCCATAGCAGAATGACGGACGCGGAAACCGTCGAGCGGTCCCGCCAGTATTGGATTGTGAAAAAAGTGCAAGGGTTATTTGGCTCTCTGGTAGCCTTGCTCGTGGCCTGCGGCGAGGCTCGCTGATCAGCCCTTGTGCTCCCCCAGTCGCTGCTTATGTGCGGCGTTTCATCCGACGTTGCCGCCGGTCCTCCCAGATATAAGCCGTCACGAAATGGAGATATCTTTAACACGCTTCGAGTTCGTGTTCGGTCGCTTCCGCGCGCTGGTTGCCGTGATGCGGCCTCCCATCGCTTCAATTAGGCTCTTTACGAGGGAAAGTCCCAATCCCGTCCCATGAATATTCGAAGCGGCGGCGATGGACTGCGGAAGAATGGATCGAAGATATGTCCCATCTCCGACGTACCGGTTCCAATACCAGATCTCAATAAATCGCTGAAGAGGATGATTTCAATTCAGATGGAAGCATCCATTATGATAACGAAAGTAAAAATATGATAAAAAATTCGAATAATCCACATCGCCCGGGATCTCAGACTATCTTTTTTCTAGCAGTTTTGGCCGCTCTAACGGTCATATGTCCATTTTCATCCCTTCAAGCTCAGATTGCGTCGAATAACGCCAGCGCCGGCAAGCACTTTGACCGAGTCTTAATCGTTGTTCTTGAAAATCAAAACTACGCGTCAGCGATGCAGGACGATTTTATGAGGGAGCTTGCCTCCAAGGGCGGCAACTTCAGCAACTTTAAAAATCTTACCCATCCTTCTTATCCCAACTACCTGGCCATGGTTGCGGGCAGCACTTTTGGGACTGATGGCAGCGATTCACAACAAGACTTCCCCGATGATGCCGAGCATCGGACGATTGGGGACATGTTGAATTGGAGAAACTACGCCGAGGGCTATCCGGGGGACGAAAAACAGCCATTCGTACGAGGCAGTCGTGGGAAATATGCGCGTAAACATGTTCCGTTTTTGAGCTTTGAAAGGGTCCAGAAGAATACTTTCAAGAACGTAGTTTCAGTAGACACCAGCAGCGGCAATCCGTTCGTCTCGGACATTGCGAAATTCCGCCAGGATCCCGAAAAGAATTCGCTGCCGCAGTACATCTACTACAGCCCGAACATGGACGACGATGGCCACGATCCCTACTTCAATGCTCGCAAAGGCATGAGGAAGGCGTCTACCTGGCTGCGCGCTTTTCTCAAAGACTGGCTGGCCTTCGATGAAAAGACCTGGCTGCCGACAGATAAGAAGATGGACCGCCTTTTAGTCGTCATCACATTTGACGAATCCGAGGGGCGCAGTAGCAACAACATCTACACCGTATTCCTAGGAAATATGGTTAAAAATCAAGAAGTGAAAACTGAATACGACCATTACAGTGTGTTGAGGACGATCGAAGATAATTTCGGATTGGAGCCGCTGCACAAAGATTCGGGAGACGGCAAGGCCAAGGTGATCACGGAGGTCTGGAAATAGGCCGGAAGCCGAAGTCGGGCGCGTCACCCTCCTTGTGCTAGGCTCGTTTCCAATGACATCGTTCGAGAAAGCCCCACCCGATGTAAAAGAGCTTCTCAGCAAACCGATTCGGGACCTCGGCCTAAAGCTGGAAGGCTCTTCGGTAGAGCGCTTTGTCCATCAGCTCTATCGCG
Organism: Acidobacteriota bacterium; assembly: GCA_030775785.1. Lineage (GTDB taxonomy): Bacteria > Acidobacteriota > Terriglobia > Terriglobales > Acidobacteriaceae > JALYIM01. Next base: position 17,509 of record JALYIM010000139.1, read on the forward strand.
AGCTCGAACGCAAAGGTCTGCGAAAGTTCCGTCCGCTGGTCTATCTCAGCGATGAGTGGGGATGTCCCGACGAAGAACCAGTCATTGGCATTCCGTTTTATCTGGCTGATCCCAAGTTGCAAAAGCTCGAGCGCGAGATGAATGACCTGGAGGATTCTCGCCAGATCATGATGTATCTGCGTCACGAAGCTGGCCATGCGTTCAACTACGCCTACGAACTTTACCGAACGCCCGAATGGCACAATTTATTTGGTTCCTTTCGCAAAGCTTATCGAGACAATTACAAGCCGATTCCGTTTTCCCGTAACTACGTGAGACATATGGAAGGCTGGTATGCGCAGAAGCATCCCGATGAAGATTTTGCCGAAACCTTTGCCGTCTGGATGACGCCGCGCTCCAACTGGCGTAGCCGATATAAAGGATGGGGCGCAGCCCAAAAGTTGAACTACATGGAGCGCATGGGCAAGAAGTTTGCGAACGTGGAACCTTCTCGTCCGCAGGGAGACACCGACATCACGGTGGAGCAGATGGAAGATACCGTGGGACAATTTTACGAGAACCATGCCACGGAAACGCGCGAAGTTGCCGGACTTCTACTCGACACTGACCTGAAGGATATTTTTAACGTGTCGCCGCGAAAGCGTAAGGGCGTGCGGCCGGCGGTTGACCTGTTACGCGAACATCGCAAAGTGCTTACCGACAAGCTCACGTATTGGACGGGTGTGCAGCGTCCTCTTATCAAGAATTTGATTGGAGCTATCGAGGAGCGTGTGGCAGTTTTGAAACTTCAGTCCGAATTGAAATGCGAGCAGCAGTATCTGACCGAGATGACTGTATTTTGCACTACATTGACCATGAATTATCTGACGCGCGGCAAGTTCGTACAGAGTTAGCCGAATGCCGTTAGTCCAAAGTTAGTCAACTGCGGTTCTGGCTTTCTGGCTGCAACGGAGTCAGAATACGCGCAGAGGCGCCAATGAGTTTCTCGAAAATGAAAATCGCCGTCCTGTATGACATCTGGGATGAAGAGCCGCCGCCTCCGCCCGAGGAGGAAGAGCCTAAAAATAAAAAGACTGGCAAGCGCAAAGCAAAAAAGAAAAAGCACAAAGAAGATCGCGAAGAAATCTTCGAAGCTCTGGAAAAGATTGGGCACGAGCCGTTTTATCAGGTATTGGATGGTTCTAAGCAATCGCTATTTTCTTTGAGCCGTTGCGGCGCCGACCTGATCTTTAACCTCACCGAGTCCTACGCGGGCGATGACACCATGGACATGAACATTGCCGCCTACATAGATCTCATTGGCATGCCTTACACCGGGACCGGTCCGCGCGGACTCTTTCTGGGGCAAGAAAAATCGGTAGCTAAAAAACTTTTCCAGTTCCATGGAATTAATACTCCATTTTTTGCGACTTCGTACAAAGGAATGCTCGATCACTCGCATGACATTAAATTTCCCCTCATCGTGAAGCCCACCTCTGAAGATGGCTCCATCGGAATAGATGGTGATTCGGTGGTCGGGAGCGTGAAAGAACTCATGGAACGCATTCACTACATCCACGAAGAATTCGACTCCCCCGCGCTGATTGAGGAATTTATAGATGGACGCGAAATCTACGCGGCGGTGTTGGGGAATTCGAATCCCGAAGTGCTTCCGTTGATTGAGCTCGATCTGTCCAAGCTTCCAAAAGGAACCCCGAGAGTTGCCGGGCAGGACGTAAAATTCGATCGTGAAACCGAAGCTTATAAGCTCACGAAGTCCGGTCCTATTGACGACCTGGATGAAGAAGTAATCGAAAAGCTCACCGAAACTGCCCGCTCTGCGTTTGTCGCGCTAAGGTTCCGCGACTACGGGCGCATTGATATGCGACTGAATGAAAAGAATGAAGTTTATGTGATCGAGGCGAATCCAAATCCGTGGCTGGCAAGTTCGCAGGAGTATGCCATGGCTGCAAAAAGGGCCGGACGCAACTACACCCAACTTATCGAAGAGATTGTGAACCTGGCACGCTCGCGTTATCAGGACTGACTTTTCTACTCTTGCTGATGAAGCATTCTCAACCCCGGCACTTTGGCTCCATTCAGAAATTGTCCCAGGGCCCACCAAAAAGTAAGGATAAGATTTGCTATTAGCCAGCCCGCCGCAGCGAGCTTAAACACCATAAACTCCCGAGACTCAATCTCCCGCATATTTCGTCCTGCGATGACAAAGCCGTTGTTGCTGCGGGCGATGACCGACGCAATTCGCACATTGGGGCGCGGCTGCCACGTAATTGTATCCTGGCGATTTGCACGCACATAATCGAAAACGCCTTTTGGCGGCGTGGGAATGGTACCGTTCACAAATCCGGAGGAGACTACCGGACGCCCGGAGTTGTCATAAATAATGACAAAGGGCGCGAGACTGCTCTCCATGTTGATTTTGCGATCAGACACGACGGCTGCGGGACTTTCGCCTGCACTAACTCGCTGCGCGCCATCTTCCGCTAGCTGGATCTGTGGGTCGTTAGCCGACGCACGTAAGACTTGTTGCGAGATCACATAGCCGGTGCCCGCGATGAAGGTCGTAATCGTAAGCAGGATGGCGAGTTGAGGGAAGGCTTTCAGACGATCCGTCATAAGATGCTCCGTAATCAAAGATTGAAAAAGGTCAACCGCCAGCGTCATCGATGTGCTTATCGGCGAGCTGCTTTCGGCGATCATCTCGCTCGCACACAGAGACATTTCGGATGAGTTTCGCTTACGAAACGGGGCGGGATAAAACATTAACCCCATCTGATAAGCAGTTAAGACAAACCTTCGAACCCTTCGTGAGAACATCATCGTGAAGCCCCGTGTGCACGAACTGGATTCGATGTCGCCATGCCCTTGCGTTTCGCCGCACTCAGAACTTCGCGCAGTCGGCTCAATTCATGAGTGAGCGCCCTTTGCCCCGAGCCCGTCAATTCATAAAAGCGCCGCCGCTCATCGGCAGCATCCTCGAACTCCTGAACTAGACCAGCAGCCTCCATCCGTCGCAACGATCCGTAGAGTGTTCCCGGGCCCATGCGCAGCGAATGTCCGCCATCAGCGCCGACCTGTTTAAGGATGGCGTAGCCATGTTTTCGTCCATCCGCTAGCGCTAGCAATATGTGGAATACGGCCGGGGTAAGAGGAGGGTTACTGACATTCGTGGGGCCACTTTTGCTTGAACTCATATATATCCGTGACGGATATATATGTATATATCTGTCGCGCATAACGTGTCAAGGTCGAGAATTAATTTTCCGCGTGAAAACTTCCCCATCTCTTTCGAAAGCGTCTTGCATCGAACAGTCTCGTTTCGGGAAACGAGAGGGATATTCGATAGATTCCGCACGACACTGGCCTTCTGGTATTCGTTGCTCCCTGAAATTGCCTGTAAAGTATTTTCACGATCTAATTTTTCGCGGAGGCATTTTGGATACACTCGATAGCACCCTTGCAGACACTTCGGAACGGCTTAAGGCGGCCGTCTCCGAATTGGCAGGACTTCAAACGCTGCTGCTTTCTGATAATCTCGATCCTAGAATTTTGGCCGACTTTCGAGATGCCGTGAACAGGGTGAGGAACACAGCGTGGGCTGCGCAGCAATATGCGGAAGTAAAAGTCACCGGAGACAATTCCACCGACATTCTTT
>JALYIM010000140.1 GCA_030775785.1 Acidobacteriota bacterium
GCACTATTCAGTCGCAAAATCTGAATTTCAAGCAAGGGCGGGTCCAGCAATTCAATCTGAACGTAGAGCACCAATTGCCAGCCAACGTTGTACTCACGGTTGGTTATGCCGGATCTCGGAGTTCGCACATTTTGGTTGACGGAGTTAACCTAAACATTGCGTCGCCCTCAGCGTGCTTCCCCAGTGATCCTTCATACGATCCGAATTATCATTTGGGCTGCGGAGTTGCGACTTTGCCCTATGGATCGCCGCCCTTTCCTTTCCCGCCGGTGATAGCCAACATTACTGATACCGGTTCTGCGCGCTACGATTCCCTTCAAGTCAAGGCTGAGACCAAGAGTGCAAGGCATGGAATCTATGCCCTGCTTGGATACACTTACGCTCGCAACCTGGACTCCGGCTTTCCAGACGGTGTGGGAACTAGTGTTGGCGCGACTTACTGGCCATTGCCCGGGACCCAAAAAGCCGATTTTGCTTTATCTCAGGTCAACCTTAAACACAATTTCACTGCCAGCTTCATCTACGAGCTGCCATTTGGGAAGGGCAAGCAGTTTGGTAGCGAATGGAACGGCGCTGCCAATGCGATACTTGGCAACTGGGAACTGGATGTGATTGAGAAGGTGACTTCGGGTTTTCCAATTTTCGTATACAACAGCACCGATGAATCTGGTGTGGGTTTCAATTTTGGCGGCAGCAACTTCAACCGACCTGACCAGGTATGCAATCCAAAATCCGGCCATCCGACCTTGACTCAGTGGTTTAACACTCAATGCTTTGCTCCAGCAGCCCCCGGTAAATTGGGCGACGCTAATCGGGCTCCGGTATATGGGCCCGATTTTGTGAATACCGACTTTTCGGCCATTAAACATTTTGTCCTCCCATACCGCGACGGCATGCGCTTAGATTTCAGAGCGGAGTTCTTCAATGTCTTCAACCACGCCCAGTTTGGCCTACCCAGTTCCGATCTGGCAGCTGCTTCTGGGCAACCCAGTTCCCCTACTTTCGGGGTAATCAATACGACCGTTAACAATCCTCGGCTAATTCAGTTTGCGCTGAAACTTAATTTTTAGTGCTGATACCATGAGGCGCCTCGGAACACCCAATGTGCGGTGGATTCGGTGGTGCCTCTTCAGTATTGGTTCGACTATTGCGATTTTCATGAGCTCGGTATGCTTCGCCGACGAGTGGAAGCCCACTCACGCGCTTGTCTCGCACACCGGCGTCATGAACTTGTCGGACATGCCTCCGCCGAGCGACATTTTTTTCCCAGGCCCAGACGATCCCTCAGGCAGCGCCGCATGGCTTGAGCAAATCAAAGGCTGGCGGGCTGACCGCCGCACTCGCACGCGCTACGACGATTCGGAATTTACACGTCCGGAGCTGGACTGGACACAGCATGTCTTTTCACAAGTGCAGCTGCTCATATGGGACAGAAGTTTTTACGATCCGGAAAAAGGCGAATACACGGTTGACAAGTTTCTATCGGAGACCGAAGCGCGCATCGGCCCCATAGACGCAGTTCTCATCTGGCATGTGTACCCTAACCTTGGCGCGGACGATCGTAATCAGTTCGATTTGCTGCGCGATTTGCCTGGCGGAATTCCCGCTCTGCGCGCAATGGTGCAACAGTTTCACGGCCGCAATGTGAAAGTTTTCTTTCCGTACTTAGCATGGGATACGGGCACACGAAACGAGAGCGCCCCACCAGCGGCGGTGATTACAAAGTTGCTGGCCGACATCGGCGCGGATGGAATTAATTTCGATACGCTCGAGAGCGTCCCAGCAGAATTCCGTCTTGCCTCAGATACAACGGGACACCCGCTCGCGCTGGAACCACAATTCGAACCGCGCGATGAGTCACTCGCATGGACCAACATTGGCTGGAACGACTGGGTTACATGGGAAGGCAAACAATATCCCTCTGTCCCCATGGTAGACAAGACGCGATGGCTGGAGCCACGGCATACCGTGGCCGTCACGGATCGTTTCACGCGCGATAAAACCGACAGTCTGCAACATGCTTTCTTCAATGGAGAAGGTTATGCGGTCCTCGAAAATCTTTGGGGATTCTGGTATCAGATGAATGCCAACGATGCGGAAGCTCTCCTGCGTTTCACCTGCATCGAACGTACGATGGCCGACCAGCTTCGCAGTCCGGACTGGGAGCCGCATATACCAACCATCCAAGCCGGAGTGTTTGCCAGCAAGTTTCCTAGTCAGACGAGAACTCTCTGGACGATCATCAATCGCAACGAATACAACGCCCGCGGCGAGCAACTTTTGTTCCCACATCGAGCCGGCATTCGCTATTACGATCTGTGGCACGGCAAGGAATTGCAGCCAAAACTTCGTGATGGCAAAGCAACACTGGAGTTCGATATTGATGGGCGCGGCTTTGGAGCAGTTCTCGCCACCGAGGAAAATCCCGTCGCTGGTCCGCTTCGCGAGCTTTTGTCATACATGGCGGACCGCTCGAAACGTTCGCTGTCTTTTTATACGCGCGAGTGGAAAGCGGTAACGCAGACTTTGGTTCCTATCGCACCGACAAAAATGGCCAGCCAAACTCCACCCGGCATGGTCCAAATTCCGGCGGCGGACTTTAATTTTGATGTGCATGGCATTGAGATCGAAGGCGGGAACGATCCCGGAGTGGACGTGCAGTATCCATGGGAAGATAGTCCTCGACGCTCTCACAGTCATCGCATGCGCGTGAACAGTTTTTTCATGGATCGCACGCTCGTCACCAACGCTGAGTTCAAGAAATTCCTGGATGCCACAAACTACCATCCTAAAGACGATCACAACTTCCTGCGAGATTGGAAGAACGGAAATTATCCCGACGGGTGGGATAACAAACCAGTAGCCTGGGTTTCGATCGAGGACGCTCGCGCCTATTCCACATGGGCGGGCAAGCGTCTGCCGCACGAATGGGAGTGGCAGTTGGCCGCACAATCCACGGATGGAAGACCGTATCCGTGGGGAAATGAAGGGAAACCGGAGGCATTCCCTCCTGCTGACCGCGGCCGCAGTATGCATGCTTTGGCGAACGTAGGCGCATTTCCCCAGGGTGCGAGTGCTTTCGGATTTCTCGACATGGAGGGCAATGTATCGCAATGGACGGATGAGTATCGCGATCCGCACACACGCGCGGCAATCGTTCGTGGAGGCGCTTCCTATCAACCGAGAGGATCTATCTGGTATTTTCCGCAAACCTACCGCCTCGACGAACACCAGAAATATCTGTTGATGTCGCCGGGCAGAGACCGCGCCGGAACCATCGGTTTCAGGTGCGTGGTGGATGCGAAATGACTCTTAGCTTTCGCGAATGACTGGAAAGGGCTCAGTGCTACATCGCCCCGATTAGGACGCGCCGACTTTCGAAAAGGGCCCGACTTTAGTCGGGCCGAAACCGTATTCTTGAAAGAGGGGCTTCAGCCCCTGAGGAAAATGATGAATTTCGCTCGAATCCGTTTTGCCACCATCTCGTTGTTACTAGCAGCCAGCCTCACCTGCGCCGCCCAGAGCAAACGCAAGATCATCATTGATCAGGATGCGGCTGGGCCCGCCGGCACCGACCAACAATCCATGCTGCTTCTGATTCAATCTCCACAAGCTGATGTTCTAGGAATCACGGTCGTCACCGGCGACCAATGGCTCAAGGCCGAAATGGCGCACACCTTGCGCATGCTCGAAATCATTGGACGCACCGATATCCCCGTCCTCGCGGGCGCTGAGTATCCCCTCATCCGCCGCAAGCAACAGACGGAAATGTGGGAAAACCGGTTCGGCTCAGTCGCGTGGCTGGGCGCGTGGACACCGAAGTTGTATCATCCCCCCGATCAATTAGGAGATATTCCTGAAGGTAAGCCGACGACGAAACCCTCGGACGAGGATGCCGCGCATTTTCTCGTGCGCATGGTCCACAAGTTTCCACATGAGATAACGATTTACGCTGGCGGTCCCATGACGAATCTGGCATTGGCGCTTTCGATTGATCCTGACTTCGCCTCTCTTGCCAAAGAATTGGTGTTCATGGGAGCAAGTCTCAGCCCGCAAACGGACAACCCTGAGTTCGTCAACGGTCCCCGCCACGAATTCAATATCTGGTTCGACCCGGAAGCGGCGCATATTGTGCTGCGGGCTCCCTGGAAAAGGATTGTCTGCACGACGGTAGACATTTCGGTAAAGACAAGAATGACCACACAGCTTATTGATCGCCTCAAGGGAAGTGATTCCCCGGCAGCAAAATATATCGCCACCTACACTCACCTCGAAGGTGAATACAACTACCTGTGGGATGAATTGGCGTCGGCGGCATGGCTTGATCCAAGCGTGATCACAAAGAAGGAAATCCGCTTCATGGATATTGATCTCGACCGTGGCGCGGGCTACGGAAATATCCTGACGTGGAGTGATCGCGATAAACCGAAAGTAGAAGTACAGCCAGTCGAAATCCAAGTGGATCTCGATACCGAAAAGTTTTACAAAATGTTTGTGGACCTACTCAGGGCGCCGACGCCGAAAAAGAACTAGTAGTTCGGGCAGAAGCAATTCTCCCGCTACTTCTCGAGCTGCGTAAGCATCGCCTGAGCGGCGGCTTGTCCAGGGTGCTGCTTCAGCAATGCTTGCAGGAGAGCCCGCGCTTTATCCGGCTCGCTTTCGAGCGCGTACAGCTTGGCGAGGTTCAGATATGCCTGGTCGAATGCAGGCGCGACGCGGATGCATTCTTCAAACTTTGCGATCGCCTTGTCTCTTTCTCCGGTGCGAAGATTAAGCACGCCGAGGTTATTTAGCGCTTCAGGATAGTCTGGACGAAACTGTAACGCTGCCTGTAGATATTTGTAGGCTTCTTCTGTCTCATTCAGTTGCGCGAAGACCATCCCAAGACTGTAATTCGCCTCAGGGTCCTTGGCATTTACCGCAATCGCCCGTTCGAGAACAGTGCGGGCCTTGTCCCATTGCTTTTGTTGGCGAAAAGCATTCCCTAGATTATTAAGTGCAATCAAGGCGGTCGGGCTGAGCCGAAGCGCTTCCTGAAAATATTGGATGGCTTCATCGAAACGCTGCTCACGCGTTGCAAGCAGTCCGAGATTATTCCAGGAATTCGGCAGCGTTTCGGGAAAACTCGCGCGGGCCTCGGTTGCGCGCAAAAAGGTTTCACGCGCCTGGGTTTGCTTCTCCTGCTTCAGATATACACTTCCCAGACCGTACAAAGCTTCCGCGCTGGAGGGATCGTCACGCAGAGCAAGTTCGAACGATACGCCCGCTTGCTCGAAGTATCCGCGCTGAAAAAACACCGAGCCGAACGAAAGATAATTTCGCCGAAACTCTGGAACATCGCTGACGCCGGGAAAAGGCAGTGCCTTAGTCAATCGCTCGAGGGCATTCTCTGGAATCCGGGCCGCGTCTCGGTGAATATTTTCAGCCTTGATTACACCTTGATAAACCTTCACAATCTCGGATTTTTTATTGAGCAGGAACGAACATGGCAGCGGCATATCACGATGGCGATCAAATAACTGCCGAAAGACCAGGTTATAAATTGCCCCAACGTCATCCGCCGCGCGCAGAATCGGAACTGAGATTTCAGCGTTTTGGGCGACGGCTCGAAGAACCTCCTCATCCGAATCTGCATTCAGCGAGAGAACGTGCAGCCCTCCAGTGGCCTGAGTTTTGTACAGTTCGTCTAACGCTTTCAAGTCTTTCTCATAGCTACCAGATTCGGTTGTCCAGAAATGCAGCAGGGCTTGCTTTCCTCGCAAACCTGAGATGGTGTGAGAATGTCCGTTCAGGTCTGGCAAATCGAAGGCGGGAGCCGGCAACGGTGCGATCAGCCAGGTTTCGACTTCGGTCGGAAGACTAATGATTCTTTTGTTGGTTTTAGGAAAGGGCACAGCTTCAGCCGTGTCACCCGAAGACACACCTGAAGAGGGCTTCAGCCCCTGAGGGTCATGTGCGCCCTTACTCTCGGACTTTTGTGCTCTAAATGCTTCCGTTCGAATCTTCTCTGATCCTTCTTCAACCCATATCCGGCAATTGACAGGAAGATCACGAATCTCCTGCACTGTCCCGCTCGGCCAGCGGATCGAAGCGTGCACCGGTGCCCTCGCATCTCCGAGACCAAAAAACAGCTCTTTACTATGCTGAGAAAGAAATCCGGAGCCAGCTTGCAGCCAACGTGTCTGTTGACCCTGCTCGGTCCGAACGGTCACCACCGCACCTATAGCATCCCGATTACTTCTGCCTCGACCGCTGAGCCGAATCGTCATCGAAGGAGGCAACTCCTTCATCACATTCTTCGCCAATCTAAGCTGCGGAGAATTTCTATTCTTCAAAAAGACTTCCAATCTGCCATCATGGTCGAAGTCAGAGAGAGCAAAGGCTCTGCCGTCCTCAATAAAGTCCAGGCCTATCACCCCTGATACATCTGAGAATGTTCCATCGCGATTGTTGGCGTAAAACACATTGCGCTCGAATCCGCTCCAGTTTCCGTCAGAACGAATCAGTTCGTTGATTGCGTTCCACCCCTGTTCGTAATCCTGGGATGGGCGTGCATCCACCGCAGAATTAGCTACTACCTGTCTCCAAAAGAAACCATTGAGGTCTTGCCGCGAGCGCGATGGACCAGAGATCATGCCGTTGGTCACGTAGATATCCGCAAAGCCATCGTGATCGAAATCCCATGCGTCGCTGGACCACGACCACCGGCCCATGCCCACTTCAGATTTAGCTGTGGTTTCGCCAAACGTGCCATCGCTGTTATTGCAAAAGAGAGAATTTCCCATCGCATGTTTGCGATAAAGCGCCCTCACGTTCTGTGGCGCTTCTTTCTGAAAGATTTCTTGCGTCGCGATGCGATTGCCCGCTGCGGTCCACATATTTGCGACATAGAGATCTTCGGCGCCATCATTGTCGTAATCGAAACTACAGACACTCATGCCGGCGCCCACATCTTCTACTCCCACCTTTGCAGTAATGTCAGTAAAAGTCCGATCGCCATTGTTACGATAGAGATTCTTCTTTCCGAAATCGTTGACCACGTAAAGGTCGGGCCAGCCATTACCGTTGTAGTCGCCCCATCCGCAGCAAAAGCTGTAACTGGCATTGTTTTTATCAAGGCCAGCCTCTGCCGTCACATCGCAAAACGTGCCGTCGCGATTGTTACGCATTAAGAAGTTAGGAGGGCCATTTTCCGCGTCGTAATATGGCGACGGATACTTGTACTGTTCGGTCCCCTGGTAATAAAGGTAGAGACAGAAATAAATATCGAGCCATCCGTCGCGGTCATAATCCGCAACCGCTGCGCCAGTAAAAGTTCCTTGCGGGGGGGTGGCGAACTTGAAAGCGTACTCGATTTTGCGAAACTTTCCATTGCCTTCATTGTGAAATAACACCGGGCCATCCGTTCGCACCACGATGAGGTCCTGCCGTCCATCGTTGTCGTAGTCGGCGAAAAGCGCACACGCAGTATTTTCCAGAATCCCGACTCCGGCGGTTTCAGTTACATCTTCGAAAGTTCCGTCGCCCCGGTTCCGGTAGAGACGGTTGGGCAGGCCGGCAGGCTGGCAAACGTAGAGATCGTCGAATCCATCGCCATCAATGTCTCCCACAGAAATTCCATTGTGTCCGTAGATATCTATGCCGCACGCGCCGTCCAGCACCGTCCTCCAGTAGTCGGTACCTAGTAGCATCTGAGACGAAAAGGAAGCATTTGCGCCCAATGCTTGCGAGGCGATGTCCACGTACACCAGACCTTCGGACCGACTCCAGGTTTCTGAGGACAATTGCCAAGTGCGAATCCGGAATTCAGTCTTCGAAGTTGGGGTAACGACTGTTTGCCATTCCAATTGCCAATGTCCAACGCGTTGCTCGCGGGAGAATCCTCCACTCCCCTTCGGCTGATGTGCTCGAGACTTCCCTTCCCCCACCAGTTCGTAACGTATGCGCGTCTTCAGGGATCCCGAAGGAGCCGCGTTCTGCCCCGGCGTACGAATATCAGTGGCGTCAATAGAAACAATTTGAAAGTCGGCAATCGCAATGTTCGAAAATGATTCCATGAACGAGCGCAATTCCTGGAGAAAGTCATCTGGTTCAAGCGAGTTCTGGCTGGAAGATCTATTTTCGTGGACTTCAACGACGGGGCCGGTACGCACGACTCGTGATTGAACTGAACGAAAAGAAGTACCAAGAAAGCCTGACGCAAGTACATTTTCGATGGCGCGGATGTCTTGCGGTGAAAGTAGCAACGCTGCACTCCAGCTCGACAAAATATTCTCGATCTGATCGTTGTACTTTTCGGTAACGAACTCATCGAGGCCTGCCTGCGTCTTGAGGAGCGTGGCGTCCAGCGGTAGCTTTTCCCGGTAATGCGGGTGCAGGTGGAACTCGACATTCTCGGCCTGAAGCGGTTCGCCTTGAGCTTTGCCGGGAAAAACATCGAGAGAAAGAAACTTGTTTGGAAACATGACGCCGCCAGGAATGAGGGCCATGGACGCACTCTGGCAACAGCGGATAAGGAACTCTCGACGGCTGGAGCCGTTCACGCTGTGGGCGACAACTTCAGAGGGAGAGGTGCGAGTCGAAATCCGATCGCCCTTCGCGCCATCAATCGGGAATTCGCCAGGGGGCGTAGTGCCGTGTGAACGACGCTGCTTTTCTCTGTCACTCAGAAATATTCTCCCTGCCTATTTTAGCGTGGGTGGAATCTGCTTAACTCGCGGCAAGATAAATGTAGCGGACAATAAACAGCACCGTCAGTATCCAGAGCACCGCGCTCACGTCGCGATATTTGCCCGCTGCCACTTTCACTATCGAATAAGCGATTACTCCCAGGCTCAATCCGGTTGCGATACTGAAAGACAGCGGCGTCATCAGAATTGTAATAAACGCGGGAAACGCCTCGGTGAAGTCTGTCCACTTTACTTGCGCGATTGACGAGGTCATCAATGCCCCTACCAGTATCAAAGCCGGAGCGGTTGCAAATGCCGGTATCGCGGTCGCCAGCGGAGAGAAGAACAGTGCTACGAGAAATAACAGTGCAACCACAATGTTGCTGAGCCCAGTACGCGCACCCGCAGCGACTCCTGCAGCACTCTCTATGTAACTTGTGACCGTGGATGTTCCCGTAAGCGATCCGAAGATCGTGCCTACACCATCCGCCACTAATGCGCGGCCAACACGAGGAATCTTGCCATCCTTTACGAAACCGGCCTGTTCGCACACTCCCACCAGAGTTCCCACGTTGTCGAAAAGGTCCACAAACAAAAAAGCAAAGATGGCTTCCAGCAGGCCTAAATGCATTGCACCGCGCAAATCCAGTTGCAAAAGCGTCGAGGAAGGATGCGGCATGGCAACAATTGCGGAAGGCCATGATGTGATGCCGCGAACAATCCCGAACAGCGTCGTGCCCAGAATCCCGAGAAGGATTCCGCCGTTTATTTTTTGCGCCATTAGGACGAGCATCAGGGCAATGCCGAAGCAAGCGGTCTGCACCGCGGGATCGGAGAAGCTTCCAATGCTCACCAAGGTTGCCGGACTTGCCACTACGAGCTTTGCGTTACGCAGGCCTACGAATGCGATGAATAGACCGATACCGCCAGCGGTCGAGTATTTGAGGCAGTCCGGAATTCCGTTAACAATTTGCTCACGTATTTTGGTGACGGTAAGCAAAACGAACAGCACGCCAGAAAAGAACGTCATCCCAAGCGCGGTCTGCCAGGGGATATGCATGCCGATGCACACTGAAAACGTGAAGTAAGCGTTCAGCGACATGCCGGGCGCGAGGGCGATGGGATAGTTCGCGTAAAGGCCCATCACGAGGGTCGCCACCGCGGCGGAGATGCAAGTTGCGAAGACTACTCCGTCCGCGGGCATTCCAGCTTGCGCGAGAATTTGGGGATTCACGACCACGATGTAGGCCATCGTGACGAAGGTAGTCGCACCGCCAAGAAATTCCTGTCGAACAGTGGTCTTATTTTCCGCGAGCTTGAAGTAACGATCGAGTAGCGTGTTCACTCCGGGATCCGTCTCCATAGTGAGAGTAAAAGCTACAGCAGAAGGGTGTCAGAGTATCATCTTTGACTTTACCGCAGCAGAATTCAGTTCGGGGAAGGCTCACCATGGACCACCGGCCGTTTCGCCCTCAATGCCTCTATAATGCAACGGCGTGACTTCCCTTCTGGATGGCATCCGCGTCGTTGAACTGACCGAGGCCCTCGCCGGTCCTTACTGCGCGATGCTTCTGGGCGATCTCGGCGCCGACGTGATCAAGGTCGAACGGCGATTAGTTGGAGACCAGTCGCGGGGATGGGGGCCACCATTTCTCGGAGATCAATCCGCATATTTCCTCTCGGCGAATCGCAACAAGCGTTCGCTGGAACTGGATTTTGATCGTCCTCGAGGAAAGGAGATTCTTCACCGCCTTCTCTCGACTGCCGATGTTTTTCTGATGAACAATCCGTCGCTGGAATCTCTTCGACGTCGTGGGCTCGACCCAGACACTTTGTGCGTGCGCTATCCGCGGTTGATTTGCTGTTGCATCTCTGGTTATGGACTCGATAGCCCGAAAGCGGGCCGCCCCGGTTACGACATCATCGCGCAGGCGGAAGCCGGTGTGATGAGTTTTACCGGTGACCCGGATGGCGATCCCATGCGATATCCCGTCGCCATTGCCGACATGACCTGCGGAATCTATTCAGCTCTGGGGATTACTGCCGCACTTTACGGACGGGAAAAGTCAGGACACGGCCAATATCTTGACATGGCTCTGTTCGATTCGCAGCTCACCTGGCTCATCAATATTGGCAGCAACTACCTTAACGCCGGCAAGGTTGCTGAGCGCTGGGGAAACGCGCACCCCAGTATTGTTCCCTACCAGGTTTTTCGGGGAGCCGACGGGAAGCATTTTGTGGTCGGAGTCGGAACTGAGCCGCTGTGGAAGCGCTTCGCCAAGCTGCTTGGGGTTGAAGCGACGATTGGGCACAATCCTCACTTCGTTTCCAATCAGCTTCGCATTGACCATCGCGATGAGCTGATTCCTACCCTGCAAATTATTTTTGAAACGGCTTCATCGGTTGAGTGGGTACAGCGATTTGTAGACGCCGGAATCCCCGCCGCGGCCATCCATACAGTTCCCGACGCGCTCAACGACGAACAAACAAGGAAACGAGGACTGATTATTGAACTTCAACATCCCGTACTCGGTCTGCTAAAGAGCATTGCAAATCCGATCCGTCTCTCTAGCACGCCCATTACATACCGTCTGCCGCCTCCTTTTCTCGGAGAGCACAATAATCAGATTCTGTCCGAACTTGCTTACACCAAGGACGAGATTGAACTGGCGCGAGCGGACTTGGCAATCTGATCAGTGTTATAGACAACATTTCAAGCAATCACAGGCGTATGCGAGACTCCCGCCGTCCCAAAAACGCGGCGGTAGCGTTCGACTTCTGAGGGCGGCCCTAATGCCTTCGAATAATTGTCGGAAAGTTTCACAGCTGGCCGGCCTTCCGCGTCCGATACTTTGCAGATCATGCTGATGGGGTCAAACCAGTTGTCACCGTCGGGAGCACAATCGCGGAAATCATTCGTTAATAGTGTTCCCCATCCTGCGCTGAATCGTATGCGCCGCCCAGGCGTCCATTTTTGTCGGTCGGCAAAATCGTCGGCTCCACGGATATCGTCTATCGAAGTGCCGCGAGCCAAAGCCCCTCCGAAATACGCATGTAGTCCCAGGATGTCATTCACATCGAGCGCGTCGGAGGCAATGATGAGCTTTTCACGCGGATCGCGGCCCCGCTCTCTCAGCCACTCGATAAATTCGTCCCCTGCGATATACGGGTCCTTGCTGTCAACTCTCTGTCCTGTCCAGTCCGCCGTCCAGTCGGGCGCATCTTTCAAAAACTGCGTCGTCCCGAAAGTATCCGGCAGCATGATGCGAAGCGCGCCGTCGTACGTCCGCTGCCACATTTTCAACACTCGATATTGCGATTCTTTGAGTGCCTGATCGTCGGTAGCCAATGCCGCCACAACCATTTGAATCTCGTGCGCATTGGTGCCGATAGCTTCGAGGTCATGCTTGTATGCCAGAAAAGCGTTCGAGGTTCCGGTAAATCCGCTACCGAGGTTTGCAGCCATTGCCTCGACGACGTATTCCTGCCAAAGAAAACTATGACGGCGCCGAGTCCCAAAATCCGCCACACTGAGATCAGGAACCCCGCGCAGGCGCTCAATCTTTCCCCATAACTTGGTTTTCGCTTTTGAATACAAAATATCCAGACCAAACTCGCCCAGTCTTTTCAAGTTAGCTCTGGTCTTCAGCTCGTCAATGATGGAAAGAGCATAGAGTTCCCACATGGTGGTCTCGGTCCACAAGCCGCGAAACGACAGATCAAACTGCCCGTCTTTGGCCGAGAGCTCGTAGTCTGACAATCTGAAGTCATTCTCCAGCCAGGCTATGAAGCCGGGCTCGAAAATCCCTCGCTTTCCGTAAAATGTGTTGCCAGCCAGCCAGATCAATTCCGACTTTCCGAATCGCCGGGTGCGGGCATGTTCCAGCTGTTCAGCGAATTCTTCAACCGCAATCACGTCCGCCAGCCGCACAGATGACGTCCTGTTAAATAATGAAAACGAAACATGCGTCTTGGGATAATGCTTCCAGATGAATTGCAACATCAGAAGCTTGTAGAAGTCGGTGTCAAGCAAAGATCGCGTGACGGGATCGAGGTCCCAGTTGTGGTTATGTGCCCGCTCGGCGAAGTTCACAATCATCGCTTCATTACCCTCACTGGATTTCGATGCTTTTACGGTAGTGGCAGGTTCCGCATTGTGTCAAAAATCCACGTGCAGGCGAAGACCGGGGACCCAGGCCGGACCGCGGTCCTGGTTATATCCAGGATTGGCGATGAACTGTAGTTGGCCCGACGTGAAGATACCGCGCCAGAGGTGCAAGGTGTAATACGTTTCCCAAATATTTTCGCGGCCGTAACGCAGGTTCCCATCTCCCAGCAAGAATCCCAATCCACCAAGTCTGAGATACTCGGCATGTTCGCTACCGATGCCGTCGCTGACGAATGCGGAGCCAACTTTGTCGTGCGCACGATGCCAGCGCTCGCCGCTAAGATCAAAGCCCAGCGAAGCTGTGCTGTTAACTTCAGTGTAAGCAAACGATTCGTGCCGTCCTTCGTTCCATCCCAGGCGGGCGAACGTTCGGAAGTTGGCCGTGAGGTCCTGTTCGATGTTCAGGCCGAATCCGTACTTTCGGGAACCCTGGTGCCGGTGCGCCGTGATGTCTGGCTTGAGATCCGATCCCCGATAAAACGCGGCAATCGCTTCACGATAGTCACCCATGTTGGCGGTGTTCTGGTAAACCAGCGCTTTTATTGCCGTTTCTTTGGAAGCTGATGACGGGAGGCGAAACTCGAATTCAATATTCTCGGAATGTGCTCGCGCCAGATCCCAATCTAAATTGATACCGTTGGCCACCTTAGGCATTAACATTTCGCCGAACCGAATTCCACAACGCGGCCGCTGATATTCCACGATCGCGCCGTAGGTGTATCCCCGGGTATCGGCGGCGTAATCATAGGCGCCATTGTTGACGGTGGTCCAATTTGTGAACTGAAGATGGCTATCGCTGCCGACCGCGTTGGTATCAAAGAAGTCCGCCACGCTGAATTTACCAACGCGGATTTCCAGACGCTCTTTGGGAACCGTGGAAGACAGTGCAAACGGATTCCTTCCCTGCTCTGCGCTCTCGTGCGAGAGTGCTATGGTTTGATGAAGCATGATGCGCGCAACATACGGCTTCGGACCTAGGTCAGGATTACGGACCACATCTACGTTGGTGAAGCCCGCCACTCCCAAAGCATCACTAATTCCGCGTCCCCCGGCGCTCTCAAGATCGAAAAGTACCTCGGCAGTGCGAAAGATTTGAACGCCAGTAAAAAGGGTGTAAACGCGCGAGAGTGCATTTTCCCTGCCGCTCCTTAGGCTATTACGTCCGCTATAGACTGCCGGAAATCCAACATGACCCTGGAAAATCAAATTCATTTGGCCGGAAATCCAATAACGGCCATCAGGATGAGGGAAGATAGTGACCAGGGTTTCGTCACTTTTCGAGTCAGACGGTGCATCCTGCCCAGCCATGATTCCTAATAGCCAATACACGACGGATGCGACTAGAAAGATTTTTCTAATAAACACCGTCGCCGCCGTTTTGTTTTGAATGGCACTGTGTGGCGCGAGCGGCCTCGCCTGCGAACATAATTAACTCGACAATTTGTGCAGTCCTCAAATCATTGGCCCCAGGTTGCAATCAATCCGCCCGCAGCGGCAGTCATCACCGCGGCCGTGATCCATCCCAGCAAATTAAGCAGCCGCCCGTTGCCCCTCTGTCCCATCACTCGTTTGTTGTTTGAGATCATAATAATTAAAACCAGCAAAGGAGGAGCGAGAAAGCCGTTCAGTACGGCCGACCAAAACAACGCTTTAATAGGATTTATGCCGAAGAAGTTGATTAACATCCCGAAGATCGTGGATATGACGATCAGCCCGTAAAATTCTTTTGCCCGTCTCGGCTTATTGTCCAACCCGTGTTTCCAGCCAAACGCTTCCGCGACAGCATAGGCGCTCGAACCAGTTAATATCGGGACCGCCAGAAATCCGGCGCCGATCAATCCAATCGCAAGTAGAGCTTCCGCCCCCCGTCCTGCCAACGGCCTGAGAGCCTGTGCAGCATCCGTGGCACTTTGAATATCAGTTTTACCCGCTTTGAACAGCGTGGCGGCAGTGGCGAGAATAATGAAATACATCACCAGATTGGAAAAAAGCATGCCGATATTCACGTCTAAGGCTGCGTACTTTAGTTCAAGATTACTGGCGCCTTTGCGCTGGCGTATGGTCTTGCGCCCAACCGCGATCTGTTCTTCCACTTCCTGGTTCGATTGCCAGAAAAACATATAAGGCGATATGGTGGTTCCCAGTATCGCAACCACCAGCGCAAGAAATTTTCCGTTCCAAACAATGTGAGGAATGAAAGTGCCTCTGATCACTTCCGCAATATTTGGTTTGGCAAACAAAGCGGATCCGATATACGCGAAAAGAGCGAGAGTCAGCCACTTAAAGACGCTCGCAATTAGCCGGTACGATCCCCAGATTTGAATTACAAGAATGGTGACCGAAACTGCGATAATAAAAATCCACAGCGGCCATTTCAGCAGCAAATTGAACCCGGCCGCGATGGCGCCAATGTCAGCGCCTGCATTGATGGTGTTGGCAACTACCAATCCAAACACCGACAAATAGAGAAGAGGTTTCGTGTAATAAGTTCGCAGCACGCCCGCTAGGCCACGTCCGGACACCATGCCAATTTTGGCGCACATAAATTGCACCGACGACATCATGGGGAAGGTGAAGAGTGCCATCCACAACGTGGCAAATCCTGTGGAAGCACCAGCAATCGCATACGTACCAATGCCAGAGGGATCGTCGTCGGACGCGCCAGTTATCAAACCCGGCCCAAGAATATCCAGCAACCGCTTGACGGGACCTCGCGGACCGGGAGTAGCAGCTTCAAGTGAAACTGTTCCACCAGCGGGCTCGATCGCTGGAATTGTCGCTTCGTCCACTTCTTGCCGCGCAGGTCTAGATTCTTGCGCCATCAGCTGAGCTCCTGAAAGTCGCTTCTGATCTGTATCTCATGCTAGTCGCCCGAAGCATATTGGACCCCTACGGTTTTAGCTTTACATTAATTTTCTGTTCGGTTACGTGCGAGAGCTAGATGCGATGAGAGTAGAGAAAGGTTTGATCACAGGAACAGTGACTCTTCATTCGCAGCACGGTGACTCGTTCATTGAATCCCGTAGAATGTCATTGGTCGCATGCGATGGAAATCAATAGGAAGCTCAAACTCTCCCTTCTGGGAGTTCCGCTCGACTTCAACTCCTCTTACCTGCGGGGCGCGGCGGAAGGTCCTGCAGCGGTTCGCAAGGCCCTGCGCTGCGCTTCCAGCAACAACTCTTCAGAAGATGGTCGCGACATTGTCCAGTTAATGCAAGACGCTGGCGACGTGCAGGCCGACGAAGTTAGCTGGATGGACGCAATCCGCCAGTCGGTTTCAAATCTTCTTCAAGCGGGCGCTCTTCCTCTCGTCATCGGAGGAGATCATTCCATTACTTATCCTGTCGTGAGCGCTGTAGCCGCGCATTATCCAAACCTCACCATCCTTCATTTCGATGCGCATCCCGACTTGTACGACGAATTCGAGGGCAATCGCTTTTCACACGCTTGTCCATTTGCGAGAATCATGGAGGAGCGCCACGCGCGTCGCCTGGTCCAAGTTGGAATTCGCACGATGAATGCGTACCTGCTCGCGCAAGTGCATCGCTTTGGCGTGGAAGTAATAGAAATGAAAGATTGGCGCGGTGTCCTGCCACACTTAGACCCACCGCTGTATGTCTCGTTCGATTTGGACGTTCTCGATCCTGGGTTCGCTCCCGGCATTTCGCACTATGAACCTGGAGGCATGAGTACGCGGGAAGCCATCGCCGCCATTCAATCCATCAGCGCAGACATCGTCGCCGCAGACGTGGTCGAACTCAATCCGCGGCGCGATATCAATGGCCTAACGGCCATGGTTGCCGCACGAATCGTTAAAGAACTCGCGTCCAAGATCCTGCCCTCAGCGGCTTAGGTTCGCCTCGACGCCGCGAATGTCGCCGGAACGTATGCAGCTCACCGAAATGATACTTGTCAGGGGACCTCGACGGCGCCAGAATTCGATCAAGCTCTGCGGCTTATACGCCTGGTAGATGACGTGATTCCTTCGGCAAAGACGGGGAATCGTAAATTAGCGCCAGACCCGGCCTGCCGTCTCGCCGCGTCGTAAATGCCAAGGCGATGCGATGCGAAGCTTACTGGATGTGCGGGAATTCAAAGACTATGGCTTACCTTGCGCGTCATCGGGGACCTTCGGTGTGAGCTTGCGCAATAGGAACTCTCTTACCAGGTTGCCGATGGCATTGCTCCCGGTAATGATGAATGCATTGCGGATCGTGAGCGAAGCGCTGCGATCCTGAGGGGCACGGTAGAGATTCGAAATACCTGCCGCTGCGAAATTACCAAGCACATGAGAGTAGTTCGGTTGCGAACGCCCATTGTCGCCACGGGAAATTACCGTTTGGGAAATCGCATACCACGCGCGCGATGTCACACGGCCACTGCCCTTGTAGAAATACCGTGGGTCCTGATGCAAAAGCGACGGCAGGATGGCGCTCCCAACCATTCTTCCAATTGCATTATCGGCGTACGCTGCTCCGTACCTCTTCAAATAGCCCTCGCTGCCGCGTCCGTATCCCGGAAAAGTATGGTGCCACTGCTCCACGCCGGCTACGCCGCCTGCGACCATGAAGGCCACCGGATCCGTAGTTGATCGAACTGCCAAACCAAACTTCTGTTTTGACGCCATGGGCGCTGCGTTCCAGATGTAGCTGCTGTAGAAGTTTGGGATAATGCCCAAAACTCGCTGCTTCTCTTGCGCCTGTATTTGCGCTTGAGCCACCTCCTCCTGAGTTGTCGCAGCGCCGACCACGTGAACGTCTGAGGTGGCCACGGTGATGCCTAAGGTGATCGGTGGAAGCTCAAGCTTCTGGCCCGCCGCCAACGTAACGGCATCCGAGGTGAAAGTTGTTAAACCTGTACCGGAAGCGACAGTCACTTTGAAGACGCCAACAGGCAGGTCAGAAAATGTGAATCTTCCCTGATCATCCGCCACTGCTGTGCGTTCGGTCGCATTCGCTCCGGATACCCTTATCGTCGCCCCCCGAACCACAGCACCACTAGGATCAAGCACAACACCGCTAATACTGGCTGAAGCCGGACTCACGTCCGATGTCTGGGCGGCTGACGGAAGAGGAAAACCGTTTGGATCGCTATCGGTCTGTGATTGGCCTAATCCCGTGGCTCCCATGACTGAGAAGCTCAGCAGGAAAGAAAGGCCAAAAGCTCTTAGTGCACTTGCTACATTAATCTCGGGTATTTCACAACCAATGGATAGAGCTAAGCATGCTTTAAGTCTGGCCAAAACAACAAGCTTCAAAGAACATCTCCTAGAATGAGTAGTTAGCGTTGATCACGTTTTCTCTTCCTCTTAAGGTTAACAGCACATTAGGAGTGTCGTTCATATTGTCTTTACTTCGACAAGCGGACCGCGCCGCAAAACCTCGCCTCCGAGTGAGAGCTGAAATGCTGCCTGTAGTTTGGAACCCGCTTCTCACGAAAAACTTAGGGATCCGGCCAGGATACCCTGCGCTCGGTCTCAAGCCACTGCGAATTGCCGAGACATAAGCGGGCACCGGGCCCCATCAGGCCGGTGCCCGCTTTGCTTCTGCTATCGTGACTTTGGGTAACTTCACATAGTTAGAACGACACGGAACTCCGCCTTGCCGCTCATCATTCGCGCGTACGCCTCCGCCGCCTTTTCGAGTGGATATGTTTCAGTCATGGGACGCACGCCGGTGAGTTCAGCGAAGCGCAATGTGTCCTCGGAATCTGCCGGTATTCCTGAGGCCCACCCTTGAATCGTTCGACTTGCGCTTATGAGCTGTATCGGTGTGACCTCAATGGGATCGAATGATGCACCCACGACCATGAGCTTGCCATTCGGGCCCAGACCGTCTATCAGTTCGGACATGGCTTTCGAACTGGGAGCGGTCGCAAGGATTACCTTCGCGCCACCCAACTTTTGCAACGCCTCTGCTGCGTTTGTAGATTTGCTGTCAATGTACACGCTCGCTCCGAGTTTCTTTGCGAGCGCCGCGTTTTCGGGCCCGCGCCCGATGGCCGCGACCTTATAGCCAAACTTGTTCGCGAATTGAATTCCCAGATGTCCGAGACCACCTATGCCCTGCACCGCAACCAGGTCGCCCGGAAATGCGCCGCTGTGACGAAGCGCGTTGAAGGTGGTAATTCCGGCGCAGAGCAGCGGCGCTGCGTCCACATCGCTTAGGCTTTCCGGAATCGCCGCCAGCGCCTCTACGGGAGCCACCATGTATTGTTGGTATCCGCCGTCATAACTGATGCCCGCAATTTTCATATTCCGGCAATTGCCAAAATCTCCGCGCCTACACTCGGAACACGTTCCGTCGTGACCGCCGTGCCATCCCACACCTACGCGCTGCCCTTTTTTCCATTCGGAAACGTCGTCCCCTACTTCATCAATGAGCCCCGCGACTTCGTGTCCTGGAATACGCGGATATTGAATTCCCGGCCACCCTCCTTCCACGGTGAGCACATCACTATGGCAGACACCACATGCCTGCACCTTGATGCGCACGTGTCCTGCGCCCGGCTCGGGAATCTCGCGCTCGACGACTTCGAACCCTCCTCCCGCTTTAGAAATCTGCGCCACCAGCATTTTTGCTCCAGCATTTGGGACTACTGAGATTCTTCTCGTTGCCATACATCCTCCTATGAACTCAATTACCGTTGAAAGGGAATACCGTTCACGATCCACTCTATCGTGGAACCGCTACCTCACCTTGCGATGACCTCAAGCTCCACTCGGGTTTCGGAAAACTTGCAATTCGTTAACCAAGCGCCAAGGGGCGTTCTTGTCTTTCCCGAGTACGCCCAACAGCTATTGTGCTCCCACCGCGGAACGTGCGCATTAAGACTCTGATACTCTCAAGACCCCATGTCTCGCAAAGTTATACTTTTATTGGCGATTTTTTTGAAGGCCGCATTTTCTCAAGTGGCCTCTCCTCCACCTGCGCAGCCCCCCGTCGCGCAAGCCGCACCGGTGCAGACGGAATCCATGATAGTGACGGGAACGTTCTTGCCGGTACCGCTCTCTGAAAGTGATCGTTCCGTCGTTTCGCTCGACACACGCGAACATTCACTCTTGTTCACCTACGGAGTCGAATATCTGGAGTTAGATCCCAGCGTTGATCTGCAGCAGCGCGCGCCGGCAGGTGTACAAGCCGACCTTACTATTTTGGGGTCTACATTTGCGGAAACGTTGGTCTTGCTAAACGGCTTGCGCTTGAATGATGCCCAATCTGCGCATCATGATCTCGACATTCCCGTCCCACTCGAGGCAGTTTCCAGAATCGAAGTTCTACATGGGACAGGATCTACAACCTATGGTGCCGATGCCACGGCCGGCGCCGTGAATTTCATTACCTCTCCCGTTCGGGCCACCGAACTCCGCGTGCGCTTGGGCGTGGGCAATTACGGATATAACCAGGAACATGTACTTGCAGCTTTTCTGATAAAGAATTGGTCTGAAACCATCGCGGCCGATCGTGATTTTTCAACTGGATTTCGCCGTGATCGCGATTTTCGCAGCAGCGCTGCGTCTTCAGAGACCCGATTTCGATCTCGCCTTGGCGACACGGACTTTCTGTTTGCCGGGAGCGATCGCCCTTTTGGGGCAGACCAGTTCTATGGAAATTTTCCTTCCTGGGAGCGCACGAAGAACCGGTACGCGTCCGTACAGCAAGATCTAGGGACGAAAACCACTGCCGCCTTCGCCTACCGGCGGCACACTGATGAGTTTGTATTGATCCGCAACCAACCCACGATCTACGAGAACAACCATATTGATGGGAGCTGGCAAGCCACGTTGCGTCGCCACCAATCGCTGAGAGATAACTCAACCTTTTCCTACGGCGCAGAAGGACAAGGAGACACAATTGAAAGCAACAATCTCGGTCAGCACGCTCGCAATCGCGAGGCAGTTTATGCGAATCTCGATTTTCGTTACCTGCGCCGGTTTTCGTTTTCAGCTGGGGGGCGGGAAGAGCTGTTTAGTGGCGGAAACCATGTATTTACGCCAACAATCGCAGGCGGTTGGTGGTTGAAGCCTGCATTCAAGCTCAGGGCTAGTGTGAGTCGAGGATTTCGCGCGCCCACTTATACCGATCTTTATTACTCCGATCCGACGACTGTCGGTAACGCCTCTCTAAAGCCCGAGGCTAGCTGGGGCGTAGAAGCCGGAGGCGATTGGAATCCGAGTGAACGAATTACGGCAGGAGCAACTTTCTTCCAGCGCCGCGATTCGAACGTGATTGATTATGTGCGCTTTGCGTCTGGCCAGCGTTTTCAGGCCACCAACATACAGCGCTTGCACTTCAATGGAGTCGAGGCCCATCTCGGACTTCGTCTTCATCATGAACAGCAAATTCAGCTTGCCTACACGTTTCTCCACGGAGATGAGGGTCTCGTACCAGGCGCCGTTTCGCGCTACGTTTACAATTACCCATCAAACAAAGCGGTTTTCAGCTGGACCGGTTCTCTGCGCGAATGGCTCGTGGCTCGAACACGCGTGGGCATAACCCAGCGTGTTGGACATGACGCTTATCCAGTTTGGGATGTCGCTATTGCAGCCAAAAGGGGTTGGGTTCGCCCCTATGTGCAAATGACGAATCTAAGCAACACAGGATATGTGGAGATCCCTAACGTGGTCATGCCCAGCCGCACTTTAGTCGGAGGCGTGGAACTAGCCCTCGCACGCAAGAGTCATTGATGCCGTAGAGTGAAGTTGCCTCGCAGTTGGATATTGTCTGAGGAACCACCGACCAAAATTGGGAAGTCACCCAGTTCGGCATTCCAGTCTTTCTTCTTGACGTCGTAGAAAGAAAACGCTCGGCGATTCAGAGGGAGTGTCACACGCTTGGTTTCGCCCGGCTTCAAATTCACTTTTGCAAAACCCTTAAGCTCTTTGACAGGTCGTGGAATGCTAGCGTGAGAGTCTCCTACATACAGCTCGACAATCTCCGCTCCCTCCCGGTCCCCGGTATTCATGACGTCGAACGAAACCTTAGCGAGCTGGTTCAAATTCCCTGAACCAGGAGTCACAGACAAATTGCTGTAGCCAAATGTCGTATAAGACAGTCCGTAGCCGAACGCAAACATTGGTTTCGTTGTCGAACGATCGAAGTGACGGTACCCCACAAAAACGCCTTCCGAATACTTCACCCGCTTTTCACCTTTTAACGGGTAGTAGCTATCGTGAGTGGGATTGTCCTCCCAGCGGCGCTCAAAGGATGCGGGAAGTTTTCCGGAAGGGGAGTATTCACCAAAAAGAATTTGTGCCAATGCAGTTCCACCCTCCTGCCCCGGATACCACGCGTCAGTCAGGCCGCGAACATTACCGATCCATTGCGTCATGTCAACGTTGCCACCGGCGGTCAGAACAACAATGGTATTCTTGTTTGCCTCGGTGATCTTGCGTATGAGTTCGTCCTGGCCACCCGGAAGTGTGAACGTCCGGTCAGAGCCTTCCGTCTCCGTGGCGGGATCAAATCCAACACAAACAATCACCACGTCGGCCTTGGCGGCCAGCGCCGTGGTTTCGCGGCCGACTGAAGCTTCTGCTCCGACCACACCGAAGCCAGCCACAGCGCCGCCCACTGATTCGAAATATTCAAAGCGAATCTTGTATGGATGATCTGCCTCGAGTCGCCTCGCGTACGCGTCTAGAGTCTCGGCATGAGGTTGCCAGTCATCTATGACACGCTCATCGTCAATGTAGAGGCGCACCCCGTCATCGGCTGAACTGAAGAACTTGTAGTCCCCAGTCTTCTTCGGAAGAAAATATCCAGTCCAGCGCACGGAGAAATGATCCACAGGTTGGCCGGCCGAGAAGCTCCCTTCCCCCCAGTTGAACTGGATATGTTTGTCGGTGCGGACGAGCACCGGGGTTCCCTGCAGGTCCTGATTGTTGAAATATTCTCCTTTCAGTCCGCTCTCACCATTTAGTCCCGTGACAAATTCAGAATTCGCAAATACTTCCTCAAGTGGAGGAACATCGGTCGCATATAGGACCTTTACGCGGGTTCCGAGGTAATTGCTGATGCCCTCCAAATAGCTGACTGAATTGAAAGGCTTTGTCTGAGAGCTGCCGCCTCCGCCGATGTCAGCAGGGAAAGCAGCCGGTCCAATTACGGCAATGGTCTTAAGCTTTGTTTTGTCCAGCGGAAGCAGGTTTCCAGCATTCTTGAGCAGGACCATGCCGCCCCTAGCCTCTTCTAGAGCGACTTCGCGGCCTTCCTGGCTATAGAGAGGTATATTGGTATCGGTCTGTGGGTTGTCGAAAAATTCGAACTCGATGGCCTCGCGCAGAATTCTCCGGACTTTGTCGTCAATCGTCGCGACCGACACCTTCCCTTCCCTGATGGCTGGCATCAGATTGGCTGGGTTCATGAACGCTGCGGAGGGCATCTCCAAGTCGAGACCACCATTAGCAGCAGCAACGCCGTCATGAGTTGCGTCCCAATCGGACATCAGTATGCCGTCAAATCCCCACTCCTTCTTCAGGATCTCGTTATTCAAATGATCGTTCTGTGTAGCGTGAACACCGTTTACGGGATTGTAGGAATCCATGACTGCGCCAACCTTGGCCTCTTTTACTGAAGCTTCGAAGGCGGGAAGGTAAATTTCGCGCAAGGTCCTCTCGTCAATATCCGAGCTAACATTGTAGCGATCGTATTCCTGATTGTTGCCTGCAAAGTGCTTGGCGGTGGCTATAACATGCTGCGCCTGGATTCCTTCGATCATCGAAACGGCCATTTCCGAGGACAGGAAAGGATCCTCTCCGAAATATTCGAAGTTGCGGCCGCACATCGGTGCGCGATAGATGTTCATGCCCGGGGCAAGTATGAAATGCACACCTCTGGCGCGAGCGTCTTTGCCCATGGAAGAGCCGACTCGTAATGCAAGATCTGTATCCCAGGATGCCGCCAGCGCTATGCCAGCAGGATATGCAGTAGTCAAGCCGTAGTCGTGCACGCCGAGTGGACCATCGGACATTCTCAGGGATGGAATCCCAAGTCTCGGAATCGGCTTCGTGTAGAAGTCATGGATCCCGCCGATGATCTCGAGCTTCTCCTCAATCGTCATCTTACCGAGAAGCGAATTGACCCGGCTCTCTACATCCATTTTTGATGGTGGGGTCTGTGCAACAGAAAACTGTGCAAGGAAGAAAACAGCGATTCCAAGTGCCACGTTTCGAGTGCTCATAGTCGTTAGCTCCAAACCCTGTACGGAAGAACGACGACATCGATTCCACCGCGAATTTCAAACGCAACTCGCAAATTTTCAGAAGAAAGACCTCTGGCAAAACTCGATCTCGGCGACTGAGATGCCAATTTACGGCGAGTTGGACGTATTGCGCCAAATCTCATTCTCAGCATATCGGTCGCCTGGAAATCTCAGCGTCACCTGCAGATCATTTAGCTTGATTCGCACTGGCCTCGATTAACTGTTGGACCGGTGCAGCCACCATAATCAACAGGTTGTCTTTGGGTGTTTTTGCCCCCTCAACCAAGGCAAGCTGCTGCTCCCTCCATGCCTCCGGGGAGGCTTCCGATTTGCCCAAGTAATCGAGCGCCAGTAATCCAGCCGTACCCAGTGACGAAAGATCTTCTGAAAGCGGGGCGACTTCACGCAGTAGAAATGATTGCTCTAGAAGAGGACGCAATTTCGCGTCGTTGTCACGCCAAGCGCTCAATAACGTCCGAATTTCTAATTCTGCGCCGTGGTTCTGATAGCCGCTTTGGATATAGACGTCCACTACCTGGTGGAAACGTCGTGCTTTCTCGCTTTCCGGATTGACAGCGTCAACGAGCCGATTTAACGGAGACGAATTGTCCCAGGGAGTTTTTAGTGTGTCCATGCGGGTGTAGTCTTTGACAGGCTCGACCACGTCCGCAAGCACCTGAAGTGCGGAAATATCATCCGTCCCCGCAATGCGGTGCAACATTTGAATCTCGCCGCTTCTATGCGCCAGACCGAGCCATTCCAAACGCCAGCTAAGGTCGTTCAACCGCGTGTACAGGGAATGCACATCTTGAACCGATTGTGGCGACCATAACCGCTCAGCGATGGCGGCGGTACGGGGCCAGACACGCTCATCCAGATTTTCGGCGGTCACCCACTCTGTCCACATACAAGCCTCGCCGCCGAGAATCCGATCCTTCTCTTCCGAACTCAGGGATGCAGCGGCGTCACTCATCGGGTCTACTGCATAATGCCGCGCCGCCGGCCACATCAAGTCCAGATAGTAACCATATGAAAGAATGCCGCTATATCCCTGCTTCGCAGCCGCAGCGAGCGATTGCTGCCCACGCCAGGACTGCACTACCACGGTCTTTGGCAAATCTGGATGCAGCACTTCATCCCATCCGATCATGATCCTGTGGTGCTTAGTCAGAATCTTCTGCAACCGCTGATTAAAGTAAGCTTGCAGATCCTGGTTCGATTTCATGTCGTGAGAATGAAGGAAGGATTGAATCTTTGGATTGCTATCCCACTGTTGGCCGTTGACTTCATCTCCGCCAATATGGAAATAGGCATCAGGAAAAAGCGTTCCCATCTCAGCGACGAATTTTTCGAGGAATTTATACGTGCTTTCTCGAGTGGGATCCATTAAAGGATCGCCGCCTCCCGGCCCGAGCGTATACGGGCCTGGATTGCTCGCCAGCTCGGGATATCCAAGAAACCAAGACCGGCTGTGGCCTGGAATATCAAACTCAGGAATCACTCGTATGCCACGATCGTGGGCGTAACTCACAAAATCGCGAATTTGATCCTGTGTGTAATAAAGACCATCGGAGCCCGCTTCATGTAACTTTGGGAAGCGCTTGCTCTCGACGCGGAACCCTTCGTTATCGGAAAGATGAAGGTGCAGAACATTCAGCTTCACTGCGGCCATTCCATCCACGTCGCGCTTCAGCACATCGGGCGGAATGAAATGCCGACCAACATCAATTAGCAAACCGCGCCAGACAAACCGCGGTTGATCTTTTATTGTGACTTGGGGCGCAGCGAATCCGGTTGCGCTGGTGTGAACCAGTTGGAGGAAGGTCT
Source organism: Acidobacteriota bacterium (assembly GCA_030775785.1). Lineage (GTDB taxonomy): Bacteria > Acidobacteriota > Terriglobia > Terriglobales > Acidobacteriaceae > JALYIM01. Next base: position 25,867 of record JALYIM010000140.1, read on the forward strand.
GCAGGCCGTGAAGAATCCCAAGCGGAGTCGGTGCCGTAAGCCGAGCGCCGTTTCCGTCTATGTCAAGTTCGTAAGACTCGTCCTCTTCACGTTTTTGGACTTGCTGTCTGTCGTGCTCCGCTTGGATACGCAGAGTGGGATTGGAAGGTTGGCCGGTCCGCGGTTTTAAAGGTATTCCTGTCTCATGGGAAAGCTCAACAAGAAAGCGTTGTACTCCACGTTCCAAGGCGGCATCGCGAACGCCCGCGACTCCGACAGAGAAGGCCTGGGTAATCTGCAATTCTCCGCTGCCAAGTTGCACACCGGATGGAACAGGCATCAGGCTGAGCGGCAAGGGTGATTGACCGGCGGCACAAATCGCCATCAAGAAAACTACAATCAAGATCGTTATAAGAATTCGCATAGGAATTGATGAAACCAAGACAGCCCCCCACCGGCGCGGTCGCACAAATTCACATCCTAGTCGGCCACGGGCTCCCCTGATGTATTCATGAGACTCAACGTGGCATTAGTGATCAGCGGCTTAGCCCAGAAGCCTACGGTGAGAATGAATCCATAAGTCAAATAAAGAAATGCGACGCCAGTCCGAAGGCCTGCATAGTCTCCGATGCGCCCAATAATTACTGGCACAATCGCGCCGCCGATAATTCCAGTTCCCAAAATCCCGGCGAAAGAGCCGTGATACTCGGCGACGGAATTGAGCGCAAGAGAAACGACAATCGGCCACATCACAGAAGCGAACAATCCGATTGCTGGAAAGGCAATCAGAGAAACTTTTGCGGGTCCAAATAAAGCTGCCGTCAAACAGCACAACGCGCCGACACACGCACCGATCAGCACCTTGCGACTATCAAATATCTTCAACAACAACATCCCACCCAGGCAACCAACTGTGAGCAGCCCCCAAAACCACGAGACCGCTGTGGCACCGGCAGTATGCGGATCGAAGCCATGGTAGCGATACAAGAAGTTAGAGATCCAATCAGCTGTTCCCTGCTCACAACCCACGTAGGCAAACATTGCGACGAAGTACATCCAAACAACCCGTTGACGTACCAGGCTTCGGTACATCTGCAAGGAACCAGCACTTTCTTCGCTGGTGTGCTGAACGTGAGGAAATTTAGAAACTAACAGGACGAACCCCATGAGAAGTGCCGAGATCGCAAAAATCCAATAGATTGAGGCCCACGGTAATTTACTGGGAGTGATTCTTCGCATGACTCGCAACAGCGCATTTTGGTTTGCGGAAGGATTTGTCAGATTCAATACCAGATACGAATAGATACGCGGACTCAAGAATGACGCGCTTCCGAAGACCAACTGGGCCAGAGCGGAATTGAACGCGTAGTGCTCTTCGCCACCCGACACCCGCAACAACGGGTTAATCGCAACCTGCAACACGGCCATTCCGGCGCCAATCACAAACCATGAAGCAAATGCGACGCGATACCCGGGGAAGAGCGCGAAGCTGAGTGACCCTAGTGCTCCCGCCAGAAACGCGGAAATCATGACAGGTTTTTCAGTGAACCGCTCGACCAGAAATCCCGCCGGGATGGACATGACCCCGTAAGCAATAAAAAAAGCAAAGGCCAGAAATCCGGCAGCGGTCATGCTGACATGGAAGCTGCTGATTATGTCGGGCAGAATCGGGCCAAGAATATTCGTCAATAAAGAGATGGCGAAAAATGTGAGGAAGACGAGTCCGACCATGTAGCGGTTTTTTGCCATGGATTACGCCTTTGCGGACTGCCCAAAGCGATGGTGCCAGGCCCTCGCAGCGCCGATGAGATTCACGTTGTCGCCCAGCGAGGCCAACGCCAATTCCGTCTTCTCGAATGGAACAAATCGGCAACCTTGCGAAATTACTTTTCGGATCCCCGCAAAAAACAGATCTGCGCTCTTCATCACGCTACCACCCAGCACGATCGCGTCGGGAGTAAACAGATTTATCAGATTGGCGAGACCGAGGGCCAGGTAGAGGGTCTCGCGCTCGACTGCCTGTCGGGCCAGCTTATCTCCCTGCTGTGCAAGCTCGCAGATACGCTTCGCGGTGAGGTCGTCATCATAATGAGAGTCTGTCCCCGCATTTTGCCTGAACCAAGCGACCATGGCGGGACCAGCAGCCAGTGACTCCCAGCAGCCGCGAAAGCCGCACGAGCATACCGGTCCAGAGGAATCAATAACGTGATGACCGAGCTCGGGATGCGCGCCGTCCACGCCACGGTAGAGGCGGCCGTCGAAAATAATTCCACCACCAATTCCCGTCCCCACGGTGACATACACCAATCGCGATTTATTCCTTCCCGCTCCCCAGCTCGACTCTGCCAAAGCACCCGCGTCCGCATCATTTTCCAGAGCGACCCGAACGCGGAACGTCTGGCCCAGATCCTTTGCTAGGTTCTTCCCCCGCCATTGGGGAAGGAAATCAAGATCGCCAAACTGCCCAGTGAAAGGATCAACTGGTCCCGTGGAGCCAATTCCGATTCCCGTTATTTCTGCTCCGGCGTCGCGGCCCGATTCGCGAAGCATGCCGGCGATTCGTGCCATGCTCTTCGGGTAATCGAGATTGGCACCGCTGGGAGATTCTCTCTTTGACAAAACATTTCCGTCTCCATCCACGATGCCGACCGCTATTTTGGTCCCGCCTATGTCTACCGCCCCAATCACTAAGTTCTCCCCTGTTTCAGCAATGCAAGCTGATTATCATCGCTGCTTCGCATCTTTCGAATTCGCTATCTCCTCGTGCAAAAGGCCATACTCGTCTTCGACTATGAATGAACAGAGGCGAAACGAGTCGCAATCCACTCCCGAAAGTCCTGCCAGCCGTTCTGCAGCGAGCTGTGCGGGAATAATGTCTATCAGAAACTGCCAAGCTGCCGGCACGGTAGGAAGCTGGAACACTAAGTCTGCGCTATCTATGGGGAGATGCTGACCAATCAACATCACGGATGTACCCGGCCTCCGAAGATCCCGTGCCACAGCAAGGTCTTGCTCGCGTATGCGCTCCCCGTCTATCCATATGCCGAAGCGGAAACCTTCAGTGACTATCTCCTGGGGGCCATGCCTGAAGCTGCCAGTGCCCATTGCTGACGCGGGCGATTTGACGCCTTCCTCCCAAAGAAGTCTTGCCTCATGGCAACTGCCTAAACTAGGACTGCGAGCCAGGAAATAGGTAGCCTTGCCGGGCACATGCCATGTTGTGCCTGCAATCTGTGCCTGCCAGGCTGGTATGGCCTGCTCTGTCTCCGCAATGGCGCCTAGCAGGGAATTACAAAGACTCTCGTCAAAAGTGCCGACTACCGAGACAGCCAGAGCACCCGCAGCGGCAGCCAATGCGGAATATGTATTGACGGAAATTGCGTGATCGGGCGCAACCGGAATTGTGATTGAAATATGCGCCTCTTGTGCCAGGGGCCCGTCCTCGAAACTCGTGAGCCCAATGACGGACGTCCCGTTCTCTCGAGCCTTGGCAATTAGATTGACGATCTCCACGCTTCGACCACTTCGCGAAATCACGATGATCGCTGAATCCGGGGGAAAGGACGAAAACTGCAACAACTCCGCTGCATCGAGCATATACACGGGATGAGCACTACGGTAAAACAGCGGTCCAGCGGTGAGAGCTGCGTGCCAGCTGCTGCCAATGCCCGTTAGAAAAACATGCCGGGCGTTTCGGACTAACGCCGTCGCCTTTTCTAACGCAGATCGTCCAGCTCCATTTAGATAGTTGATTGTCCTCTGTAACTCGCACGGCTGGCGAAGGATGTCACGCAAGAAATGAGTCATGATTATTTTTCAGCCGAATGTGAGACAAGGTCAACGTTGGCGCTCGCAAGTCGAGATTCTTCCTAAATTATTTACGGGCCGGCGTAAGAATGATATTCCGAAATGCCACATGCCCCTTTTCACCACCTTGAAGATAGATGGGTCCCGGCAGTTCTTCATGGCTGTCAAGAGCGCCTCCGGTAATTCCCGGGATCTCCTGATCATCAATTACCGTTGTGCCATTCTGGACGACAGTAATTTTTCGCCCAACTAACGTGATGTCGAAACTTTGCCATTCTCCCGATTTACGAGGCTGCTCAGGCGACGGAGCCAGAAAACCATAGACTCCCCCCGTGTGGTGGCTGGCGGGTTCTTGAACGGAATCAGTTTCAATCTGCACCTCGTAGCGGCCTCGCAAGTAGACACCGCTATTAGATTCGGGCTGACATTTGAACTCGATATGCAATTTGAAGTCTTCGAATTTGGAATCGTTAATCAACTCGGGACCATTTCCAGGAGTTACCAGTGTTCCGTTTTCGACGGTCCAGGACTTTTCCGCATTCGGTTTGTCCGGTCTCCACCCCGTAAAATCTTTCCCATTAAACAGCTTGACAGGCTTTCCCCACTTCGGCGTACCCGTTCTGCGCAGGGACGGGGCCTTCTTTCCAGTCCATGTCCACGGAGTTCCGTCTTGCCCCGTTGTAGTTCCCGAGAGAGTATCTCCCGTCATCTTTCCTTCAAAAACCATATCGTCCTTGCGGTCCTCCTCTTCCTTGGGAGAGACGAACGTTATCTTTCCACTCGAGATTTCAAATCTGGGAAGTGGACGCGCGTTCCCCCATCGGCTCACCATCTGCGCTTTCAACTGTCCATCTTCCTGGCGGATCTCTATCCACGAAGGATATTCACGATCCGACGCCTTCAAGGTCAGGTCCCAGCGTCCTAAAAAAGCTTGAACGGATTCTTTAGCGTCCGAAGACGCGGTCTTTTCCCCATACGCTAGAGTCACCAACAGTGACATCAGTATGACCACTGGGAATGCAATAGATCGAAGCTTCATGAAATTGTGCCCCCCCCTTTTTATTCTTTCTGCTTGCAGCTCAGTTGCCGGACCATTCCCTATGACTTGATTGTCTGCGATACCGGATCCCAGTACACAGGGCTCTTTCTGTAGTAAGACTCATTTGCCATGTGGCACCCTAGAGCTGTGTTGTGACCGAACACAACATCCTGCACAACGGGCTTGCGTGATCGGACAGATTGGAAGAACTTCCACAGGTGTGGCTTAAGGTCGTCATAGTCATTCCCCTTGAAGCTCCGGGTTTCGGTCTCGGGCTCTTCGCCGGGTTTTGGATCGTGTTCCTCGTGCCATTTTTTGAAGTAGGGATCCTTCAAACGGCTGGGCAGTCCATAGCAGTAGTAGCTCGGAGAGAGATCAACTCCTGCCTGAGGTGTATAGCTGACTCCAAATTCCGTCAGCTCGATAATTCCCTTAGATCCCATGAAGCGCGTCGTCTCGGGCGTTTCAGTACCCAGCGTGAGACGCATATAGACTGGCACATTCTTGTACTCGAACAGTACCGGATGTACGTCAGGTGTGTTGCGCCCATCCTTCCAGCGGTAAATTCCTCCAAATGCGGATACTCGTTTCGGAATCTCGTTGATTCCGAGAACAAACTGCATGCCACTCAACAAGTGGACGAGGAGATCTCCGGCTAATCCGGTTCCATATTCCTTCCAACACCGCCAGCGCGCAAACAAGTAAGGATCAAAGGGTTTCTTTGGAGCGGATCCGAGCCATGTATCCCAATCTAAATTTTCGGGAGACAAATCCGCAGGCGGAGGATACTCCCACGCACCCGTAGGATCGTTACGACCCAAGGTGCCTTCGACAAGGCTTAACTCGCCAATGGCGCCGTTTTCGTAAAGCTCTTTCGCTTTGGCACACAGGACCGAACTCGTTCGTTGAGCGCCGATCTGGACGATTCGGTCTGTCTTCTTGGCCGCGGCGACCATTGCGAGCCCATCCGCCGGACTGTGTGACATCGGCTTTTCACAGTACACATCCTTTCCTGCGCCGACGGCGTCAACCACTACCTGCTTGTGCCAGTGATCAGGGACTGCAACGATGATGGCGTCTATCTCTTTGTCATCGAGCAATTCCTGGTAGCGACGTGTCGTTCGAATCTCTTTTCCAGCGATCTCTTTCGCCAGTTCCTGGCGGCCATCGTAAAGATCGCAGGCCGCGGCGCACTCCACACCCGGAAGTTGAATCGCAGTAGTGAGCAGGCCGGTGCCCTCCATGCCGACCCCCACAATTCCAAAGCGAACGCGATCGCTGGGCGAAACCGGCCGAGGCAATGCATACAGGGGTTCCGCATTCAGCAGGATGGTTCTGGCGGCTAGGCTGGCGCCAGCTGCACCCGCAGTTGTCTGTAAGAACTCACGTCGCGAGAAACGATTTCTTTTCATGAATGCGATCTCCTCTTGGCGGCTCGGTATAAGCTGGTAGCGTTCGCGGTAATACGGCCTCGTATCATAGCGTGTTTTTGTTGCAACATTCCATATCTGATCGGACCGGAATCGCGGCAACGTCTGCGATTATATTCGTGAGAGAGGGCGATGATCGTTAAACCTTAGAGGGTTTTTGTGCCACGCGGCCATTTCGTAAAATTACGCACTCGACCAGTTCGCGCCTTCTTGCACCGCGGCAGATCATTTCAATCACTGTGCATCTTATTTGTTATTTTCACACTGCTGGCGTTGCTTCACAGCTTAGCTTTCGGGGATTTGCTCTCTCAGCATCAGGACGGAGAAGATGCGAGCCAGTCACCAAGCCGCGACAGCGGTTCCACTGGCAGGCTTGAGAGCTTGTTGCAACAGGCGACATCCTTCCTTCAGAGTGGCGATCTATCTTCGGCTGAACGCACCGCTCGCATTTACCTAAAGACTCATGCAAATTCCGCCGACGGTCACTTCTTGCTAGGCAATATTTTGTTCAGGGAAACAAAACCAAAAGAATCGCTCGCAGAATATACCGAGGCGGCGAGATTCCATGATCCTAGTGCGTTCGATTTGAAGGTCGTCGCTCTCGATTACGTTCTGCTCGGAGATTATGCCGATGCTGACAAATGGTTTACCAAATCGCTTCAGGGCGATCCGAAGGATTCGCAAGCCTGGTACTATCTCGGCCGCACAAAATACAACGAAAGCAAATTAGAGGACGCGGTAGGCGCATTTCGCCAATGCCTGAAGCTTGAACCTAAGAATGTCAAGGCCGAAGATAATCTTGGATTGTCTTATGAAGGGCTTGGCCGCACAGAAGAAGGGATCACAGCTTATAAAACCGCGATTGCGTGGCAGGCACAAAGTCTGGACAAAACCAGCGGTCCGTTCATTGATCTGGGAGCTCTTCTCATGAAACAAAATCGCTCAGAGGAGGCTCTGCCCTATCTGCAACAGGCGGTCGAAGTCTCCCCAAAAGATGCCAGAGCGTATGAATACTTGGGCAAAGCCTATTCGGACCTGAATCAAATGGAAGAAGCTCAAAAGCAGCTCGAGAAGGCTGTGACTATTGCTCCACAAAGCGCGCGCCTGCACTTTATCCTGGGACAAATTTATCGCAAGGAAGGGCTGACACAGAAAGCAAAAATGGAACTGGAACGTGCCTCGCAACTGAATGGTCTTAGCGAACCTACGCAAAACTCCGAACCATGACTGTCTCTCTCGTACCCTGATTCAATTCGCCGTCGGCTCTTTTCCCTCAATGACTGTAATAATGCGATCCACCCCCGGAAGAGAAATCTCCTGTTTTGTCCCACTAGGCCATTCAATTTCGAGCTTGTCTATTTTCGAGTATGTGCCTAATCCGAAGTGAATGCGCTGGTCGGAACTTGATCCGTAGCTGCCTCCGCTAAAAACATCTCCTCGCTGTCGCACCTTTCCAGTCGTAACGAAAACCTTGGCTCCAATTGCATCACGCGGACCTTTTGGTCCACCAACTAATTTCAAAGTAATCCAGTGGTTGTCGTTCTTAACGACATTTCGTAATAGCGTCGGGGTCGAATCAACATTGTTGATGACGACGTCTATGTGGCCGTCATTGAAGAGATCTCCGAAAGCCGCTCCCCGGGCGGTAAGTACATCTGCCAGGCCACTCTTCGTCGCAGGTGGGACCTCCTTGAATTTGCTCCCATCGAGATTGCGAAAAAGCTGTGGCCGCTGCGCCCATGTCGTTCCCCAGTCTTGCTGGTCAATACCAGGATACACATGGCTGTTTGCAACGAAGATATCGAGCAATCCGTCATTATCGAAATCAAGGAATCCGGTTCCCCAACCCAAGAATGGGATCGTCGGTTCACCCAGACCAGACTGCATGGTGACGTCTGAGAAGTTTCCGTCGCCATCGTTCCGGTAAAGGGTGTTGTAGTCATCAGAAAATGAAGTTACGTAAAGATCAACCTTGCCGTCGCGGTTGTAATCGCCAAGAGCGATTCCCATCGAGGCTTGTTCCCGCCCATCCTCGCTAAGGGCGAAGCCGGAAATATAACTGACATCCTCAAAGGTGCCGTCATGACGATTGTGGTAGAGGTAGTTGGGGACAGAATCGTTGGCCACCGCCAAATCCAACCATCCGTCATCATCCACGTCCACGAACACCGAAGCGAATCCGTAGTAGCCCTTATGATCGGCAACCCCCGCCTTTTCGCTTACTTCGGTGAAAGTGCCGTCTCCGTTGTTATGGAAAAGGTGATCTGGCTCACCTGCCAAACCCCGAGGTCCGCACATCACCTTCGCACCTCGAAACTGGCAGAAGCCGGCAGGAATATTTCCCTGCCCAGCAATCGGCGGATGATCGGGGTCGAATTTCACATATCCGGGGACGAATAGATCCAATCTGCCGTCGTGATCATAATCGCCCCATGTGGGTCCAGCGGACCACCCGCCCAGCATCACGCCCGCCTTAGCGGCTACATCTGTGAAGGTACCGTCACGATTATTGTGATAAAGGCGGTTCTGTCCGAAATTTGCTACATAAATATCGGGATAGCCATCATTATCGTAGTCACCTACCGCAACTCCGAAACCCCAACGCTCATTAGCTACTCCGGCCTTATCGGTAACGTCGGTGAAAGTCCCGTCATGATTATTGTGGAATAGCATGGCGCGCGGCGCTGCTTCTTTACCCTTTATGGCAGCAACCGTGGAACCATTCAGCAGATAGATATCGAGCCATCCGTCGTTATCGTAATCAAGCAGAGCAACACCCGAACCGGGAGTCTCGATGATCGTGGATTTCTCGCGAGAACCAGAGCGGTGATGGAATTTCTCCAAGCCAGACTGCTTGGTGACGTCTATAAACACGACAGGCGCGTCATCAACAAATCCACCGGCCGTAATTGGACGAGATTGCGCGTCTTTGACTGGCGCATGCACGGCGCCCGTCGAAACTCCCATGGGCGTGCTGTGCTGGGGAGGCTTATCAATCGCGCTCTCCTGCCCCATCGCTGAACCGACCAATATCCACGACAGGAGGGTTAGGAATGCAAATTGGAGTCGTATTCGTCCGATCACTTGTTTTTCTCGATCGTTCCGGCCGCTTCGTCCACCTTGAGTATCTGATCGCAACGTACATTTCTCAGAGTCTGCACTACACCACTCGGCCACCGAATCTCCACTGCTGGCGCGACCGTCTCGGCGCCAAGGCCAAAATGTAAACGTTTGTCACTGGAAGAGAGATAACTACTCGCTGTGGTGACGGTCGCGAATTGTTCGCCCTTCGCGGTCGTTAATTTTACTTCGGCGCCGATCGCATCGCGATTGCTCTTGTGTCCTACCAGGTTCAAGGTCAGCCAATGGTTGGCTGTGGCAGTCTCGTTGTGGAGGATGTAAAGAGGGCCGTCATTAGTCGTAACCACGGCGTCTACGCGGCCGTCGTTGTCAATATCTCCCACCGCCAAGCCCCTCGCGACCCAAGCTTCACGAAAGATGCTGCCCGAGTTCGCCGACACGTCCACAAATTCCTTGCCGGTATTTCGCGCCAGCAGCATTGGTTCGCGATAACGTAAGTTGGGACTGGTCAATTCGATCGTATCAAGGTCATGACCCTGTGCGATCAGAAGATCCTTCCACCCATCATTGTCGTAGTCCAGAAAGCGGATGCCCCATCCCGAATGAAGCGAGGTCATGCTGCCCAGTCCGGAAGCAAAACTGGAATAAGCAAAGCTGCCATCGCCGGCGTTCCTGTACAGAGCATAGCGCTGGTTGGCCAGATCGGTGATTACGAGATCGGGCAATCCATCATTATTGTAGTCGGCAAAATCAGCGCCCATTCCGGCATACGTCCGTCCATCTCCGTCAACTGCGACTCCCGCCAGCAGTCCCACCTCCTCAAACGTTCCGTCGCCTTTATTGTGATAGAGGAACTCGAGCATGGAATCGTTCGCCACAAAAATATCGAGATGCCCATCGCGATCATAGTCGGCAACAGCGATGCCGAGGCCTTTGCCGGGCTTGGAAAGTCCGAGCTTCTGCGAGACCTCGGTAAAGTGCCCGTTACCATTATTGCGGTAAACCAGCGGAGCAATTGGCGCGAACATATCAGGATGGCAGTAAGATCTGTAACCGTCCTTATGCTCGCCGCACCAAATGTCATCGAAATCCCACTTCATGTATCGCAACACCACGAGATCCAGCAGACCATCATTATCGAGATCTACCCAGGCCGCGCTGGTTGACCAACCGCCGCCGCCGACACCAGCCTCCTCTGTAATATCTCGAAACGTACCGTCGCCGTTATTGTGGTAGAGCCGATTCCCTCCATAGGCAGTTACGTACAAGTCTTCGTAGCCATCATTGTCGTAATCACCTACGGCTACACCCATGCCATAGCCGATTCCCTGCAAACCTGCCTTTTCGGTGACGTCTTCAAACTTACCGTCCGCTTTCTGGTGATAAAGGCGATTCCAATACTTCGGTCCGCTTTTCTGTGGGATGGTGCTTTTTGCTGTCGGATCCTGAAGAGGTGCTCCATTCACCACGAAGATATCCAATCGGCCATCATTGTCGAAATCGAACAAAGCTACTCCGGGTCCCATGGTTTCAATCAAATATTTCTTGGAAGTGTGCGATGCCTGATGAAGAAAACTGACACCACTGGCTCTTGTCACATCAACAAATTGTCCGGGGGGATTTGCGGGCGCCGGCGCTCCAGTATTTGGATTAACCTGCTGGCACCCCGCGATGTTCGCGGATACTAAGCAATAAAAAACGATAGCAGTGATACAAAGTCGTGCACTCCGCGCGGGCTTGTGCTCGATTGAAATCAATGGCCTGGTTGAACTGGACTGGCGTGCCACTGAAAGGTAGCGAGGGTCCCCGCAGCGAGAGTGTAGTCGAAGTGCTTGTTGTCCCAATTCACCTCGATCGTTTGCGCTTTATCGCCGCTATTCAGGGCCAACAACACGACGGAGCCGTTAGGATTCTTAAATGCGACGTCAATAAGATTATCTTTTTCGAAACTATCGGATTCGATTCGATACGCTCCAGGAACCACGAACTTGCTGATGTGTCCGAGTGCGAAGTAGTCAACGGTTAGCTTCGTTGGCGATGTCATGGTCGAGGATTGAGCAGCCTCATCGTTTCTTATAGTCACTAAGCCTCGGCAAGTGCCGCATCCGCCGGTATGAGGGCCATTGGTCTGGTCTAACGCCAGATTCCACAACACGACACTCTTTGCCCAGTCGCGCGTCACATCAATTATCAGCTTAGCCTGCTGCTCCAGAAGATTTCCCTTCTGCCATTCTCCGCCGGAGCATTCCGTTTCCCAAATTTCCTTTGTCGGAAACTGATCGTGCAACTTAGACTGCGCGGATACATCTCCGCCGTAACAATGGGTGGCAGTGCCCGCCACTACAGCAACGGCTTTCGGATCGGCAAGAACTTGCTGCGGAAAAGCAATTAAGTCCCAATTGTGATCGAATATCAGGACTTTTGTATTGAGTCCTGATTCGCGAAGGGCGGGGGCGAGATGATCGCGTACAAAAGAAAGTTGCTCATCAGCCGAAACTCCCATTCCCGGATAATCTTTCGGAATATAAAGCGGCTCGTTCTGCATGGTCACTGCATAAATCGGTACGCCTGCCGCCGTATACGCTTGTATGAATTTGGCGAAGTATTTTGCCAGCGCTGGATAGAAAGACTTCAGCAATGTCCCTTCGATAAGTGATCCAGAGCTCTTCATCCATCCCGGAGGACTCCAGGGAGTTGCCATAATTTTCAGCTGGGGATTGATCGCGAGCGCCTGTTGAAGAACCGGGAGGATGTAGGTGCGATCATGCTCAATCGAAAACCTCTTCATCTCAGGGTCCGTTTGTCCCGCGGGCAAATCATCGTAGCTGTAATCGTTCAGCGCAAAATCGCTTGCTCCCATGGGCTGGCGAAGAAAGCTCAGTCCGATTCCGTTCACCGGATCGAACAGCTTCACCATGAGATCCTTCCGCTCTTCGCTGTTGAGCTTGTTGTGAATCAACCACGCGGAAGAATCCGTGATCGAAGCCCCAAAGCCATCCATCTGCTGATAGGTCTTGGTCTGATCAACATTGATCGCGAGCGCGTTCGTTTGAGACTGACCGAATTCCAGATCAGGTCTTTTTTGCAGGGATTCTTTTAGGTCGGCGGTAGTTTCGTAGACTTCAATCTTCGATCTTTCACTCCGCCCGGCAGAGACGAACGTTTGCGCGGAGCTGGTTGCCACCACAAGACTGGCTGCAAGAAAATACTGCGCGTAGCGAACAAACACCTTAATCTCCAAAGTAGGGCGATAAAAAATTAGGCCGGTCAATTCTGATTGGGCGACGAATCCCCGGGCTCACTACTTCCCTGTTTCTTTTCGAGCCGCTTCTGCTGATTTTCACTGCCTTCATTCTTTAACTTCTGGAACACTGCCAGAGCTTCTTGAGCTTCTTGCGTCCGGTGCAACCGACGATAAACTTGGGCAAGCTGATAATAAGCCTGCTGGACGATTTCAGGATCGCTATCTCCGGAAATTGCGCTTTTGAACTCTTCGACCGCGGCTTGATCGTTCCCAATCTGCATGTCGGCGCGTCCAAGGTAATACTGGGCATCTCGCAACTTAGGACTCTGGCGTAATGCAGCTTCGACTAAGGGCTTGCCTTCTCGCGGTTTCGCACGCTCTATTCGAATGCTACCAAGCTTGTATTGAGCCAAAATGCTTTCTGGATCAATTTCGAGCTCCCGCCGATAAGCCCCTTCGGCTTTCTCCATTTCCCCATTGTTCCAATATTGCGTCCCGAGCTCTTCATTCAAGCCGGGCTGTTCCGGCGCTAGCTTGATCGCCGCTTGGTATTCAGCGATAGCATCCTGATAACGATTCGCCTCAGCATCAGCTTGCGCCAAGACCTGTCGTACTCGCCACGAGCCAGGATCGGCACGGAGCATGTGTTCGTAACTTTGTTTGGACACAAGCATGTGTGCTCGTCCGCGATGATAGAGAATATCTACATCGTCGGGAGCCAACTTGGCAGCCTTATCCAGGGCAGCCACAGCCTCTTCTGGTTGCTCTGCTGCAAGCTGGGTTACGCCAAGCCACATCCATGCTTTCGCGTCCGCGCTATTCACGCGAACTTCTCGGCCGAGAGCCGCGAGTGCCGGCTTATAGTGATTCAGTCTGTATTGTGCGATGCCTAGGAATAAATTTGCGCCGCGCAAAGAGGGTTTGAGCGCCAGCGCATGTTGCAGAGGAACCAGTGCATCATTAAAACGTCCCTGCTGCTCTCGCACTAATCCGAGATTGAAATAAGCTTCGGCAAAAGCTGGAGAATCGTGGATAACACTTTCAAAGGACGCCGCAGCATTGTCCAGTTGCCCTTGCTGCAAGGCACTAGTGCCCTGTCTGAACTTCGCGGCCGCCGCGGGCGACAGCTGTGCCGAAGTGTAAGCGCCCGAACAAGCCAACCCTAGGAGGATAAAGAGGCGTACAGCTTTGCAATTAAAGAGACAGATTTCTGTGCGGCGCGTCATGATAACAATCCAATAACTTCGTCCGCCAGTATGTCCAGCGCCTCCGGTGACCGGGAATCTCGCGTCTGCAATTGGTGACTAGCGTCAAAATTCCAAACGCAGGGTGAACTGCACGTTTCGTGGCGTGCCCACGACGTCGGTAGTTGCACCAAAGGTCGAATCGAGCGGCCCAGTATCAGGCCTCCTGAAAGTATGGCGATTGAAAGCATTGAACAGCTCCGCCTTCAAAACCAAGGCGGCAGATTCAGTCAGAAGGGTTCGTTTGATAATAGAAAAATCTTCGTTAAAGTAGCGCTGGCTTCG
>JALYIM010000141.1 GCA_030775785.1 Acidobacteriota bacterium
GTTGAACACCACCCACACCGTCCGATCTTCGTTATGCACGGGCTGCCGCCCGCCAGAAAGATCGATTATGCTGAGCCGCCGCATGCCGAGACCGACCGCACCTCTGGCGTAAATCCCTTGGTCATCCGGCCCTCGATGAATAATGGTTTGGCACATTCGATAGATATCGGATGGCTCGACGGTCTCGCCTTCACGGCCCACAATGCCCGCTATCCCGCACACGTCTCGACCTCCGCAGCGCCGCAAAAGTGCCTACTCTGTGCTATCAAATCTGGCTTTCGATCGCGAACACATCGTGGCTGACTTCCGATGTGTAGGTCTCCGCGCCGACACGACACATGCCGGCGGACTATCACTGTGCAGGTGCGGTTGCTTCGGTAGAAAGCGGAACACGCTGGCAACACGCCGCGAATGTGGCGAAACAGGGAGCTTACACCCACTCGCTTCTGTTTTTTCTCCCGAACTGTAACGTTAAATGAAGTACGTCGCGGGACGCGCAAGACTTTCTCAGCGATTCCATGCAAGTTGCCGTTCGCTATCCACACCATAGGGCAGATCTCCTTTACTGCTTGTTGTAATCTTACTCAAAGGGGAAGCGTCCAATTTGGATGTTTTGGCGATGTTATGCAGAGCGCATATATATCCGACGAGGAAATAGGGGAAAAGGGTGTATTCAGTAGAAGCAAACATGGCGCCGGCCATATAAGCGGCGATACCTGCCCAAAACGCGGTAGCCCATAAGCGTATGTCTGGATTCTCTTTGTAACCCGGTAATTTGCGCACCCTTTTAACCTTGCGGACCGAAAGCGCGAGAAAAAGCAGGAACAGCAGCAATGCCGGAATTCCCGCTTCAGCCCCTATTTCTGTATAGGTATTATGAGCGACGCCCCAGCCAGGAGAAAATAGTGGGAAGTTGCCGGGACCGATCCCAAATACCGGGTGCTGTACCATTAGCTTTAGACTGGTTTTCAGTAATTCTTGGCGGGCGTCCAACGAACCCCGGTCGAGGGAACCCTTGATGTTCCCTTCCCACATGCTCTCAATGCGGATTAAGTAGTTTCGCGTGCCCACCATAACGCCGATTCCTGCAAGGGCCACGAGGCCGGCCGCCACTAAAAACAACGGCCGGCGGCCTTTTAGGCCGAATTCCCACAAACAGATCAAACAACTTATTACCATAGCGATCAATCCGCTGCGTGAGTATGTTGCTACAACGGCATACATCATGGACACCAGGCCAATCCCCCAGAAGGCTCTTCGCGCTCCTCCCCTCGCTGCCAGCATGAAAGCAAGGCATAAGGGAAAATTTATGGCAGCATTGATTGCCAAATCGTTTGGATTTTCGAGTATACCCTTCTGAATTCCCATCAGTCGCCCCCCTTCAGAATGGTGGGCGATAATCGACAGGAGAACTACCGAGGATATCGAGGCACACTGAATGTACAGCAATCTCCGAAGTTCTTTCACCGAAGTGACGACGAATACGATCAACAGGGAGATGATTACCCCCTTAGAAAACTTGTTAATCACTGCGTCAAATGCGCCGCCTCGCCAGGAGGCAAATGGAATTGTTAGGAGCAGGTGAAGAAGCAGAAGTAGCAAGACCTTAAGCTCGGTTGGCAATTTCTGGCGATTCTTGGGTCGGGCTCCGAAGATCAGCGCCAACAACGCGATCCCGGCCACGATCTTATTCATAGGTATGAAAGCGAGTTTCGGAATGAAATCTTCGGGGCGCAGGAAATAAACCAGTGAGAACAATACAATGGCCTGATAAGCCAATGTGCTCCTGTTTTCTCGCACGTATTCAATTTTAGACTTAAAAGTTGTTATCACGTTTACTCTCGATTACTACGCGAAATTTGTCGTCGGCTGTCACTCAACGAGTCCAAGCTGCCTTTCGGCCAGTCAAGAAATTACCGAAAGCTACGACCGCTGCAGCATTCAAGACCACGAAGGTGAAGGCCGCATCCGAAAGACGCGCCAACCAACCTTCCTTCAATTGCATCGTCGCCAGCAAACTGAACCCGTAAAACACGATTTGCAACACAAACGCAATTCGATAGATTGGCCCGTTGAGGAGAGCAGAGCTCAACAATGCCAAGAGCAATGCCAAAGGAGAGAGCAACCTCGTCAGCTTGTGGCTAACAAACTCAAACCGGATGGGATTGGCCTTGGTCAACAGCCAGGGAGCAAGTTGCAATAACTGATAGTTTC
>JALYIM010000142.1 GCA_030775785.1 Acidobacteriota bacterium
TTGTGGACCAATGCGCGTTGGCCCTCCGCACTGGCGAAGGCAGATCCAAAACACAAGAGCACGCTGTATTTCGCGACCACTCGTGAATACGACACTACTAGTAGCCACATCGTGCTTGCATCGTCTGAAGATGGTCTTCATTTGAAGGAAGAGAAGATTTTGGTGCAGGGCACACCGAACCAGCGCAATCAAAATCCGAATCTGTTTCACGATCCACGCTCCGGCCGTTTCTATCTAACCTTCTATCGCGGCAACGATCACGATCACTTCGAATTGATCAGCAAAAGCGCGACGACGGTCCAGCAACTCGACAGCGCTCCCGAGAAAATCTTGATGACAACTATCGATACCATCGCCGCTCCGACTCTGCTTTACGTGAAGCATGCGAAAGATGCAGCTGGGAAAAAGATGGGAGTTTATTATCTCGCGACCGAAGTTTACCCACATCGTTACACCACGGATTCCGAGGGGGAGTGGCAGGTCAAAGTGTTCGCGGCCGCTTCTCCGGATGGGGACTTTCAGGAAGTAGAAGAAAATCCGATTTTGCGTGGCCAGAGAGCGTGCTCATTTCAGCACATTTTCAACGGCCGTTTCTATGGATACGATTGTCATCTCGAAACACCCGACAAGTGGGTTCTGGAGGAAGTCGAAGCACTTCTGCCTTAGGAATCGCGGCCTTAAGCGACGCGTCACGCAGCACTCCACTCCACGAGGCCCGTGCCGAAGCCCCCGCTGCCTGGGCCAACCCAGAAGAGACAACGCACCTAGCGTGCGAAGGGTTTTCCACGGAATTTTCATTATTATTTCCGCATTTTCCCAAACCCGTATGCTTTGCTCTCAACGTTGTAGCCCTCCACTCGCAGGTTAGCAGGCTGATCCTGAAGTGAAGACTTGCTGAAGGTTACGGTGATGGACCGTTTCTCATGGGGGAAAACGGTAACGTAATTGTCATCATAAATAATAGGTAGCACTTCTTCCCCGTTCAGGCCTTTGGTGACCTAGGCACGCAGAAAAAAAGCCACGTTGTTCGAATTGTTGGTCAGCGTAATAGTGGCCACATCCTGGTCATTTTTCGAATCCACTTTTGAGCTCACGTCAACGTTGGTTTTTGGCATAGTGCTCAGTGCTGACATAACTGCCCACTTCGCCAGGTTGGTTTTGAACTGTTCATCTTTTTCCGGATCCCCGAGGCCGTCGTCGGTTGCGGACGCCCAATACACATTGTCGTTCAGCAAGTCGCCTTTCTCGTCTCGTAGTGCACAACGCACGAAGTATGTGGAACTGAGTCCCGGAACCCGTCCCTCCGTCATGGCTTCTACCGACGTTTGGGGTCCCATACTAAACGCATTCACTTCTTTCAAGAATGTTCGAGTGCCGTCAACATTGTAGAAAGCGAGTGAAACTTTCAACTTCTCACGCGAATCGGAGGTCTGATTCACTACGTAAACCTTAGCCGAACTGCGATCCCCGGTTGCATAGTAATCTCAAACGATGGTCAAGGGCCGTAATGCTTTCTTCGCTCCGAAATATCCTTTCCAATAGTCATTGATCGGCCACAGCTTGTCGGGGGGAATGAATGTTTTGAGGCTTTCCAGGGGCGGAATTGTCTCGTTGTCGCCCTCTTCTGCAGATGACCCTCGAGCAGGGCCGTATTTGTCGCTGAACCAATAATAATGGCGCGTTTCGAGCGTGAAACACGGCGTGCTCGCGTGTTCATCACTAGATCTGCGATCTGCAAGGTCTCCGCTTGCAATCGCGGACCGCGCCGTAGCAATGCTCGAATGCGAGCCAACAACTCATGAAAGTCAGAAGGTTTACTCAAGTAGTCATCTGCTCCAGCATCGAGACCCTGCACTCGATCGTGAACTGCGTCACGGGCCGTAAGCATAAGGACGGGCACCGCCGAACCTCCCGCCCGCAGGTTTCGGCAGACTTCGATTCCGTTCCGCTCAGGCAGCATTACATCCAGAAGGATGACGTCGTAATCGCTGATGCCAGTCTGGTAGAGCGCCGCATCGCCATCGCGCGCAATGTCGACAGCGTAGGAGTGTTCGCGAAGACCCTTCGCAAGAACCTGGGTCGCATCGGATTGGTCTTCCACCAACAATATCCTCAGAAATGCCCTCCCCAGCCGAGCTGTTCACGCGGACAACTTTCGTGATGTTAGCAGGCGACACCTAAACAAGAAATAAACAGCGAAGGCGAAGTAAGCAATTAACCGTGCTTGGTCATCTAGCAGGTTGGTATGGAGGAAAATTACTTTTAGCAAACGCCGAACAGGTCGCGAGTCGAGCCGTCGTCATAAGCGTTTAGCTGCCATCGGATGCCCCGCATTACGGTCGGATCAAGCTACATGGGTCGATAGAGCTTGCCGCGACAATTTGATCTGGTGCGCAGCAAAGGATGTTTCGTTACACCAGCGCAGCAGCTTTAGCTGACGCTTTCGGATCTTTGACCAGATTCAAAACGACGCCATCCATGAAGAGCTGCGAGTCAGTTGGAACGGGACACGTACCATCGCCACCTCGGCGTTGAGAAGTGTTCCTCAATTAAGGAGTTCCATTCGGCCCTCCGGACATCCTCCATGAATACATCAAGAACGATGTTGCACTCAGATCAATGGCAGGCTCGTTGGTTGAATAAGACTGTACCTCGTCCCTGTAGGTGGAGCCATTTCCGTTGAACTTCTTGTAGACGTCACCGCCGCCCGCCGGGCACGTTGCCATGCCGGTGATCAAGCCAGACGTCGCCGCGCTGTTGGAGCCCTCAACCACGGCACCCGCGAGAACTGGCGTTTGTCCATTGGATGACCCAGCAATATTTGCAACTTGGTGATGCATACAAAGGGGAAAAATCGTGCCATCGCCGGCAGTAAATGAAACTCCCCAAGCATTGGCTCCCGAAATATTTGCTAACCACCTGCGCGAGTCGGCGGCGTAGGAACTGTTACTGCTCAGATAATTGTATTCAGCGGCCATGACGCTTAGACCTGCCCCGTGCGAAACACTGTCGTAGGTATTCCACGGCAAGCCGTACCCGAAGGGATCATTGTGGTCGCGATTAACGGACGCCCTTATTTGCTTGTTGATGTCGGCCAGCAACTGCGCTTGGGTGACAGCGAGGCCCGAAGGGCTACACGCAAGCGAGATAGCACGATAAAGTTCAAAGTGCGCGAGCCCGCTCACATCGTAAAGATTTAGCGTGTCGGCTCCATCGTTTGTACTCGCAATGTACGCGCTGGCCCAATTCGCTCCCTGCCGCAAATAGTACAGAGGATCAGTATGCGGTAAGCCAGCAGGCAGATTGCCCCGTCGCAAAGCGAAAAAAAGTTCTGTGGCACCTAGTTCCAAATCGTCGCGCCATTCAGTTTCGGGATAGAAGCTGTAAGGGGCGACCGTGAGCAGGGTTCCGCTTGGTGAAGCGTTCGCCAGATCAAAAATGTGCTCGGCCGCGGAGATGCATTGATTAGCCAGCGTCACATTTGTCGTCTGAAATACCTCGAAGCATTCCGCGAAGCTGGCGGCCAGACGCCCGGCAAGATTGGGACTAATTTTTGCCCCTGCAGGTCCCGCTACAAACACCGGACGGTTGCGGATGTATTGGAATTGGGGGTCCGTCCCGCCGAAAGTATCGTCCGCTTGCGGGAGTCTCCAAACGTCATGGTCACTCTGATAATTGAAATTTTTGAAGTCAGTTCCGATGCCGACTTGGTAGTAAAGAGTCCTTGTCGAATCGTCCCACATGCGTTGCAACCAGCTCACTCCGAACTGCGCTTCGTACGAGAAGTTGGAGGTAGCTGAGGAGCTTCCCATCTGGTTGGGGAAGTCCCGGATGCCGATCAGCATCAGTGCAACCACGTAGCTGTGCGTTTCGACGAACTTGAGGTAGTCGCCTGCGTCCCACCATCCCCCTTCCGCGTCGATGGTTGCGCCCGTCGGACTGAGGCTCCCAATCACAAGGTCATTGTTGTCGAATGTCGGAGTACTGTACACGGTAGCATTCGTGTCATTAAGATGTCCCGCCGCTGTCCGCAATGGAGTACGAACGAAGTTCGTGCCATCGCGCTGGTTTTCGTGAAAATACAGATTGTTGGCCAGTGGGGTGGCATATAAGTTCGCTGGAGTGTCAACGCGAAAACTTGAAGAGGTCGCAGAAACCACACCACTCACCGACATGGTGCACCTGCTGACCGCCGTCACAATGAAGTCGATGGGATAGACGCTGTAAGTGCCCCAGGAACCCAGCTTAGCTCCGACCCAGCCAGACGCAACTACCGTTCCAACAGAGTTT
>JALYIM010000143.1 GCA_030775785.1 Acidobacteriota bacterium
CCATGAAGTGGTCATCGGGCTCAGGCGCGTTTCCCCCGAAGAGAACATCGCGATAATCGTGGACGGTTGCCACCGCAATTCCCGCTTCACGCAGCAGCAGGTCCGGATAACCTCTCGCTGCCCCCCAGAAAGGATCGTAGACAACTCGCAATCCGGCTTTCTGGATAACATCAAGATCAGTAATCTCGCCCAGCCTTGCGAGGTATGTGGCGCGTGGATCGAGCGCTTCGCTTGGTTTTGATTTAGCCTGCGCGGCAGATGGCGATGGGTTCGCGTCGAACTTTTTGATCTCGATCTCGATGGCTTTCGTCACTTCGGGCAAAGCCGGCGCGCCATCCGGAGTAGAAAACTTTATTCCGTTGTATTGCGGCGGGTTATGCGACGCCGTGAAATTGATAGCGCCTTCGGCATGCTCCTTGATAACCGCGAAAGAAATTGCGGGCGTTGGCGCGGGATCCGCAATGACCACCGGAGTGATGCCGTGTCCCGCAAGAATTTCCGCCGCCATGGTGCAGAAAGTTTCCCCGAGAAATCTGGGATCGCGACCCACGATCACTCGCGCGCCATCCTTCTTTTGTGAAGCCACGTATGCGGCAATCCCATGCACCGCGCGACGTACGTTGGCGAAAGTAAATTCCTCGGCCATCACCGCTCGCCATCCTGAAGTTCCGAACTTTATTTGCGTTGTCATTGCTGCCTCGGAGAATATCTGTGTCGCTGGTAAAGTGCCCTTTGATGAAAACTCGCCATCTAAGGTAAATGAGAAAGCCAATTATATGACCGACAAGAAGATCATGCTGACGACTGTGGGTTCGCAGGATGAGGCCAGAAAAATAGCACACGCTCTGGTCGAGGCACGCCTGGCAGCATGCGTAAACATCATTCCGCGAATTGAATCGGTTTATCGTTGGGAAGGCAAAGTCGAAACTGCTGAAGAGTGCTTGCTGATAATCAAGACCACCTCTTTAAAGCTCGGACCTGCCGAAGCCTTAGTGAAGAAACTACATTCATACGACTTGCCTGAATGCATCGTTACCGCTATTGAGGACGGAAGCGCAGATTATTTGAACTGGATTGAGGAATCCGTGGGAGACGAGCCGAAGTAATGGCGACTCTCATTTTAATACCTCTGTCATCATGAGGAAGTGCAATCCTTCGATTGCGAAGGATTGCCAACGAAGGACCTATGGATTTCTGTCACTGCAAAAGATCAACTACATAGGTCCTTCGTCGCGAGTTCCGCGCTTGCGCGGAACTCCCTTTCTCAGGATGACAAGGGCTAGATGGCCGCCAGACCCACTTCCAGATCGGCGATGATATCTTCTACGTCTTCAATTCCCACCGAAATGCGGACCATCCCGTCGGTAATTCCAATTTTCTTGCGTCCTTTTTTACCGAGGGCAGCATGCGTCATCGTGGCAGGATGGGAGATCAGCGTCTCAACCCCTCCCAGCGATTCTCCCAGGGAACACACGCGAACTTTTTTAAGCAACCGCTTCGCGTTGTCCAACGATCCACTTTCGAAGGTGATCAAGGCACCAAAGCCAGTCATCTGCCGCTTGGCTAAGTTGTACTGAGGATGGTTCGACAGTCCGGGGTAAAGAACCTTCTTCACTTTTTTATGTCCATCCAAAAAGTCGGCAACGATTCTCCCACTGCGATCGTGCTGCCGCATGCGGGCCGCGAGAGTTTTCACTCCGCGCAATATCAGCCAGCACTCAAAGGGAGAAAGAATCGCCCCAGCCGCCTTCTGCACGAAACCTAGCTGCTCGGCCTGCTCTTGATTTGTACACACAACAACTCCGCCCAGACCATCGCTGTGACCATTAAGAAATTTAGTAGTCGAATGGACCACCATATCGGCGCCAAGCGCAATCGGCTGCTGGAAGTAGGGTGACATAAAGGTGTTGTCCACAACCAGCTCAGCATTGCTGTGCTTGCACACGCGGCTGATAGCAGCGATGTCGCTGAGCGCCATCAGCGGATTGGTGGGAGTTTCGACATACACCATCTTCGTTTTTTTGCGGATCGCCTTTTTGACTGCGTCCACGTCGGAAGTGTCAACGTAAGTGAATTCAAAACCGTATCCCGAAAGGACCTGGTCGAAGAGGCGAGGCACTCCGCCATAAAGATTGTTGCCGCAGACTACGTGGTCTCCGGATTTGTACATAGTAAGGATGGCATTGATGGCGGCCATGCCGCTGGCGAACACTCGTGACGCAACGCCTCCTTCCAGTGACGCCAGATTTTCCTCGAGGCGTGTGCGGGTGGGGTTGGAGACGCGCGCGTACTCGTATCCCTTATGCCTGCCGATTCCCTGCTGCACGTAAGTTGAGCTGGCATAAATTGGGACGTTGACCGCGCCGGTTTCGCGATCAGGCTCTTGTCCGGCGTGGATGGCGCGAGTGGCAAAACCGAAATTCTTTTTCTTTGGCATAGTTTTGAACATTCAATCGAGGCGATACACCAACGGACCAGGACTGACGAGCGTTGTGAGATCGGTTTAAATCCCGCCGTCAAATATTTTCTTTGAAAGATAGCGCTCGGCTGAATCCGGAATAATAGTGAACACGCGCCTTCCGGTGCCGAGTCGTAATCCGATTTGCACGGCTGCATACGCGTTCGCCCCTCCACTGGAGCCAGCGAGTATTCCCTCGCGCGCCGCCAATTGCTTGACCATGCCGAAGGCTTGAGGATCGGTAACCATCAAAATTTCGTCGCACACCGCCGGGTCAAAATTTTTGGGAATGAAGCTTGATCCAATACCTTCCACCTTGTGCTTGCCGGGCTTTCCACCGCCCAGCACCGAACCTTCGGTTTCGACGGCCACCGTCAGCACGTTCGGCAAGTACTTTTTAAAATATCGCGCAACTCCGGTGAAAGTGCCTGCGGTCCCAGTCCCCATCACGAGAGCGTCCACATCGCCCTCCATTTGCTCGAAGATTTCGGCGGCTGTGGTTTCGTAATGGAAGTCGGGATTAGCGGGATTTTCGAATTGAGCGGCCATGAACGAAGTCGGATCTTTTGCCGCCAGCGCTTTAGCCTGGCGAATCGCCCCCTGCATACCCTCGTCGTCCGGAGTGCGAGTCACTTCGGCGCCCAGAGCCTTCATAATCGTGACCTTCTCTTCGGAAAATGTTTCCGGCACGAAGAGAGCAACTTTGTAGCCGCGATTCACCCCGATCAGGGCTAGTCCGATGCCAGTGTTCCCGGCTGTCGCTTCGACGATAGTTCCGCCGGGCTTCAGCAGACCTTGCGCTTCGGCCCGATTAATGATCCCAATGGCCGCGCGATCTTTCACGCTGCCACCGGGGTTAAGGTATTCGAGTTTCGCGAATACTTGTGCGCAGTTTTTGGGAAGTACCCTACGCAATTTGAGGACGGGGGTTTCACCCACCAGTTGGGTGATGTCATCCGCAACGCGCAGGCGTGAGCCTTCGATGGTTTTCATAGGTACTCGTACAGACTACGGAAGTGACGGCAGAAGCGTCAATCACCGGACGGGTAACTTGGTGCGGCAGAAAATCGAGTGCAATATCCTATCTATTAGCCTGCTCTTGTCCCGGATAATAGCCGGTTCGAGTTCTTACCGTGAGGGTTTTATACCCTTTGGCGCGAGCATCTACATGAATAGCACGATATCCAGGCACGGATTTCGGAGTCGCAGGCTTGTACCCAATGGTGTACTGGCTGCGAATGTCATGGGCGACGGTGCGGCTGATTTCATCCACTTCGTCCACGGTGCGCGGAAGAAATGCAATCCCCCCAGTGCGGTCGGCAATAACCTCTAAAGCCCGTCTCGCGCGACGCGCTTTCTCTTCGCCGAGGATGCCGATGGCGTAAACCGTTGGTCCATTCTCTTCTTGTAAGCGTCGGATTGCCTGTTCCAAAGATTCCCTGCTGGCGTTATCTTCGCCGTCCGTCACTACGAAAAGCACTTTCCTCTGTAACTGCGAACTCTTCTTTAAATGGTCGGCGGAGGCAACAATAGCGTCGTACAAAGCAGTCCCGCCGCGGGTTTCCACTTTCTCGAGCGCACTGCGAAGCTTGTTAACGTCACTGGTGTAATCCTGATCAAGATAAAATTCGTCATTGAAATTGACCACGAAAACCTGGTCATCCGGATTGCTGGATCGCACCAGATTGATGGCCGCTTTGTTCACCTTGTCACGCTTCTCGCGCATGGACCCCGAATTATCAATCACTATGCCCATTGCGACCGGCACGTCCTGATGCCGGAAGTCAGTAATCGGCTGCGGCTTGCTATTCTCAAATACTGTGAATGCACCTTTGTCGAGCGTGGTGATCAGGCGATTTTTTTCGTCCACCACCGTGGCGTGCAACACAATTTCTTGAACTTCCTTTTTGAATACAAAGACGCCGGCATCGTCGGCGGTGGGAGGGGTTCCCTCGGGCTGTTGTGACTGCGATTCGGGAGTTTGCGTCCCGGATGGTGAAGGCGAATTGGTAACCGGGGCCTGCTGCTCAGAAGGCGTGGCATCTGGAGAAGCGGCTGGTTGCGGAGGTTGGCCGGGCACTCCGGGCAGAGGTTTCGCCTGCTGGGGAGCTGCGGGTGATGGCTGCGGCTCGTTCCCAGTCGAAGACGGCGTTGATCCAATCCCTTGGGCTAGTCCAGCTATAGTTATGAAAACAAAAGCGGTCAGCAGTACCAGGTTATTCCGTAGGCGCATAGTATCCCGTTTTAGCGTACACCTTCAGCGGCGGCAATCCTTTTGGAGGAACTAACTTCACCTTAATTTTACGCCATTTGCCGTCGTGTCCGGGATTCTTTGGACGGTATCCTAGTACATATTGGTTGCGTAACTCGATTCCGATTTTTGTGGCAACGTCTGCCAAGTCGTTTGGATTGTCAATGGTGAAAGCGCGGCCACCGGTCAATCCGGTCAACTCTGCGAGCAATTCAGGTCCTAAGCGTTCCTCTTCTGTCGGGAAATAATGGTCGTAGAGGCCAATCGCGTACATAAGGACATCCGCCTCTTTTACCAGCGACTTGATTTCACCCTCGGTATAGCGACTGTGGTTGTCACCGCCATCCGATATGACGAGGAGGGCTTTTTTCTGATATTTTGCCTGCCTCATCTTGCTAACGCCGAGATAGATAGCGTCCAAGAGAGCGGTTCGTCCTTTGGGGACCGTGTAGATCAATTTGCCTTGAATGTCTTCCACCGAACTGGTGAAATCAGAAATCTCCTCCGGTTGGTCGGCAAAAGTGATCATGAAGAACTCGTCCTGCGGATTCGCAGTCTTGAAGAACTCCAAAACCGCTTCCCGGGCACGCTCGATCTTGCTGGCCATGCTCCCGCTCATATCAAAAATAACGCCTAGAGAAACCGGGGCGTCTTCACTGGAAAAGTGCTTGATTTCCTGCTGATCTTTGCCTTCGAACAGCGTGAAGTTCTGCTTATCTAAGCCCGTGACGAGGCGATTCATTGGGTCCGTGATTGTAACCGGGACCAAAACCAAATTCACTTCCGACTTCAGCGGTTGAGTGTGGGTTTTAAATGCGGAGTCAATTTCGACTTCTTTGGGCCTGGTAGGTTCGACCCGCGGATTGATATGCACGTCATTGACATCGCCCGGACTTTGCGCTCGGGCGGCGGGCGAAAGCGCGCTTGCGATCAGAACGACCACCAGCCAGGTAAAAAATGTGAATGATAAAAAATCAACTTTAGCGGGATCCGACACAAGCTTTTGGCGTGGAGAAAAGATCGCGTGGAAAATCAGAGCCCATGTAGTCCGCCGAGATGACCAGCGCTCGTGAAAGGCGGCCATAGTTACCTCATTTACGCCGATCGTATCACAGCAAATGCGGCGCATTGTCACTCTTTTGTTACTTCTTATAAGATGGCTTCGATCGTGGGAAGTTTGCACACTGCAGGAATATCGAGTCGAATAAAGCTTAACTGCGCTTCACAATTTATCTCAGAACGGCCGTCTAATTTCGTAGGGCACGCCTCGCGCGGCGACCGATCTCTAGGTAAAAGATTGCACTTCAATCGTAGAGAAAAACTCTACAACTCGTTCGATCCAAGCGAACCGGCAGCACCTTAAACAATACTTCTCTTGTACAATCTTGTTTCAAACTATGGCCTATATTGCTCCCTTTCGCGCTCTCCGCTACGACCCTGTCCGCACTCCAATTTCTAAGGCTGTCACGCAACCCTATGACAAGATTACTCCTGAGATGCAGGAAAGCTACTACGCCGCCAGTCCATATAACCTTGTCCGGATTGAACTGGGCAAACGTGAAATGAATGACAATGAGCGCGAAAGCACTTACACCCGGGCCGCGTCTTCCTTCGGAGACTGGCGGCGCCAGGGCGTTTTCATGCAAGACGCGCAGCCTTCTATCTATCTATATGTGCAGCGATTTACACCTCCAGGCGGGACCACGGAGTTAGAACGCCGCGGATTTATCGCTTTGGGGAGGATCGAAGACTATTCCGCCGGTGTTGTTTTCCGGCATGAGCAGACTTTGGCCAAACCAAAGGCTGACAGATTAGACCTTCTGCGGGCTACGCGCGCCCATTTTGGACAGATTTTCATGCTCTATAGCGATCCGGGCGGCGAGGTCGAAGGACTGCTCGCTCGCAGCACCTCTCCCGATTTGGAACTTCGCGACGAGTACGGCGTCGCGCATCAGCTCTGGAAAATTTCCGATCCGGGACTTATCGAGATGTTGCGCGGCAAAATGCGAGATAAAAAGCTGATCGTTGCCGACGGACATCATCGCTACGAAACCGCGCTTGCGTATCGCAACGAACGTCGTGCCGCGCCCACCTCTACTCCCGGGGTTGCTGCGACCAGCGTTCCGCGCGAACGTTCTGCTGCGGTGACTCATTCGGAAGGCACAGAACCTACCCCTTATGAAATGTTGATGATGACATTTATCAACATGGATAGCGCGGGACTCGTCATCCTTCCCACGCACCGTGTGGTGCATGGATTGGATAATTTTTCAGCCGACGCTTTTGCCGAAGGCGCACGCAAATATTTCACCGTCGAGCAGGTGGACCCAGCCATGAGTGCGCTGCGAGCGGAAGCGATCCTGCGCGAAGAAGGCAAGGCTGGCACCGCCTTGCTCGCGGTAGCGGCAGATCGTGCCTTTCTCTTGCACACTCCGAAAGCAATCGGATCTGAAGTATTCAGCGGGCTTTCCCTTCGGCAGCAGTCACTGGACGTCGTGCAATTGCACAAAGCGTTGCTGGAGGGAGTGCTGGGTCTTTCGCATGAGTCCATCCGCGACCAACAAAATCTCAGTTACGTCCGCGATACGGATGAAGCGCTGACGCGGGTCCGTACGGGAGCGGCCAATGTCGTCTTTCTGATGAATCCGGCACGCATGCAGCAAGTGAGGGACATCGCGTTCGCCAGTGAAGTATTGCCACAGAAATCCACGGATTTCTATCCGAAATTATTGAGCGGCCTGACGATTTATGCACTGGAGTAGCGGCGGCAACTTTCAGCTCGCGAAGAAATTCTCCTGCCCGCCTTCCATTGTTATCAGCTTACTCCTGCTTGCCGCGACGTTCTGCTTCATAGCGGACAATTCCCTGCTGTCGCAGATCGCGAATAATAGTGGTGAGAAGAAAATCACAATCTATTCCAGCACTGCCAACTACTCCCTCCCTGTCACGGAACGGAATGGTCTCGAATATGTCGGCCTTTTGGAATTGCTTGAGCCGATGGGCTCGGTCAATGCTAAAGCAAGCGGGCAGAAGTGGAGTCTTCGTTTCAAGGATGTGAAAAGCGAGTTCACGTCTGGCGACACTCGCGCCCGAATCCAGAAAAATGATGTGACGCTACCGGCAAGTTTCATCCTGGAAAACGGACGCGGGTCAGTTTCGCTTTCATCCTTGACCACTCTGCTTCCGCAGATGCTAGGCGTTCCGATTACCTTCCATGACAGCGCGCGCCGTCTCTTTATTGCAGGCAGCGAAATCCATTTCACGGCGGCGGTAAATAATAGCAATACCGCGCCTTCAGCCCTGGTCTTCACCTTCACACTTCCCGTGAATCCTATGATCGCCACCGAACCGGGAAAACTGCGAATGGTGTTTAATCACGAGCCACTGCTTTCCAGTTCGCCCGCGCTTACATTCGCCGACAAAACCATCCACGGCGCGACTTTCCGTGAGAACAATGGCGCTGCCGAAATAGAAATCACGAGCTCAGCTCCATTGTTCGCGAAGTTCAGCAACGACGGACGAACGATTACGGTCATCCCCGCGCCACAAGCGACTACCCAGACATCTCAGATCGGCTCGAATCCGCCCGCTTCACCGATAGCCGCTCCAGGAGCCGCGACGCCCAAAGCAGGCGCCGAGGTGAAGCCAGTATTCGCCATCATTGATGCCAGCCACGGAGGCGACGAGCGCGGCGCGGCGTTGACCGATCAAGTCGCGGAAAAAGATGTGACGCTGGCGTTTGCCAGACACGTAATGCAAGAGCTCGAATCACGAGGACTGTCCTCGCGCCTGCTGCGCGAAGCAGATGTAACTCTGACTCTCGAGCAGCGGGCAAATCGCGGGAATACTGCAAATGCTTCCGTCTACATTTGCCTGCACGCGGCTTCCGATGGAAACGGAATTCGTCTCTACACCGCGCTGCTTCCAGCACCACTACCCGCATCCGGTGACCCAAAGAAATTATTTTCAGACTGGGACACCGCGCAATCGCCGTTCCTGCAACTCAGCCATATCGTCGAGACAAGCATCGCCGCGGAATTGAGTAACCGGCACATCCTGTCGAGGTCATTGATGGCGCCCTTGGGTCCCCTAAACAACATCACGACTGCCGCCCTCGCTGTTGAGATTGGCCCGGGAGACGCTGGAGTGTCGGACCTGAGTTCGTCTCAATACCAGCAAGAGATGGCCTCTTACATCGCGAGTGGAGTGCTTGCAGCACGGGCACAACTCGAGGCAAAGCGATGATCTCGCGAGCCTTGATAATCAGCGTCATCGTAATGGCAACTATCGCGTCCGCAATGAGCTTTTACGTCTGGCGTACGCGTTCTCGCGCCGAACATGCTGATGTACTCCCGGGCCGGAACCGTGAAGTCGCAGCACCAGTGGCGGGCGCCAGCGAACAGGTTACTTTGTACATCGCGTACGACGATGCCGGCGTGTTGCGTGCGGAGCCATTTCGAATCGCGCTTCCCGCCGGCCGCCAGCAGCGGGTGCAGGAACTGTTGCGCGCGCTGCTAAAAGCTTACGTGAGCAAATCTTCACCGCACCCGATGGATCCGGCGTCCGCGATTCGCGATGTCTATCTTGTCGAGCCCGGATTGGCAGTTATTGATGTAAACGGAGCCTTTGCAAACGGTCATCGTTCGGGGGTGCTGGTGGAGGAATTGACAGTAGCCTCGATGGTGCAGACGCTGTCCACTAATATGGCGGGCATCACTCGGGTCAAAATATTGGTGGACGGCAAGACGCGGGACACGCTGGCCGGCCACGTTGATCTCGCGAGTTTTTATGACGTCTCCGCCGTGAGTCGTCTTGCAGCGCAACTGCAGTGAGCTATTGCGGCGTCCACTCGTTCTAAATTCTTCGCAGCATTTTCATTTACAATTTTTCGCTTATGCATTATCGCTCTGACAATCGCACTCCGGAGCAACTGCGTCCGGTCAATATTCTTCCTGACTTCATTCACACGGCGGAAGGCTCGGTGCTCATCGAAGTTGGCAATACGCGCGTGATCTGCACCGCGTCCATCGAAGAGACTGTGCCGCATTTCATGCGAAATAGCGGCAAGGGATGGATCAGCGCCGAATACAGCATGCTGCCTCGGTCCACGCTGACTCGCAGTACGCGAGAGGTGACGAAGGGCCGCGCCAGCGGGCGCACCCATGAAATCCAGCGCCTGATTGGCAGATCGCTGCGAGCCGTCACCGATCTTGAGCGCCTGGGAGAGAGGACCATCTGGATTGATTGCGACGTAATTCAGGCGGATGGCGGCACACGGACCGCGTCCGTCACAGGGGCGTTTGTCGCGCTTGCTCTCGGTCTGCAAAAACTGGTGGACGCCGGGACTTTGACTTCGATTCCCGTGCGTGATTTCGTGGCGGCAGTGAGCGTCGGCATTGTGGACGGCGAAATCCTGCTGGACCTTTGTTACGAAGAAGACTCACGCGCCGACGTGGACATGAATTTTGTGATGACAGCGGGAAATCGTTTTGTGGAACTGCAAGCCACCGCCGAGCACCAAGTGTTTGACGATAGCCAGCTGGCGAGCATGGTATCCATGGCGCGCCAGGGGGTGAAGTCACTGATTGCGAAGCAGCAGGGAGTGCTGCCGAAGCTGACGTTACGGCAGTGACAGGCAACCGTAAGCCACCCCAGCAAGATCGCATGATGCCATCGTCCGTGGTGCTCACCCTTCGAAAATCGCGAAGGGTGAGCCAGCCGATATCAGGTGAGTCAAAGGTTGGCCAGCCCCCCACCAACTCGTCGAGGCTACAAACATATTCTTCCTTCCTGATGGATGACAATCATGCAACAGTCCGTCAGGCCGTATTACAATGACTTTCCGCTTTTTTTCGCCGCGGGATTTGTACTCATCCAATTTTGAATAATCGTTTTCTGGAGGTTTTATGAAGTTGACCCCGGGCAAGCTGGCCGGCATGAAGAGAGTATCGAACGAGCGCGGCGTGATCGCCGCCGCCGCTATGGACCAACGCGGTTCGTTGCAGAAATCCCTGGCTAAAGAAAAAGGAAAAGATATCAGCGCCGCTGAGATCGAAGAATTCAAAATCCTGGTCAGCGAAGTTCTTACGCCGCATGCCAGTGCGATACTTCTTGATCCCGAGTGGGGATTGCCCGCAGCCAAGCGGCGCGCGAAGAACTCCGGCCTGCTTCTCGCTTATGAAAAAACGGGATACGACAAGACTGGTCCCGGACGCCTGCCCGACTTGCTTGGCGACTGGTCGGTGCGCCGCCTGAAAGAAGTCGGAGCTGACTGCATCAAGATTCTCCTCTATTACACTCCGTACGACTCCAAGGAAATCAACAACCAAAAGCACGCCTGGGTCGAACGCTTGGGCGACGAATGCCGCGCCAACGATATTCCTTTCTTTCTTGAGTTCGTGGGCTACGACGAGAGTGTTGACGAAAAGGGCGTGGAATATGCAAAGAAAAAGCCACATATCGTCACCGAAAGCATGAAGGAGTTCAGCAAGGATCGTTACGGCGTTGACGTTCTGAAGGTGGAGATTCCGGTAAATACGAAATTCGTCGAAGGCATCAAAGCATTCAAGGGCGAAAAAGCTTACACCAAAAAAGAGGCGATAGACGCTTTCCACAAAGCAGCGGCAGTCACAACCAAGCCCTTCATTTATTTATCGGCAGGTGTGAGCAACGCGGAGTTTACCGAGTCCTTGGAACTCGCGGGCGAGGCGGGAGTCAAATTCAATGGCGTGCTTTGCGGACGTGCTACATGGAAAGATGGAATCCCAATTTACGCAAAGCAGGGAGCCGAAGCTTTCCGCAAATGGTTGCAGGACGAGGGCGTCAGAAATATCAACAACGTGAATGCGTGTTTGAAAGCGGCAACGTCGTGGTTTCCAACTTACGAGGTTGAGCCGTCTGCGGTGGGAGCTTAGGCGGTCCGGCCAAAACGCCTTGGCAGCGGATCTTTACGTGCCGAATCTTGAGTGGGTTTAGCGTGCGGTAGTCTCATGTGCTGGTAATAGCAAGAGGCACAGAATATATTGCCGTTCGCTTTGACTTCGGCACAGAGGTCGCAAGATTCAGCGTGCAGATCGCACACTTGAGTGCCACAATCGGCGCATTCTCCGGCTGAGTCTGCGCCACAGGAATAGCCTAGGGCATCTTCCACGCTTCGTACGATAGCGATTTCACATCCCATAAGTAAGACGGTCAGTTTATTACAGCGAGAGAATTGAACATCTGTTGCAATGCCACTTATTATACGAACCCTCATTCAAAAGGGCTCACCGTCTTTTCGCGCCCTTCGCGAAGGGCAGGCGTTTACTGCTGTTTTAGTTTATCCGCTTTAGGTTTTCGGACCTGAATTTTGCCTTCTTGCACTCGCACCTCTAAACAAGGTTGCGGATGCACGGCAGGTCCGTCCAGCACTCTACCATCGGTGAGCGAAAACTGCGAGCCGTGCCACGGACACACTACGCTATTTCTCTTCAACTTCCCTTCTGACAGCGGCCCTCCCAGATGCGAGCATGCCTCTGCCAGGGCATAAATTGTCTTTCCACGCCGCACCAGCAGAATCTGTGTCTCCTTGAAATCCGCGCGTTTCAGTTCGCCTTCGGGCAACTCAGATTCCGCCAGCACGGTAGTGAACTTTTCGGGTAACTCGACATCGGCATGATTCACGCCGACTTTTTGTTCGTACACGAGCTTTCCGCCCAGGTACGCCGCCGCCATGGCAGTCGCATAACCGAGAGCAGCCAGGCCATGTCCCCAGCTGCGCGACTTTTTCTTGCGCATGATCAGGGACGCGAGCATCACCGAGGTTCCCCCTAGATTCAATAATCCATGGATTAATCCAACACGGCGCGCCGGAGGATCCACGTCCTGCCAATCGGTAAATCCGGTCGCAGCGGCAGCCGCTGCTCCAACTAGCCCGATCGAAAGAGACGCATCCGCCGCCGAAGCAAATTCTTTGCCGGAGCTGATGCCATCCAGGAGATCACAAACCAGCGTGACACTCCATGCGCCGATGGGAACGTCCGTCAAGACCACATGGAGCGGGTGGCCAAGCCATGTTCCATGCAGAAAATTCTTAACTTGTTTACCGGCAGCACCTCCGGCAAAAACTCCGTGGATCAGTTGTTGTGCATCCTCTTCCAGAGGTTTGAGCCATTCTTGCCGGGCGATGCCGGACATAATTGCATCCATGGGAATAGTGTTTCCTCTCGCAGTTTGTTTGTGGCTTCGTTGGATGTTATAAGGAGTGGCGAGGGTGGTATCGAACGACAGCGTTTGTAAAATGGGGGGATGTATGCAGCCTCATGCAGTTAAAGTACCGGTAATTGCCTCGATTCCGATCGAGTCGGAGTTCTGGCCCGAGAATGGCGGTTGGACGGGCTCATGCACGCGACTTAAGCTCGTGGTCCACGGCACTAGTTTCGAGGATGCCAAGAAAAACATGGAAGCTGCGCTCGAGTCAAAGATTAAGGCTTTGGTGGACGCACGCTCTGGTGAGGGAGCGAAGGATCGTGTCGCATAGAGCTAATTTTCCGCTGAATCAGTAGCAACCTTTTTATTGCCGACAATCATTATCCTCGCGACCAGCGCCCCTGCCGCGGCCAGCACTGCGCACACCAACATCACGATTCGAAATCCAAATACAAACGCCCCTGCGACCGACCTCTTTATGGCAGATCGAAAGGAAGGCTCGAGGTTTGAAGACACTTGCAATCCTGCAAGCTTAATTTCGTCCGCCTGAATTTGGTGTACGACATCAGCGGGAAGCGAGAGTTCAGCCAGGCGGTGATTGAGGCGAGTGCTGAACGCCTGCAACATGACAATTCCCAGCACAGCAATGGCGAGAACGCCGGCGACACGGGCCACTGCGTTGTTGATTCCGGAGGCCGTACCTGCGTGGTCTTCATCCGCTGAGCTCATCACGACCGTGGTCAGAGGCGCGACCGTGATCGTCATTCCCAGTCCGAGGACAACGATGGCCGGGAAAAATGTAGTCCAGTATTTTCCTCCGACCGATGGCAAAGCGAACAACAGAAATCCAGATGCGGCAATCAGCGGACCTATGATCAGCGGAATGCTGGGCCCGTAGCGTTGAACTAGTCCTCCGGCCCAGCGCGACAGAGAAAACATCAGCAGAATCATGGGAAGCACTGCCGCGCCCGTGGCGGTCGGCGAGTATCCGTGCACTTGAATCAGATTGAGTGGGAACAGAAAAAAGAAAATTCCGACCGCAGCGTAGAGAAAAAGCGTAAGCAGGTTGGCGCCGCTGAAACTGCGAGATTTGAAAAGTGCGAGTGGAACCATGGGCGAGCTGCTTCGAGATTCCACCCGTGCAAAGGCGACAATGCATAAGCAGCCGATAATTATGCTGCCGAAGACCAGCGGATTTCGCCAGCCCAGATTGCCGCTCTCAACAAATCCGTTTACCAAACCTCCCAATCCCAAAGCACAGAAAATTGTCCCCCACCAGTCGAGGTGACTTGTTGTCGTGCTGCGGCTCTCTGGAATCCTCCAGAGTGAAATAGCTATCACTGCGGCCGCCAACGGAAGATTGACAAAAAATGCCCAGCGCCAGGAGGCGTGTTGGACCAGCCAGCCTCCGGCGACGGGTCCAATCGCAGTCGTAATTGCAGTAAAGCCAGACCAGGTACCGATTGCCTTGCCACGGCTCTGCTGGTCGAATGACGCACTGATGATTGCTAGACTGCCTGGGACGAGAAGCGCGGCTCCCACGCCTTGCACACTTCTTGCAAAGTTGAGGAAGTGGATATTCGATGCCATCCCACATCCCAGAGAAGCTGCGGCGAAAAGGACGACGCCCAACAAGAACACCAGCCGGCGTCCGAACAAGTCTCCCAAGGAACCGCCAAGCAAAATCAGCGAGCCGAGCAAAAGCCCGTAAGACTCAACTACCCATTGCACATCCACAACCGTCGCATGAAAACTATTCTGGATGGCAGGCAGAGCGACATTGACCACCGTGCTGTCAATGAATGCCATGCTGGAACCGAGGATGGTGGCGGCAAGTATCCAAACCTGCGCGTTTTCAGCGCAGCGAGATTCGGACGCGGTGGAGCGAATTACGGCCTCGTCGCAAGGTGCTTTCATGGAATTAGTTCTTTAAGACCGGCATAAATCAGAATAGTACCAACGGAAGTTTTCTATGGCCATGCTGGCGCCAAAACCTCATCGCGTATCTTAATTAACTGTGAATGTAATCCTTCGTAAGTCGTGATAGTGAATATGCAAATTTTGCCCGACTGTACACGTCTTCATACTGCTACAATCGTGCGCAAAAAGAGACGGGTCAAAAGGAGGGCATCGTGATTCTAGGTATGTCCACGGAGACTTACACGCTCATCCACGTACTGATCAGCCTTGTTGGAATTGCTTCGGGACTAATTGTAGTTTATGGATTTCTCACCGGTAAGGGCTTCCACGGGATGACAGCGCTCTTCCTGAGCACAACTGTCTTAACCAGCGTGACCGGCTTCGGCTTTCCTTTTGATCATCTATCGCCTGCCCACAAGCTCGGAATCATTTCGTTGGTCGTACTCGCCATCGCGATTTCCGCGCGCTACCTCTACCGCCTAAAAGGGTCGTGGCGCTGGATCTACGTTGTCACGTCAATCATCGCTCTTTATCTGAATGTCTTTGTGGCCGTAGTGCAGGCGTTCGAAAAGGTTCCGGCGCTGAAAGCTATGGCTCCCACCCAATCAGAACCGCCCTTCCTGGTTGCACAGGTCGCCGTTTTATTAATTTTCATTGCCATTACGATTTTCGCGAACAAGAATTTCAGGCCTGACACGTTGCGCGATGCCTAAACGATAGGTCTCAGAAATCCTCTCCTTGCGCCAATCAGATCGGTTCACGAGAGCGACGCAGGCGAACCGCGATGACGAGGAATGCTGCGCATACTGCGAGACCGATCCAAAAACTGGTACTGGCCAGAAGTTGCATCAGCGTAGGGCTCATGTGATCCATTGACATGGAATCCGCTCTGGATCCGGGGCTCTGCGGGCCGCCAAAAAAGCGATCTATCAGCAGACTCGCGAAATAATTTGTGTTCAAAGCAATCTTCTCGAGGACGGCGATCGCCAGCACAGGTAACCCTGCCCAGAGGAAAGGCGCGCGCCGCGCCCAAGCCGAAACCAGCAACAGCCATCCCCAGAATGGAGCCCACCAGAGCGCATGGACAGCAAGAAGGTGGTAGAGCAACATCGCTGACATCCGCATCCACGCCGTATGTGTCCAAAGCAGTGAAACAGTCCCGTGGTTGCCCAGTAGTACTGCGGTGCTGAACAGCAGCATGATCCACCAAACAGCGAGACTGACCGCGAAGGTGATTAGGGGAAGAACGACGAGTGGGATACTGGCCTTCGACAACACCGTCATGAGATCGGAGACTGGCAATGACTTCCAGAAGAGCACGCTGCGCTCGCGACGCTCTCCGTAAAGGGAGTCGAGACAATAAAACACACCGACAATGAGACTGACTCCCATGATCAGAAGCGCTGCGAAGGTGTACGGCTGCTGGATTGATTCCTGCTGTTGCATTGGGTCGAGAGCCAAAGCGGATAGCATCTTTTCCCGCAGGTGAATTGTGCTGATGAAGTAGGCAAGCAGATATACGGAGGCCACTGCAGCCGGTGCAATATAGAGCGAACGGTTCTCCCACAACTCACGGCGCACCGACCAGTAAAGAAGCTGGCCCTGCGGAATGACTCTCAACACGGCCGCCTGCGAGTCGTTCCCGTCGGATTCGTTTGTGTGCGAGTCAGAATCAGAGTCGGACATGGCATTCACTTGACTGTTCATGGGATTCACCGAACCGCTCCTTCATACTTACTCTCTGGCTGGCTGGACTGATTGCCGATCACCGCGACGAAAAGGTCCGCGATGCTAGGCGTGCGCACATCGCCAAACGTAGCCAGTTGCTGGCGATCAACACCGTCGAACAGCAGCATGCTGCGTCCGAATACCTGGCGCTCGTGCATCGGATTTAGTGCTCGCGCCGCGGCCGTTTGCTCCGGATGTACCGACACTTCCGTGTAGCGGGACTCCACGCTGTCCATACTGCAATCGAGGACAATGCGCCCGCGATTGATGAACATCACGTCCGTGAGGACGTGCTCTACTTCTTCCACCTGATGCGTGGTCACAACGATGGTGCGGTTGCGATCGAAATAGTCGTTCAGTAGTGA
This sequence comes from Acidobacteriota bacterium, assembly GCA_030775785.1. Taxonomy (GTDB): domain Bacteria; phylum Acidobacteriota; class Terriglobia; order Terriglobales; family Acidobacteriaceae; genus JALYIM01. The sequence goes on from JALYIM010000143.1 coordinate 16,910, forward strand.
GTCGTAGAACTGCTTGCGGTACAGGATGTCTAGGCCCAGTGTCGGCTCGTCCAACACCAGCAACTTCGCATCAATGGCCATAACCAGAGCGAGGTGAAGTTGCGCCACCATACCCTTCGATAATTCTCTGACTTTACTGGAGTGTTTGATCGTCGTCTTCGCCAGGAAGCCTTCGGCCTTTGCACGGTTGAAGCGCGGATGCACTCCGGCCACGTAATCGAGCGCCTGCGAAACCCTCATCCAGCGCGGCAAGACGGCCACATCGGCGATGAAGCAAACATCGCGCATGAGCTGATCGCGCTCCGCCCAGGGATCCCGTCCCAACACTTTCAATTCTCCCTGATACGGCGTCAGGCCGAGAATTGTGTTGAGAGCGGTGCTCTTGCCTGCACCGTTGGGACCGATGAGCCCGACGATGCGCCCTTCGTCAACGTGCAAATTCACGCCGTCGAGGGCGATGGTTGTACCGAAGGTTTTTCGCAGCCCGCGTGCTTCTATAACTGTCATGCCTTCGGCTCCTTTTTGGTACCTTTCGAATTTGCCTTTGAGGATGATGGGCTTCCAGGAGCAGCCTTGAGCAGTTCCTCCGAAGTTAGTCCGAGCCGTTCAATAGTTGCGTATACTCGCGGCCATTCTTCATCCAAAAACTTTTGACGCTCGCCACGCAGCAGCAGATTGCGCGCGCCGGCGTTGATAAACATGCCGCGTCCTCTCTTGCTCTCGACCAGGTTCTCGTCAACCAGTTGCTGGTAGCCCTTCAAAACCGTGAGCGGATTGACCCGAAGTTCGGCCGCGACGTTGCGCACCGAGGGCAGCGGATCGCCTTCCTTCAGCACCCCGTCGAGTATCATCGCAACCACGCGGTCGCGAAGCTGGCGGTAAATCGGTTGACTGTCGTTCCACTCACGGTCCATCCTGTTTTCCAATTAGCCCTTATAGCAGATGCCCTAAACGTTAATTTGTGCGCTGCAGGTCGAAGTGCGGGTGCGCCATCTTGTCCGCGGACATCATGTAAGTCCAGTCTTCGGTGTGATGGTTAGCGTCAATGATAGTGAACACCGCGCGGTGCATGTGTCCGTGCTCGGTGCCGCCAGCGACGTCGAGAAAATCAAATTCCACGGTCTTCCCATCCGGCGATACCTTACCGACCATGCGAGGCCGGTTCCCAGCATCGCAATAGTGCGTCAATAGAAGGCGATCGCCTTCCATATAAAGCATGGTGATCGGATCATCGGCTCTTTCACCCACCCTCATCTCATGCATTAAGGCGTTTCCCATAGAAGTCACGCGAAAGGAAACCTTCGCGAGCTTCCCTTCCACGTCCTTTGCCTCGGGGACACCAGTCACATGACCTTCCCAAGTGCCCGCTAGAGTTTTAAGTTTGTCGAATGATTTTTGCGTTTCGGATTTTTGCGCGTCGGACTGCGCGAAAGCCGCAGCAGAGACCGCTACCAAAGCAATTGACAGCATTAAGCGTAGGGATTTCATCTTTCTTTCTCCTTGTAACAGAGGTCCGAATTTCAGGACGCCCTAACTGAAATTTGAAAAGTCATCAGTTTTGCGTCTGCGTGTGTTAGTTAACTACAACACTAGTTAACTTGCAAGCTTTATTTTGTCTAGCGAAGGAATTGAAGCATGCACCGCATTTAGGGCGTGGAGGACTTCAGAGGATCTCAGCAGTATGGATGGTGAGGTTAAGCAGAACAGCCGTCGAGTGCCGCTCCACGATAAGTTAGCGAGCCTGAAGCCGTGATTTTTGTACTAAATATATTGTCCATCGGTCTCCAGCCTTCTACAGGTACGTGCCTGGCGCTTTGAGCGAGCGGATTCACTTATCTTTATTACAGTCATCGGCATGGCGCACGTCGCAGTAGGGGCAGATAGCAAAACCATTACACTCAAATTCGAGGACAAGCTGCACCGGAACCACCTCGCAAGTGACCGCGACCAAGCAGTAGGCAGCGCGGCAAGGCTGCGATGTCATGCCGCATTAGTTTTTCATAGCCACCGGGCAGTGTGGTTCCCGCAATTTCAACAACGATCTTCGCGGGAAATCTCTGGGCTAGTTTCTAATTTGTTCCCAGGCGGGGATTGCCACTTCTTCGTATGTATTGGACGGAATGGCGGGGACGACGGGACTCGAACCCGCGACCTCTGCCGTGACAGGGCAGCGTTCTAACCAACTGAACTACGTCCCCTCTTGCTTTTCATACGGTTAGGGCCCAACCCGCATGTTTATTGTCTACGCTGTCAACCGTTTAGCCTGCTTCAATCCGTTCCACCGAATATAACCATCTTTCGGCACGAAATAGACCGTAAATAGACAGTATGAAAAACCGCCCGCAGGCTGTCGCGACGCCGAGCATCTGTCCATGCTCTGTGCTGAATTGTAGCAGAGGCAATTCAGATCAGTACAGGAGCCGCAGACAGGCAAGGGTTCTGTCACAGGGTCGAGCGAAGCGAGCCGAAGATCTTGAAACCACGAAAAAGAACGTCGGGAAACCGGTCATCGAGGTCGGCTTTATCATCTTCCTCTTCTATTCAAATCCCTTGATCGAGAATTTGAGCGCTCAGGTTTGGGGCAGAAAAACCGGCTGGCTTGGGCGATCGCAGATGTTTTTCACCTCGGCGATTTTTGAGATCGCCGCGATAACCGCGCTTGTCAGTTACGTTGTTTTCGAATTTGTTCGAAAACGCCACGCTTCCATTCGCACTTGAGGGGCTACTTAACCGTAATACTGCCCCCTTGTTTGGTGTAGCGCAGGTTCTTATCCCACACCGTGTAGAGATATTTATGGAAACCCGGGGTCAAGTTTAATGATTTGCTGAGCGACGAGCCTTGCGCCGTGTACACCGTCTTGCCGTCAATGTTTAAGACGATGGAACCAATTCCAACACTCGAGCTTGCAGTCGCGCTGAATACGACGGGACTGATGACCACCTGATTGCTGGTAGGAGCGGTGACTTTCAAGGTTGAATAAATTGGAAAAGATACGCCTCCGCTGAGGTGATTGAAAATGGATGGCTGGCCGCGCGCTTTCACGAATAATTTGTAGTTGCCCGCGGGAAGCGCGTACTGCGTTAAGTCCAAAGTGCGAGCCGTGGTAGGAAGCGCTTGCAATTGTGCGAGGTTCTTGCCGTCCTTACTGATGTACACCACGAACATTGAGAGGGTGGCATTGCTATCCGTCGTGTTGGGGGAAATAGACCAGTTCAGATGTGTTGAGTTGAGGGCCGCGCTCACGCTTAGGCAATTGTCCACGCCCGTCTCAAGGGTGGTAGCTTCTTCGTAGTCATTCCAGGTGACCACTTGGAGTGCATCGAGGTGATTGATCTGATTTCCTAGTGTCTGGACGTTGGTGGCGAAGGTGTCGAGCCACAGTTTGCCGCAATGCTGATCGAGGATGCGATGCTGAGTCCACGACGCGGCTAAGTCATTGAAGCCCTTATATACAGAGCCAATGGCGATGCGCCCCGGGTTGGCCAGAGCTGTGTTGTCGAAGTCCGAAATATAACTGAGAAATTCATCGGTCGGATCCAGCTTATTTCTTCCAATCCAGGAGAACGCGCCGTCGGACATGATTGCGGGCTCGGTTAATGCAAAGGACGTACGATTTATGATGAGCGGGTTGCCGGAAATAGAAGCGCGCACTGTTTTCCAATCAACAGGAAGTGCATTCGGTGGCATCAAGGTGGCGGAAGGATCGGGATAGAACCAGTCAACATCGAAGGTGGGAAGCAGCGGGCGTCCGTTGACATAAATGTAGCGGCTACTGCCGTAGTAATGTTTGGCAATGAAATTCAAATCGCCGATGAGCGCTTTCTGGGCGCAGGATGAGGTGCTGCAAGCCTTCAGGGTGTGCGAGTTCTGGTCCTCCTGAATTGCGAATTCAAAGCCGGGATACTTCAGGACCTCCTGAGCCCATACCTCGGCCGCTTGTTCCTGCCAGGAACCCGCGCCATACCAGTCGAGAATCGCGCCATCCATGCCGCGACTGATGATGTCCTGAATTTGGCGATCCACCTGCGCCGGATCAACCGCGCTGTAGCCAACATTGATGTGCTTACTGCTTCCCCAGAACAGCACCACGCTGGCATAAATTTTCCCAGAGAACCCTGGCAGCAACTGCCGAAGCGGCAATTTGCTAACGTTTCCGAGAGTTGTGCCCACGCTGGGATTGCTATACGTCCCCGAAGCGGAGGTGTTGTTCTGGGTTTCTTTCGCGACCGTTGTGGTGGGCGTTAGATTTACGGGTGTTTGCGCAAAAGCCGAGGCGAGCAGCAGTGCAACCACAATGACGAGATTAAAAAAGCGCATAAATTCTCCGCGAACAATTGGGAACTCAATGGCATTCCTGGGCATTTTAACGCGATTGGATGCGTGCTCAGCCCCGGTCGCAAGTATTAAATTTTGAGGGCTGACAATGCCGATGTGCACAATTTTGCGCACTCCGAAAAATGGAGAATAAATAATAAGAAGGTGGTTGGTGGGCAGTGCAGGACTCGAACCTGCGACCTCCTGCTTGTAAGGCAGGCGCTCTAACCAGCTGAGCTAACCGCCCCTTGCTCCCGATGCAACACCAGTCGGACGCTTGCGGAAAGATCAGGGGCATCCTGCGAGAGACTTGTCCGACTATACGCGAGCGCGGAAACGGCGGTCAAACGAACGCCTGCTTAGTGAGGCCTCTACACTCAAGGCCGGTCAATCAAGTCGCGATGTCAGCCCATTAAACCCCAGCTTCCGATTTGATGTCACCGGCATCATCATTCTCCGACCGTTCGAGTTCCGCTTACCACACCCAGAGTGGCTTTTTAGGGTAGTGGGTGACTTTGAATCGCGAGTTCATCAGACTTTGCGGGTCACTCCCGCGATGGAGCGGGCCTTGCAGACCACGTTTGGAGTTTGGAGGAATTGGTGGGACTATTGGGCAAACAAGTAGCTGAGGCAGCCTAGATGCTAAATGCAGACCTGAAGAGGCCACTCAACCGAGGCATTCTCATAATCGTTGGCCTTATTTTCATCGGAGCTGGCCTAACCACACTCTTGCACAGCCACCTACCTTTTTATCAAAACTGGTGGGGAGGAATGGTATTTGGCCCGTTCGCAATTCTGTTTGGCGTTTTGTTCGTGCTCGGTGCGATATTCAAACCAAGCATTTTCAAAGCGTGATTTCAAAACAGCCCACTACCGGCTTTTAGTCATGTGTTGACAGTTCGGTTTGTCCCTGTTAATCGTCTGGTCGGTGGCCGTGAACTCAGTCCCGCCTGTGCTGATAGTCGCCGGAGCAATTTCTCTCTTCCTGTGTTTGTTCTTCGCCTTGTATGCGATTTTGACCAAGCGGCAACGGAGAATCACACGGGAGATCCGGGTAGCTGCAACCGAACTTGGATGGAAGTATAGAGTTCGTCACTGGCAAGGCAATCCAGCCGCTTTTCGAATCGAAGGTCAGACTACCGGCGGGATTCCATGGATTCTGACTTCGAGCAACAGCAGCAGCTCCCAACGAGACTGGGCATTCGAGGTTTTGCTACGCTTTCCGATGTTGGGCGGTGAGACCGACTTAGTCATCCTACCCCGCAACAATGAGGAGCACGGCACTTGGTCGCTTGGGGCCGCCATTCCCCCAGAGATCCAATCTCGCATTGCAGCCTTCAGCGCGACACTCGGAGGTATTGTTGGATTCTTTCGAGATGCCCAGGAACTGCCAAGTGGTTTTGCGGCGTTTGACTCGGTCTACAAGGTTTTGGCGTTGACCAAGCATATCCAGCAGTCTCCAATTGAGTCCGCGCTTGCCCATCGCATCTTGCAGTGGCCTACCGGGACGATTGCGCCACATTCGGTTCTGGCCTTGCGAGACCCTTTCGCATTTGAGTTCCAAGCTCGCCTGCCGGGCCCACCAAACGCGGCGACCGTGCTTTACTTCCTTTCCCTCGCAACTGATTTAATCGCGCAGCTGCCCCCGCCTCGTCCGTTAGCCACACCAACGGGATTGGTGGACGGCCTTCTGTCTAGCATTCTGAAGTGAACGTACCACTTCGGCAATTATGTGAGAGTGCCTTCTGCCGTTGTAAACGGCGATTTATCGTCAAAGAGTTTTTCCGCGGCATGCCAGGCAATGGAGAGACTACAATTCGGCCAGAGGACTCGCTTAATGCAAACGCAAGGTAAATCCAAAGATACCCCAGCTCCGCAGGCAGTTGAGCATGTGACAGCAGCTCATGATTTACTAAAGACGCTGCAAGAAAAGATTGGCGAACACCCCGAGATTGGACAAGCGATTCATAACCTGGAGATGGCACTCGCCGTCCTCGAAGTGCAAACGGGCGGGATGTTTTAAGGACGACGAGATTTGAACTGGATGTAACCAAGCCGCAAACCGCCCTTAATCTTCCGTGACGGCAAGTCAACGAATTTCGGAAATCCGGCGTTTAAGCTCAGAACTCGTCAATGCGTGAAATGGCGACTCTCAACACTACAGAGCTTTCCAACACGTGCAACGGGGCCAAAACCGCCACGAAGCGGAGCTAGATTGGCTTCGGTGAAAGCCAGGCCGCAGCAATCAAACAAACCATAATCACCATTGAGAAGACGATTGGAGCCATGAAGAAGTGTTGCCAGCTCAACACCGTCACGGCGCCAAAACAAAGCGCAAGCCCCCATGCGGTAAGCCGCATGCGCGCCAGAGTCTCTGCCGGAAGGCCACCTAGCTGCCACGCTAATATGGCCGCGAGAAGAAGAAACACCGTGACAAAGAGTCCAAACCCAACATAAAAATCCCAATAAGTTCGGCTAAACCCCTGGATGTCGAAGTGAACCGATCGCATTTGGCCAAGATCCACTGCCCATTTGGGATCGGACCAAGGAAAACCAACTGTATGTCCGATGTCAAAAAGGAGAATAAGAAGGGCGGCGATTCGATAAAGTGTAGAGGCTTTCAAAGCTACCCCCGGAGGTCAGGGCGGAGTGTACCACTAGGTCGGCCTGTGATCTGCAATTAGAAGGTTTGCGCTGGTGGCAGCGAACTCGAACTTTTTTTTGAAATTGGCGTCCTGCTAGACTTGGCGCGTGCGACGCTTGATCGTTAATGCAGATGATTTCGGACTCACGACTGGGGTTAACCGGGCAATCATCGAGACGCATGCGTCGGGCGTTGTGACTTCGGCGACCTTGATGGCCAACGGGCCTGCGTTTTCCGACGCGATCCGCAGCGCACAGTCAGCGCCGACTCTAGACAATGGTTGCCACGTTGTGTTCCTGGATGGTAAGCCGTTGCTCGATGCCTCCCGCATTTCGAGCCTCGTTGATCCTCAGAAGCCGTCGCAATTTCGGGAACAACTCAGCCGCTTCGCCCTGCTGGCTGTTCGCGGTGGTATTTCCGGCGCCGAGATAGAAGCTGAGGCAACGGCACAAATTCGTAAGCTGCAAGCGTTTGGAATCGCCGTCTCTCATGTGGATACGCACAAGCACACGCACGTGTTTCCGCAAGTCTTCAAATCGCTGCTGCGGGCAGCCGTCGCCTGCGGTGTCCGCAGTATACGCAATCCTTTTGAAGTCATTCGGCTGTCTGCTGTCGCGAAAGATTTACGTTTGTGGAAACGCTACACCCAGGTGAAGCTGGTCAGAAACCTGGCGCATGGATTTCGGCGCGCCGTACATGCCGCAGGAATGCTCACGCCGGACGGCACGATCGGAATAGCCGCCACCGGCACGCTAAATGAATCCATGTTCACTTCCCTGCTGGAAAATATGCCGCAAGGGACGTGGGAGTTTGTTTGTCATCCGGGATACAATGACGCCGACTTGAAGGCGGTAAAAACGCGCTTGCGTGAATCTCGCGTGCAGGAATTAGAGTTGCTGCGGTCTGAACGCGCGCGCGAACTGCTCCGGCAACACGAGATTGAGCTGATTTCCTATCGCGATCTGGGGTGATACACCCTGCGTACACGGTCTTTCGGCATGCCGGGCCGCTGAAATGCTGACCACGACGCAATATGGGGCTAGTAAGATAATGGGGTGTAGGGCCGCTTTCGTATCGGTATCCTTTATTGATTATGGACAACAGCGCCAGTTCCGAAAACGGATTTGAGTTCGGAGTTCGCTTGTGGGGCATGGATTCCGAAGGCCATGCATTTTTCCAGAATGCGACCGCCGGCAAGATAAAAGGCAATACCGCCCAACTCTCCGGGGTCGCGCATCCGCTTCAGCCTGGCGACGTTATTGGAGTACAGAACGGGCAAAAAAAAGCGCGTTGCCGCATTGTGTGGGTGGTGGACGCGGGACCAGTCCGCAAGACGGAAGCTGGTATTGAATTATTAGAGGGACAGCAGATTCCGTGGCCGGAGCCTCCGGCTGAGAAAATAGTTGTCGAGCCAACCTCGGAATCGAAAGGTCGCGACAATCGTAAATTTGTCCGCCATAAAATCTTTTTCCCAGTCGAGATCGGTTTTGAGGACGAGTCGCGGGCACGCATGCAAACCAATGCCACCGACATCGGCGGACGAGGTTGTTATGTGGAAACCATGATGCCGCTGGCGGTCGGTACCGCCGTGCAGGTGATGTTCTGGATGAATGAGGAAAAAATACGCGCTTCGGGCATGGTTCGCACCTGTGATCCGCACATGGGAATGGGCATTGAGTTCATTTCTCTCGACGACACCATCCAACATAAGCTGCAGCAGTTCATCGAAACTCTAGATACGGAAGCTGCCAGCAGCAACCCAACCGGGGCAGAGAGTGCCGAGGCTGCCGCCGCATCGGGGAATAGCGACTCGACCTCGGGCAATTCCAAATCTGTGCAAGATAAAGTCTAGAACAAATATTGTCACTCACCCATCTTTCCTTCGTTCCCGTTAGACTGAAAATCTGAATCCGCACACTGGTCTCGCCATCGAATGGGAAGACCGTGGCTTTTTCTCGCAAAGGTGACCTTCTTTGAAGATTGGCATCACGTGCTATCCCACCTACGGCGGCAGTGGAGTCGTGGCCACCGAATTGGGGCTCGAGTTGGCGCAACGCGGACACGACGTCCATTTCATTTCTTATGCGCAACCCATACGGCTCACCGGGCCGCACGCCAACATTCATTATCACGAGGTCGAAGTTTCCCGTTATCCTCTGTTTGACTATCCCCCGTATGATTTGGCGCTGGCGACGCGCATGGCCGAGGTCGCGGAGATCTACGATCTTGATCTGCTGCATGTGCACTACGCCATCCCGCACTCGGTGAGCGCGATGCTGGCGCGGCAGATGCTGGCCGCTGGGCCAAAGCACAAAAAACTTCCCTTCGTTACTACCTTGCATGGCACCGATATTACTTTGGTCGGGCAGGATCCTTCCTATCTCCCCATTACGCGTTATTCGATAGAGCAGAGTGATGGCGTCACCGCAATCTCGGAATATCTTCGCGAGCGGACCGTGCGCGAGTTCGAGGTCCAGAATCCGATCGAAGTGATTTACAACTTTGTGAATTGTGATGTGTATGTGCGCGACGCAGGAACCGAAAAAAGAAGGGCGGAATACGCAAGCAAAGATGAGCGCATCCTTGTGCATCTGTCGAACTTCAGGCCGGTGAAAAGGCTCATGGACGTCATAGAGATTTTCGATCGAGTACAGAAAAAGATCCCTGCGAAGCTCTTGATGATCGGCGATGGTCCTGACCGTTCACAAGCGGAGCGCCTGACGGTAGCGAAGGGCATTCACAACAGCGTGCTGTTTTTGGGAAAGCAGGACGAGGTGCACGAAAAGTTGGCGGTGGCCGATGTCATGCTCATGCCCAGCGAACTGGAATCGTTCGGGCTCGCAGCGCTGGAGGCAATGGCATGTGAAGTCGTGCCAATAGCGACCAGAGTTGGAGGCGTGCCCGAGGTCATAGATCATGGCAAAAGCGGCTACCTTGCTGAGGTGGGCGACATCGCTGCCATGGCCGGATACGCGATTGATTTACTGGGGGATGAAAGCGCGCTTCGCATGATGGCGAAAGCATGTCGTGGCGTCGCGCAGGCCAGATTCTGCACCACGAAGATTATTCCCCAGTATGAAGCGTTCTATCGCCGAGTGGTGGAGCGCTCCTCGTAGAGAACGGCGGGCACGGTGGTTTCGCTTGAGAGTATCGGTAACCGCAATCTAACCAATGTTCCCTTTCCGGCGCGGCCTTCTACTGTCATGCGTGCGGTATCGCTGTAAAGCACTTTTAATCGCTCGGCGACGTTCGCCATGCCGATCCCAGTTCCCGGAAGGCTAGCGGGATTGTCCCCAAGCTCCGGGGGAGTTTCCATTCCTACTCCGTCGTCCTCCACTTCGATGATCAAGTGAGAATCCGTCAGCCGGCTCCTGATGTAGATGCTGCCACCCTCAATCTTTGATGACAGTCCGTGCTTGATGGAGTTTTCGACCAGCGGTTGTAGCAGCATGCTGGGAACAAGCACGTCGAGCGATGGGGGATCGAGTTCCTTTATCACACGAAGTTTATCGGGACCGAAGCGGACCACTTCGATATCCAGATAGTTGTCAATGAATCCCAGTTCTTCTTGTAACGAGACGAAGGCCTCACTGCTATTGAGCAGCCGCCGCAAAATTGTGGCCAGCTTGATGATCAATTCTCTCGCGGTGTCAGGATCGAAGCGTACCA
>JALYIM010000144.1 GCA_030775785.1 Acidobacteriota bacterium
TCTTTCCGATTGAATTTAAGCCGTGCTCTGTGGGAAATCTCAGCCGGATAAAGGCGTACGCTGAGAGTACACGCCCGGTCTGAGGTGAGAAAGTTACCGAAGGTTATTCCACAACAAAATCCTGGAAATTTCTGGCGAATGGCGAGACAGGCCGTCTGCGCAGGTTCAAAAAGCTTGAATCGCTGTTAAAGTATCCGACTGCTGCTATGATGGCAGGAGGTATGTCTGCGGTGGATTTGAAACCTGAGGAAATGAAAGCCTTGGTTTCAGTACGTCGAAAGTCTGTAGTTCAGTTCCTGATATCGCGCGCCTGATTGACGTGCAGCAATCCACTCAGCCAAACCTCGGGTCAATCGGCTTCCTTCGCCTGTCTTCCCATGTCTGTCGGAGAGATGGGTTTCCAGGCTGCGGCTATGCAGCCATCGGGAAAGACGTAGGCGCTGTACTCGATCAAAACCGGCCTGCCGTTTTTATGCCTGAGCACCCATTCCCCGTCTTTCTTCCCGCGGTTCAAATACTCTTGAAAAATGGCGGCGACCCGGTCGCCGTGATAGCTCAGATCGTCAATGGTTTTGTCGAGTTCTCCGGCCGACTGAATCCAAGCAAGCGACACACTCCATCGGAACAGTCGAGGTAGCGGCGCGACGAATTAGCGAAGACCACGTACTCCGATTGCAACTCGGGATGGGAATGACTTCTCACATTCAGCAACGCCTTTAGTGTTTCGATCAGGGCTTCCGGCGTGTTGCCTTTTTCGATGAAAGCATCCACCACGTTCAACACGGATTCGCGCGCTGCAGGGTAGGCGGACATCATGATAATGGGAGTTCGAGGGCTGGTCTGCTTGATCGCCGCGCTGACGACGCCCCCGTCAATTTCCGGCATCATGTAGTCAACAATCACGGCATCTATCGGGTTGGTATTGAATATTTGCAGACCCTTTTCACCGCTAGTTGCAATCGAAGCTCTGAAGCCACAAGATTCGACCACGAACTTCCGCACCACAAGGATGGACTGATCGTCATCAATGCACAGAACGTGCTTGCCCATAAGTCCTGCATTGGGGGAACACGGGAGATAGTAGCGAAAACGTTACACCAGAACTGGTAAAACGCCAAGGTCTGAAAGTTTTGTCCGATAACGAACAAAACTTTGTTGGACTAGCTCTCGTGAAAGTTTGACGGTGCGCTAGCTTGCCAACTGTTGGCGATCTTCGGCGGAAACAGCGCTTCGGTAGTACACGGAGCAGGCGGGACAGAGGCGGTGGTTAGTGGGGACAAAACTGTCCTTCAAGAAGTAAGGAACCCAGTCCCATGCATCACGCGTTCGGAGGTTTTTCGTCCGGCGGCAGCCTACGCACGAGGTGATCGTACCGTTCTCGAAGTGGGCATAATCAGGCTGAAAAATCTCGCGGTTATGAGGGCGCTCGACTTGTAGTGAATTAGTAATTGCGTAACCCGCACGCAACAAACGTATGCGCATTCGGTAGTGTCTGTAATGCGAGGGGCTGGAACACTCAAAGGTGAGTTCGCTGCGCCCCGAAGTTCTGGCTGACGCGAAGGCCCTCAGGTAGGTAGGCTGGAGATCTTCGGCTATGTAGTGAAGCAGTTCGGTACCGGAAACATTTTGGCAGCGGGCGGCCGTGCCCTGATTTTCTAGTGCGAACTTATCCCATGCGGGATTGCAGTAAACGATGCGCAATTCGTGACTGAGCAGATAAATCACATCGCGCGAAAGATCTACCGAAAGCTTTGGAAAATCAAAGAATGGCCAATCAGAAGACATAAATACGAGAGGAAACAACATCCATTGGATTTATACCCAGAAACAGTTGATTCAGAACTTCCGGACTCCGAAATTAACTCCTTCGGTATCACTCTAAGATCCCTGGTCACGGTCGCTGACAACGTGCGCTGATTTTCCACCACGGGGCTATCACTAGCAACCGTACCTATAGTGCCGCGAATGCTGCTATTGAACGGCAGCGCGAAGTTTTGCAATGAGCACTTCCGGGTTAACTGGTTACGGCAGAATCTCAAATTCGTATCCTTGCTTACGCGCTTTGGTCAGGAAATCGGTGGAGGCGGACTGTCCCGAAAAAAGGATGACCCTGCAGTCAGGTAAAGCAGAGGCTAGTTGAATAGCCAGCTCCACTCCATTCAATCCCGGCATAACCACGTCCGTTAAAATTACATCCGGCTGGAGTCTCTGGGCCCAGCTCAGGGCCTCAGAGGCATTTGACATGCCGAGCGCATCAAAGTCTTCCTCGCGCAGAATTTCCAGTATGGTTTCGCGGATCACCGGTTCGTCGTCCACCACCAGGACCGTGAGCTTTCGTTTTGGAGCCGGAGTCATAGGTCCTGATTTCCTAAGCGCCCAAGATCATCGGCCGCAGGCAGGGGAAATTCCGCCCCTTCCACCGCATTCGACAGGAACACCGAGAAAACTGTGCCGCTGCGACCTGGGACGTCGCAGCTGCGGACCCGAATCGAGCCACCGTGCTTTTTCACGAGTTCCTTCGAAACCCACAAACCTAAGCCGTTGCCGACGTCTCTTTTGGTGGTGAAGAAGGGCTCAAATACTCTCTTGCGATTGGCGGGCTTTATCCCCGATCCGGTGTCTGCCACCGTCACTCGCACACCGACTTCCTGGCTTCGAGGATTGCGATACCTCCGGACCCTCAGTCTGAGACGTCCTCCCGTATCCATTGCGTCGACTGCATTAAGCACCAGGTTAGATAGAACTTGGCGAATTTCACCCGCAAAGCCCGTTATTTCGTCGTCCGGCCGGAACTCTTTTTGCACCACAATTTCTTTCGCTTCCATTTTGCGAACGTACAGCGAAATAACCTCATCCAGTGTTTGAGAAAGATTCACGCTGACGGCGGAAGTATTGTCTCGAAAAAACCCCAGCGTTTGCTGGCTAATGTGCGCCACTCGTGCCAGTTCCTGTTCTGCCATGGCGAGGTACCTGCGCGCTTTTTCGTCGAGCGATGAATTTCTGCGAAGCAGGTACAGAAGATTCGTAATCCCTTCTAACGGATTATTGATCTCATGGGCAATGGTGGCGGCCAGGCGCCCGGCCGCCGCTAGCTTTTCACTCTTTGTCAACGCTTGTTCGCTGAGCTTACGGTTGGTGACATCAATTCCGATTCCTACGATCTTCGATGGTTGCCCATCGTCATCGGACGAGACTTGTCCGCGAGCACTAACCCAGTGTTGCACCCCGTCCGGCCACAGGCAGCGATATTCAACTTCATAGGCGGTACTGTCGCCAACGGCCCTATTGACGGCCTGTTGCACCTTTTTTTTGTCCTCGGGAATTACAAAATTCATCCAGGCATCGAAGGAAGGCGGGACAGAACCGACAGGAACCCCGTGCACATGCCAAATGCCCTCTGACCACCACAATTCATTGGTTTTGATGTCCCATTCCCATGAGCCCAGGTTAGCTGACTTCTGCGCGAACAGGAGTCTCTGCTCGCTGGCGCGGAGCGCGGTCTCAGCCAGCTTGCGCTGCGTAATATCCTGATAAAAAATAGTGAGAAGTTTTTGCGAAGGGTAGACATTCACTTGAAACCATTTGTTCAAGGGCGAATAGAAATCCTCGAAGCGGCTTATTATCTGCTCCCGCCAGGCGCGTTCATAATTTTCATGAAAATTACTTCCCTTTACGCCCGGGAAAAATTCCAGATAGTTCTTGCCCAAAATGCCTTCGCGAGTGGTATTCGTTAGGACTGTCCCTTGTTCGTTGATGTACGAAATCGTATAGTCGCGGTCGAGCACCATAACACCTTCGGCAATGCTTTGCAGAATTTCCGCGGTCTGTTTCTCAGCCGCATCCGCCGCCAGGCGCGCTCTCTGAATCTCGCGTTCCGCCGCTTTCTTCTCAGTAATGTTGCGGGCGATGGAAGCTGCGCCGATGACTCTACCTCCTCCGTCATAAATGGGCGAGATGGAAATTGCCACATCCACGGGAGTTCCATCTTTTCTGAGCCGCCGCGTCTCGCGATGGGCTATCTTGTTGCCGCTCCTCAGGCTAGCAAGAATTTGCGGGATTTCTTCCGGATGTTCGGGCGAGGTGAGAAGAGAGACGTTCTTTCCCAGGATCTCGTCCGGTTTATAGCCGTATAGCTGTTCCGCGCCTTTATTCCAGCTGGTGACTACGCCGTCTAACGTTTTTCCGTAGATCGCGTCATCCGAGAATTCTACAATGGCGGCCAATCGGTTGGTGTTCTCCTCTGAGATCTTCTCAGCTTCAGATTTTTGTTTTGCCACGCTGCTTATCAGTAACGAAACCAGCGCAAAAAACAGTAAGTGAAGCATATCGCTGCTGGTCGTTGACCATCCTGCTGCGGGAGGCAAAATGAACCGGTCCGCAATTACGCCGGATACGACGGTCGCAAATATTGCCGGGCCGAATCCACACACTCTCGCACTCAGGGCGACCGCCCCGAAAAGGAAAACGAATGGAAGGCTTCTGACCTGAGGTAAGGAGTTGAGTGCTGCCGCGACGACAACGAAAATCAGAGCAAAGCCGTAGCGAACGGGCCAGCTGAAGCGCCCAAAATCAACTGCTCCTGTCCAACGGGAATTCGCCATGCTGTGGGTCAGAAAATAATCTTACTCTCTCAATTTGTGCAGCAGAATTTCGGGTTTTAGAGGCTTAGCGAGTATCTCAAAGGCAAAGCCCTGCCGCCTGGCGTTCGCTAGAAGATCAGTCGTGGCTGCTTGTCCTGAAATCAAAACCACCCTGGTCTGAGGACATTCGCCCTGAATTTCTTTGGCCAGCTCGATCCCGTTGATGCCCGGCATCATCA
The DNA here is from genome assembly GCA_030775785.1 of Acidobacteriota bacterium. Lineage (GTDB taxonomy): Bacteria > Acidobacteriota > Terriglobia > Terriglobales > Acidobacteriaceae > JALYIM01. The sequence goes on from JALYIM010000144.1 coordinate 4,820, forward strand.
CGTCGGTGATGACCACATCAGGGCAGGTTTGCCGGATGTGTTCGACGGCGCGGTTACCGTTATAAAGCGGAACAGCTTCGAACCCGTTACCGTTCAGAATCTCAGCCGTGGTATCGGCAATCAGACGTTCGTCATCTATAACCAGAACCCGGAGCTTGCGGTTCTTGACGGAGCTATCAAATTTCTGCGCTAAGTCATCCGGGTCAAACTGGGGAGGACCTGAGGCGAGGCAAAAGTCCGTATAACATTGATCGAAAGCCATTTAATCTCGTTTCTCACGAATCGTGTTACGCCAATTCTCGACAAAATGATAGTTTCTCACTGCTGGATGAATAGATGGCAAAAACTCACAGACGGATGTGTTTATATCACGGGAACAGGAACGCACGAAACGTGCCACAGACTTGAATTTGCTGGGCTATTCGAATGTCAGAAGCAAATAGCGCATAAATTTTGTTCATCGCAGACCGAATGCCATCCAATATCGAGATTAAAGCTGCTTTGCAAGACTGGGATAAAGCCGTCGCTGCCGCGGAAAAGATCAGCGATGTCCCCTCTCGGGTGATTGCCCAGGAAGACATCTTTTTCTCCAGCGCAGGGGCGCGCCTCAAACTACGCATCCTCGCAAGCGACCGGGGAGAGCTGATCCGGTACGAGAGGCCGGACACGCCGGGCATGCGTTGCTCGCGCTACCTGATTGCCCATACTCCGGATCCCCAGATTCTTCTCGAAATTCTGTCAAGGGCCCTTAGTAAGTCCGGTGTCGTGAAGAAGACGCGAACCCTCTATCTGGTCGGCCAGACTCGCGTTCACCTCGACCGAGTTCAGGACTTGGGAGATTTTCTGGAACTTGAAGTCGTACTGCGGGCCGGGCAGAGCGAGGCGGAGGGGGAAAGCATCGCGGAGAACCTGCTGTCGCACTTCGGCATCGCCGCGCACGAGCTCATTGCAGAAGCTTACGTTGATCTGCTGGCGAGGCGAGCCAATGCGAGTGTCCCACCCGAGCCATGAGATTGAATCCGTAATCCGGGTGCATCCAAATTGCGCCGAAGGGATCTCTGCCTTTCACCGTAAAGTAAAGGATCCCTCCGACTCGCGTCACCGCTCTCACGCACCGTCCTAGTTGCCGGCTAACTCAATCACTCCGAAAGCTCCTTTTGCATAGTTGTCTGGACCAGCCGTGTAGAAAAGCTGGTTCGTCGCGCCATTCGCCGGAGCGCCGCCCCCAAACTCGATTCCCCATATCTGGTCTATGACAATTGCCCTACCGTGAGTATCGCGCAACCTGCCCAGGAATTTGCCAGTTTTGCGGTCGTAAGCGTTGATGGTTCCGTTGGGAAGGTTGTTGCTCAGCAGTAGTGCGTTGCTGAATGGTCCGAATGAGGCTGGAGCGAGAGCGATTCCCCAAGGTTGATTTAATTCGCTGCCAGAAATCAGCCGCTTAATACGATGCCCAAACTCGTCGAAGACGTCGAGGAATCCACCGGGGGCATTGTTGGGACTAGCAAAAGTGACGTACACCTTTTTGTCTATCACTTGAATGCCGTAAGGGGTGAATCCGTCAGGAATCGTGGGGTCATTGAAGGTAAAGATCAGATTGAATTTCGAGTCGTAGACGTCCACCTTATTGTTGGCGGCATCCGCGCCGTAAATCCAGTTGATGTCGCTGGCTATTGCGAGTCCGGTATAGACGACGCCCGAAGAGGATTGGTCGGACGCGATTACAGCGTGGAAAAGATCCACGCCCGGGTTCCAGCCGCTGATGGTTCCGTCCAGGGTCGCAAAGATGAAGAAAGCAGGCCCGGATGCACTGTCTTTAGATACGACGAAGTTATTGGATCCATTAAAAACAATTCCAGTTGGCGATCCTTGACCGGTGCCCGATGCTGAAGGGATCGCAACCACTAATTGCTGGGGATGGCCCTGGCCGTCATAAAGCGTGGAAAGTCCTGTGCCTTCGTCGCTCACCCAAAACGGGCTGCCCGGTCCACGGGCAAGCCCCCAGCCGTTTACAAGGTTCGGATCGGTGTCAGGAGCGCGGTCCGGTTGGTTGGCAATGAGCTTAGTTACTTTGTATTGCGCGAAAGCAGAATTGTGAACCGCGAGCGACATTAAAATGACGATCGCGGAGAAGACGAGGGAACGTGAGTTACGGGACATGACGCTTCTCCTATTTGAATGTCTCAATGTCAGATGAGTCCTGACATGCGAGAAGAGAATAGGGCGAGGCGTACGTGTGCTTTGTCCGCTGGAAGTCATTGATTTGTAAAAAATCGAGATTGCTCTTTTGATCGAGTAAAGTCCCAGAAGATGCTCAGAATATCGCGCTTGACAGGCGTATTTCTTTCTGCAATGCTCCGCCTCCGTAGGGGGGAGGTAGCTATGAAAATTCAGTCAGCAATGCTCAGGGGAGGATTGGTTCTTTCGATTTTGTTGACGACGTTGGCCTGCACCCAACATCGAGCCTTCAATGTTGAGGATGGGAAGCTATCGGGGCAAAACCTAGAAATCGGCATCTATCTGGATCCGCAAAAACCAACCGACTGCAAGGTCACATATCCGCTGGCAAATGTACGGCGGCTTGTGGACACAGTGAAGTGGACATCGCTCGACGGCAATAAGTACACCGTTTATTTCCCAGTGGGTGTAGACGGCACTCCGTTCGACATTGATAAATACGATGACGGGGTCCAAACGGCGACACCGAAAGTTCCCGCGGGAAAGATATATCGGTATGAAATTCAGATGGCGGGGAAGAAATGTAAGGACGCTAAAGATCCATATGACGATCCAGGTCTGAGCATCAAGAATTAGTTAGAAGTACCGGGCGCGATTTTGGTTCAGGGTTTGCGGATCGCTTTTTGAAAGCGCTCGTCCTGCCTCAGGTCGTCGAAGTCGGGTGTGTCTCTGATGGTGGTCAGCGAATAGCCTGCGGCTACGGCTTTCTCTAACGAGGAAAGCATCTGTTCCGCGGTTCCAATGTGCGCGTAGACGATAGCGGCTCTAAACTTCACTTCTGCGTCAGCTGGAGATAGTTCCAGAGCCGTCGTAATACTTCTGGCGGCCTCGTTCTTTTGGTTCAGCATTGCCTGATAGTCAGCGATGTATGCCAGCAGTGTTCCATCTTTAGGCGTCAGCTTAAGTTTGGATTTTCCCAGCGTGATGGCACGCTCATACGCCGGTACAGACTCAGCCCGCCGGTTTGGTATCCAGTACAGTGCATCCGCCAGGTTTCCCCATGACAGCCAGTCAGCTTCATCAAGCTTCAACCCGTTTTGAAAGGTTGCGGCTGACTGAGGGAAATCTTTCAGTGAAAAGTAGACGGAGCCTAGATTCGTATATGCCTCGGGGGTAGGTCGTATTTCGATGGAACGCTTCAGTTCTGAAATTGCGTCCTGGTAGCGTCCGAGCGCGATATACATGCCTCCCAGGTTGGAGTGGCCGCGAAAGTTGTCGGGAGCCAACTCTATTACTCTTCCGAACATTTCGGCGGCCTCGTTGTAACGTGCGTGCCGATAGTAAAAAGTTCCCAGCCAGTTGTAGACCGCCCAATAGTTGGGACGGAGGGCAATGAGCTTGCGGAAGACGGCCTCCGCTTCAGTCAGCTTTCCGAGCATTTCGTAAGAATTCGCCAGACCACGAAATGCATCTTCGTTGTTTGGCTCCTGGGAAGTAGCGAGTTGAAATTGCCGGAGCCCCTCATCATATTTCCCCGTGCTGTTAAACACATTTCCGAGGCAAACATTGGCTTCGGGCAAACCAGGGGCAACTTTCAGCGCTTTCTGGCAACTCGCCGTTGCCATCGCCAGACTCTCGCTGGCGCTATTGCGTTGTTCGGAAGCGCGCCAGTAAGTCTCTCCCAGCGCGGCATATGCTTGGCCGTAAGTGGGCTCAAACTCGATTGCTTTTTTGAATTCCATGATTGCGCTCTGTATGTTTTCAGTCTTCTGATACTCCTCCAGATACCCCCGCCCGCGCAGATAGTGTTCGTAAGCAGGGGGCGAAATTCCGTAGCGTTCCTGCAGCCTGCGCCGCTGTTCCGGCTCGACCTCGAATTTGAGGATGGCAATGGCTTCGTCCACGACGCGGTCTTCGAGTCCAAAGATATCGTTAGCAGCCGCGGTTATCGTGGTCGCCCGCAACTGCCGGTGGGTTTGGGGATCCACGAGGATGCAGTTGATTCGAACCATATCTCCAAAGTGCTGCAGGCTTCCCTCCAGCACAAGATCCACACCGAACTCACGTCGCGCCTCATCGGCGGTGGATATGCGCTGGGCTTCCATTTCGCGGATTGAAACCAACTGGAGCGCATTGGCGTTACTGAGTTGCGACAACTTAGCGGTCAGCGTCTCGCTCATGCCCGCTCCCAAGGCTGTGGTTTCCTCATCCTTGGCGATGGAAGTGAAGGGCAGGACGGCAAGCAGTCTTTGCCGGGGGGAATTGCTGCCTGGAAGAATTCTGTGGCGATTGTGAAACCCGATCCAAATGCCAAGCAAGAACACGATGGCCAAAAGAAACTGCACTTTCCAACTGTGAGCCGCGCGAGAGAAAAACGACCTGGATGCTATCGCATCGAGATGACGCTGGCGCTGTGACTCACTAACGAGATGGGTAGAATCCGAAGCTGTAATGAGCCGATTCAGATCAACACATAGCTCTCTTGAAGATTGGTATCTGCGGTCAGGATCTTTATCCAGCGCTTTTAAGACAATCTGTTCGAGCTGCGGCGAGATTCGGGCATTGATGGCGCGGGGGGCTGGCGGCGTGTCATGGAGAATCGCATCCATCAATCGCGGAGTAAGTTTTTCCGTGAAAGGAGAGCGTCCGGTAGCCATTTCGTAGAGGACCGCGCCCGAAGCCCAAATGTCGCATCGTTTATCGAGGCAGTCTCCGCGTAATTGCTCGGGCGACATGTAAGGCACAGTGCCTCTGAAAATATTCGAATTGCTAACCGTTTCGGGTACGACCGGTTCAGTAGACGGATTGAAGAGTCGCGCCATGCCGAAATCGAGAATTTTCAGCTGGCCGGAGGGCGTCACTCTCAGATTACCGGGCTTGAGATCGCAATGAACGATTCCCTGCTGATGCGCGGCTTCGAGTCCCTCAGCTAACTGCGTTCCCAGGCGCAAGAGCTCTTTCTCGGGGAGAGGGCCCGCGGCGAGTTTTGCATCCAGAGTGAGACCGTGGACGTATTCGGTCACCAGAAAGTCTGTGGAGCCCTGGGTCCCGAACTCATGAATAGTGGCAACGTTCGGATGATTCAGTTTGGCGACGGCGAGGGCTTCTTTTCTAAATCGTTTGCGCGCTGCCACGTCCATTACGTCGGACGGGAGTACCTTGACGGCTACTTCGCGATCAAGTTGTTCGTCTTGGGCACGATAGACAATTCCCATCCCACCCTGGCCAATCTGCTCGAGGAGGCGGTAGTGGCCGAGTACCTGTCCAATCATTGTGGGAGAAGCGGCCATTTGCCGGAATGGTAGGTCTAAACCCCCCGCCGGTCAATTCGAATGGGCGATTATTCAGCCGCCTTCGATGGATACATTATTCTTCGTTTATATCCATTCCTCCGTCGTCCGGTAGCAGACCGGGATTGAGCTGGATTTCGGACAACCCTGCCGCTCGAAGCCGGCGGTTGAGATCGGGCATTTCCATGCTTTTGAACTGCTCCCATTGCTTCACATCAGTCGCAAGGTTGCTGTCGGCTGCCCCGATAGCCTGCAAGACGGCTTTCGTAGGCTGCGCATCCGCTGCGCTGAGAATTCCATATAAAGTTGTGATGTCATTATTGAGCGGGTCGAGAGCGCGCTCGGGGGTATTTGCATCGGCGGCCTTTTCCAGCAGATTGTTGATGCTGTGAATCGCCGCCTCCAAAGTCGCTTTTAAACTCGCGCTGTTATTTTTTTGTAAAGACAGTTTCTGGAGTTGGCTTTGGACGGATCTCGCCTGCAGAACGGCTTCCGAGCTGTGGCTCAACATTTCGCTTAAGTGCACCTGTTGATCAAACTGCTGCTGTAAGGCTTCGGGGGATGCTTTCACCCGGGGATCCATCCTCACTTCGAAGGGCACTGAATTACTTTGTCCATCCACGGTCAGGCGTGCAGTGTACTTCCCCGGAAGAGCGAGCGGTCCCAATGGGACACGCGGTGTATCGTCGGGAACTGCCGCGATTGGATACTCGTGCTTGGTCGCTGTTGGAGGTGGCAAGTGCAAGTCCCAAATCCAGCGGTGCATGCCGGCATCGCTCGGAAGGATTTTAGTTGGACGAATCCAGTAGAGCGGAATCAATTGCTTCGCCAGAGCGTCTTGTGTGACCTCCGGCTTGTCCGCGCTCGAATAGCGACGGACGGGCTGATTCTGGGAATTCAAGATTTCGAGAACCACGGGGCTGGAAGTTGGCCTCGCCAGGTAGTAGTCGAGGATTGCACCATCCGGGGCATTTTGTCCGGAGGGCTCGTCTGGCGGAATAGGAGTGTCGGTGTTGGTATCGCGTCTCGCGCGATATGCAACCGCAGGTTGATACAAGAAAGCACTCGAAACAGATAAAGACCTTGTGAGCTGACGAAGCGGCGTGATGTCGTCAAGAATCCAAAACGATCTGCCGTGAGTTGCAACGATCAAATCGTCATCGTGAATCCAGAGATCGCGGGCTGAAGTGTGGGGCAAATTTAGCTGCAGCGTCTGCCAGTGATCTCCTGCGTCAAAAGAAACCGAGACACCGTTTTCGGTTCCGGCAAATATAAGATTCTTTTCCGCCGGATCCTCGCGCACCGTATCAACCGGGGCATGGTCTGGAAGGCCCGCCGTAATGAGTTGCCACGTTTTGCCGCCGTCGCGAGTGCGGTAGATGTAGGGACGAAGATCGTGCACGCGAAAACGGCTGACGGAAGCGTAGGCGGTGTCATCATCGAAATGAGAAGCAGAAATTTGCGTTACTTTGCTCCAAGCAGTGAGTTGCGGAGGGGTGATGTCATCCCACTTTTGGCCGCCATCGCGAGTGATCCAGATCAGGCCGTCATCCGTTCCCGCCCATATCGTGTTGACGTTTTTAAAGGAGGGCGCAAGGGCATAGACCGCGCCTCTCTGTTGCTCCACGTTGGGATTTTTGAGCTGGCCCACGCTGGCGGGAACTTCAGGCTGTTTACGGCTAAGATCAGGGCTGATCGTTTCCCATGAGTGGCCTGCATCTGTGGTTTTGAAGATTAAATTCGCGGCGTAATACATTGTGTGCGGATCCACAGTTGAAAAGACAATCGGTTCCGTGCGGTCCGCGCGGTATTTTCCACGCACAGGAATAGGGCTTATGTTTTCTACTTGGCCTGTGGACCAATGAAATTTTGAAACTTCATTTCTGCCGCCTCCGAAAATGATGTCGGGATCATTCGGATCTGGCGCAACGTATCCGTACTCAATTACACCGACCGGATGCCAATCGCGAAAGTTGATTCGCCCATCGTTGCCGCGGCTGGAAATGCAGACTGAGCCGCTCTCCTGTTGTCCGCCGCAAACCTTGTAAGGGAAAGTGTTCGTGACCGCGACATGATAAAGCTGGGCGGTCGGCTGATTGAACCATGAGCCCCAGGTCTGTCCGCCATTTACGGTGACGATCGCGCCCTGATCCGCAACCAGGAGAATAATGTTCGGATTTTCGGGATTGATCCAGAGGTTCTGATAATCATCTCCACCGGGAGCGCCGCGGATGCCAGTCCAAGTTTTCCCGCCATCGGTGGAGCGCACAGTGACGATGCTGGCGCTGTATACAACATCAGGATTTTTCGGATCCACCTTCGGCATCGCGAGGTCGCCGCCTCCGATGCGCAATGCCGGGCGGGGATCAGTAGTCGCCGCATACCAGTTTTCGCCGGCATCGTCGGAGCGGTAAAATCCCAAGCCTTTGTTCGACCCGTACTCTCCTTTTTCATTCGTACCAACAACCGCGTATAGGCGGCTAGGCTGGCTTGGCGCAATAGTGAGATTGATTTGCGTGACGTTCTTCGGCAAACCATTTTGCAACGTGCGCCAGGTTGTTCCACCATCAGTGGATTTGAATAGTCCACCGCCAGTGCCGTTGAATACGTTGTTGTCCTCCCACGGGCCTTCGCGTGCTTCCCACAACGATGCGTATACGGTGTTGGGATTGGAGGGATCAATCTCGACATCCGAAGCGCCCGTGTTCTCATTTTTGTATAGGACCTTCTCCCAGTTTTGGCCACCATCTGTCGAGCGAAACAGTCCCCGCCCCTCGTTCGGGCCGTAAGGATGCCCCAAGACGGCCGCGAAGACGCGTTTGGGATCACGAGGATCTACTGCGAGCGCTGGAATCTGTTGACCATCGCGAAGACCGAGATGAGTCCAATTTGTCCCGCCGTCGGTGGACTTATAAATTCCGTCTCCCACCGAAAGGTCGGGGCGATGCAAACCTTCTCCGCTGCCCACATAGATAGTGTTCGGATCGGAAGCGGCAATCGCAATCGAACCGATAGATTGTGTCTGCTGTTGATCGAATATCGGATTCCAAGTGCGGCCGTAGTCGTCGGACTTCCAAACGCCGCCATTCACCACGCCGATGTAGAAAATGTTCGGCTGATTGGGCACTCCGACGGCCGCGCGCGTGCGGCCGCCTCGATACGGACCAATCATCCTCCAGCGCATTTCCTGAAAGAACCTTTCGGAGTATTGATTATCAGAAGAGGGGCGCTCTGAAGGCTGCTCGGCTCGGCTGGATACCGTGAAGAGTGCACTTGCAAGGAGCGCAAAAGCGATAATGTTGCGAGTTGGATTCACGTTTACATTCCTCGCGCGGCAAAATTATGCGGTCTAAGTTTTGGCGAACTTACGAGAATACTTGAACGCTAGTGTAATAACACAGAGTTTTGGTTTCGACGAATAACCGCGCTACACTACTCGGCGGCTTTTATACCAAGCCTGTCTCCATTTTATGAGCAAAAAACCCAGTCTAATGGCGCAACTTCTTGCCGAGTTCCTCGGTACCTTTGTGTTAATCACATTCGGGATTGGAGTGGTTGCGATGGTAGTACTGTTCCCCTCCACAACACCGGGAGAAGTTATACACGGTGGATACACGAACATCACGCTGGCGTGGGGCCTGGCCGTAACCATGGGGATTTATGTGGCGGGATCAATCTCGGGCGCGCACTTGAATCCCGCCGTTACCCTGACCGTGGCAGTGTTCCGTGGCTTTCCCTGGCGGAATGTACTGCCATATTCACTCGCGCAGACGGCGGGGGCGTTCGCGGCAGCAGCTGTGGTTTACAAAAATTATCTGCCTGCGTTTCGCCAGGTTGATCCGCAATTGATTCACACCGCGGGAGTGTTCACGACGTTCCCCGCTTTTCCGGAAGTCCTGCAAGCGGGCTTTCTCGACCAGGTGATCGGCACTGCCTTACTGTTGCTTCTTATTCTTGCCATCACGGACGAATACAACTCCCCTCCGGGACCCGCGCTGGCGCCGCTGATGATCGGACTCGTGGTCGTCGCGATTGGAATGAGTTTTGGTGGCATGCATGGATATGCGATCAATCCCGCGCGCGACTTTGGCCCCCGGCTATTCACGGTGGTCGCCGGCTTTCATAACAACGGCATTACGGATGGGAGAGCCGTGTGGTGGGTTCCTGTAGTCGCGCCCATGCTTGGCGGATTGATTGGGGCCGCAGTATATGATTTCGGCATCCGACGCTTCCTCCCGCGATTCCAACAGAGTAAGACGGCTAAAAGCGAATAAAGGAGCACGCCTTGCAATATGTCTTGGCGCTAGATCAGGGCACGACCAGTTCGCGCGCGATTGTCTTCGATCACGAAAGAGCAGTAAGAGCTGTGGCGCAGCGTGAGTTCGAACAAATTTTCCCGCAGGCAGGGTGGGTTGAACACGATCCTGAGGAAATTTGGAGTTCGCAAATCAGCGTTGCGATCGAGGCTCTGAGCCGTGCGGAATTGCGTCCCCGCGACATCGCGGCGCTGGGCATTACCAACCAGCGCGAAACCACAATCGTATGGAACCGCGAGACGGGCAAGCCGATTTACAACGCGATTGTGTGGCAGGACCGCCGCACCGCCGCTTTCTGCTACCAATTGAAAGCTGATGGGCATGAATCGCTGATCCAACAACGTACCGGCCTGCTCATAGATTCTTACTTCTCAGGCAGCAAAATTACATGGATTCTCGATTACGTGCCGGGCGCCAGGGTCTTGGCCGATGCCGGCAAACTTGCCTTCGGTACGGTGGACAGTTGGCTTGCGTGGAAGCTGACGGGCGGCGCAACGCACGTCACCGACGCTAGCAATGCTTCTCGCACGATGCTATTCAACATTCATAGCGGTCGTTGGGACGACGACCTTCTGAATATCTTCCGTGTGCCGGCATCCATGCTGCCTGTTGTAGGTGCCTCCAGTGAGATTCACGGTGAAGTGACCACCACTCTCGGCCTGGGGGGCATCCCCATTGCTGGACTCGCGGGAGATCAGCAGGCATCGTTATTTGGGCAACGATGCACGTCGCCGGGGCTTACAAAAAACACCTACGGTACAGGATGCTTCGCATTGCAAAACACAGGACCAGTCGCGGTTTCATCCTCGAATCGCCTCGTAACGACGGTGGCCTGGAAAATGGGAGACGCTCTCGAATATGCGATTGAGGGAAGCGTCTTTATCGGAGGAGCGGTAGTTCAGTGGTTGCGTGATGGTCTCGGAATCATCCGTACATCGGCGGAGATTGAGACTCTTGCGAAAACTGTTGGGGACAATGGTGGCGTCTATTTTGTCCCTGCTTTCGTGGGACTGGGAGCGCCGCACTGGGATCCCTACGCCCGTGGCTCGATTTTCGGACTAACAAGAGGGACCAGCGCGGGGCACCTAGCCCGCGCAGCGCTGGAAAGCATCGCTTACCAAGTGGCAGATCTACTGGACGCCGTAAGAAAAGATTCCGGTACTCCCGTCCCCGAACTGCGCGTAGATGGAGGCGCCTCAGCAAATGACGCGCTCATGCAATTTCAGGCAGACATTTTAGGAATTCCGATCGTACGCCCCGTTGTTACCGAAACTACAGCACTTGGCGCGGCCTATTTTGCCGGGATGGCGGTGAAATATTGGCGCGATGCGGCAGAGATCGCTTCCCTCGTCGGGCAGGAGCAGCGGTTCGAGCCGCGAATGGCGCCCTCGCAAGCAGCGGACCTTCGCGAGCGATGGAATGAAGCGCTGTCCCGCTCACGAGCGTGGGAAACGAAAGCCAAGGAATGAACCGGCTGGAAATGCTGGCTCGCGCTGTGAATCGCAGCGCGCCGTGGGACATTCTTATTATCGGCGGCGGAGCGACGGGAGTTGGATGTGCCCTGGATGCGGCTTCTCGTGGTTATTCGGTAGTTCTTCTGGAGCGATTTGATTTCGGCAGCGGTACCTCGAGCCGTAGCACCAAACTGGTGCATGGCGGTGTCCGTTATCTCGAGCAGGGCAATATTTCTTTAGTGATGGAGGCACTGCGAGAGCGCGGCATACTCCGTCAGAACGCCCCGCACATCGTAAACGATCTTGCCTTCGTGGTTCCCCGCTACGACTGGTGGGAAGCTCCGTTTTATGGCGTTGGACTGAAATTGTATGACTTACTCGCGGGCAAGTATGGATTCGGGCATTCGCAACTTCTGTCGCGCGAAGAGACGTTGCGACGGCTGCCGACAATTAATCCAGATGGATTGCGAGGCGGCGTAGTTTATTACGACGGGCAATTCGATGACACGCGCCTGCTGATCAATCTCGTACAGACGGCCGCCGAGCAGGGGGCCGTATTACTGAACTACTGCGAAGCCGTGGGGCTCATAAAAAATCAGGATGGTCCCGTGAATGGCGTCGAAGCTCGCGAAATCGAATCCGGCCGGATTTTTCAAATACTCGGAAAGGTCGTCATCAATGCGACCGGCCCTTATTGCGACAGCCTACGGAGGCTGGCCGACCCTGAAGTGACTTCGATGATCAGCCCGAGCCAAGGCATCCATCTGGTATTCGATCACTCGTTTCTCCCCGGAGATGCCGCCCTTATGGTTCCGCATACGAAAGACGGGAGGGTGATGTTCGCGATTCCATGGAACGGGCACACACTGGTTGGAACTACCGAAACTCCTATTGAAAATATTTCGATCGAGCCGCGTGCCCTGCCGGAAGAGGTGGACTTCATTCTGGAAACAGCGAGCCGCTATCTTTGTAAGGTTCCGACACGCCGAGATGTGCTGAGTGTCTTCGCTGGAATTCGTCCTCTTGTGAACGAGAAAGGCGAGGCCGCCCGCAACACGGTTACGCTTTCCCGCGACCACACCATCCGCGCCGATAAGTCGGGGTTAGTGACGATCACTGGAGGAAAGTGGACGACCTATCGACACATGGCGGAAGACTGTATCAGTCAGGCGGCAGCGTTAGCCAATCTGCCCAATGTTCCCTCGACTACTCTTAATTTTAAAATTCATGGTTTCCAAGATTCGCGCAAAGCTGGAAGATTCGCGCAATATGGATCCGACGCCGGCGCCCTGGAGGATTTGATTCGCAATGACTCAGGCTTGGGAGAATCATTACATCCCGCATTGCCATATTGCGGCGCGGAGGTTCTGTGGGCAACACGAATGGAGATGGCGCGTTCAGTCGAGGATGTCCTAGCGCGGCGGACGCGGGCTCTGTTCTTAAATGCGCGCGCGGCATCGGAAATGGCGCAGCGGGTGGCGCTGATCATGGCTTTGGAATTGGATCAGGACGACGGTTGGCAACATCAGCAGGTGCAGAGCTTTCAGAAGCTGTCCCGCGGGTACATGCTCAACGACGTTGTTTCAATATAATTAGTGTGGAATTCGGCGAGGGATATATGAAAGAAACGCCTCAGGAATATATAAAGCGCATCACCAGTCAAGTTGAAGGACAAAACCCCTTGGAAGTGCAGGCAGCCACTGCGGGAAAACTACGGCGCCTGCTCGAAGGCATGGCAAAAGCACAATTGACCAAGCCCCCGGCTCCCGGCAAGTGGTCGGTCCATGAGATCGTTGCGCATCTCGCGGACACAGAAATCGTCGCGGGTTTTCGCATGCGACTGATTCTCGGTGCGCCCGGAACGCCGATCACAGCCTTTGATCAGGACACATGGGTCACAAGCGGGCACTACGAGAAGCGCGATGCCCAGAAATCACTGGAGCTATTTCGCGTGCTGCGCGAGGCTAACCTTGCGCTCCTCGCTTCGCTCACTCCAGAGCAATGGCAGCATCACGGTATGCATGCCGAGCGCGGTAAAGAAACTATCGAGCAGATCACGAGAATGTTCGCGGGGCATGATTTGAATCACCTTCAGCAGATTGAGCGCATTCTCGCTTCGTAGAAATAGCAAGCTGCATCGCCATGGCCTCCACCGACCAACTCGGATTTAGTTTCCGTCCGGCTGATCGCCGCACCTGGAAAATCCGTGAGTTGGTTTCCGCCGTTCGTACTTCTATTGAACGTGAGTTCTCTGACACTTGGGTGGAAGGCGAGATTTCAAATTTCCGAGCTCATGATTCTGGGCATTTGTACTTCACTCTCAAAGACGAAAGTTCGCAGCTAAGTGTTGTGATGTTTCGCTCGCAGGCGAAGCTCTTACGATTTCGTCCTGACAACGGGATGCAGATCGTGGCGCGAGGGCGCGTAACTGTCTACGAAGATCGCGGACAGTTGCAGCTCTCCGCAGAATATCTGGAGCCAAAGGGCGCGGGCGCGCTACAGATTGCATTTGAACAATTAAAAGCCACGCTGGAAGGGGAAGGCCTGTTTGATGCAGAGCGGAAGAAAGCAATCCCAACTTTACCCCGCCGCATTGGGATCATTACTTCACCCCAAGCCGCGGCCTTGCGCGATATTTTGAACGTCTTGCAGCGCCGGCACTTTACGGCGAACATTCTGATTTTTCCTGCCCAAGTGCAGGGGGAGAATGCTGCTCTCGAAGTTACGGCTGGCCTTCGCTACTTCAACCGAGGCGCCATAGTAGACGTAATTGTCGTGGCACGCGGAGGCGGCTCGGCGGAAGATCTCGCGGCCTTCAACAATGAGGGCTTGGCGCGCGCGATTGCCGCGTCCGAGATCCCGGTGATCTCTGCCATTGGACACGAGACCGATTTCACAATCGTTGATTTTGTGGCCGACCTGCGCGCTCCGACTCCTTCAGCCGCCGCCGAGCTGGTGATTCGAGCCCGCTCAGAAATTGACGAACAGACGCAATCCCTACGCACTCGGTTGGCTCGTGCGATCCGTTACCGCCTGCTGATCGGCAGACAGGTCCTCACTGAAGCCGCACAACATGGCGCCTTTGCACGCATGATGGATGGGATCAATCAACGCCAGCAGAAGCTCGACGATCTGGGATATCGGATGGAACGCGCACAAGGCAAAATGCTTGAGCAGCACCGTCGGCGATTGGAGACTGCGTCCGCGACCGTCCGCCACTACGATCTGCGCCGGGTACTTTCCGGCATGCGGAGAGAATTAGCAACTGGAACGAGCGGTATGACCTCCGCTGTTCGCGCTAATTTACTGCAACAAAGGTCGCGCCTCGAACAATTGTCAGGACAGATCGCGGCGCTTTCGCCGCTGGCTATTCTTGAACGCGGATATGCCTTGATCTTCGACGCGGCCGGAAAGCTGTTAAAAGATGCACGCCAGGTTAGCCGCGGAGATGAGGTCTCGGCAACGCTTGCCAAGGGCACAATGCTGGCAACCGTAAAAAGCACCAGCTCGGAATAGCTTTACTGCTGATTCCGGCACGCAAAATCCTGCATTACAATGGGTTCAGTCGCTGCTTCCGCAAGCTCGCGCATTGAAAGGGTTCGGGAGTGATGAGATTTCTGTCGCCATTGCCGCACGTGTCCGCGCTCTCCATCGTGGACATTCTGCTGGTCGCGCTCATCATTTACGAATTGCTTGCGCTCATCAAGGGCACACGTGCGGCTCTTATGCTAGTAGGAGTGGGGGTGCTGGCGGTCATTGTTTATTTTTCGCACTTCGCTGAGCTAGCCACGCTGAACTGGCTGGTCAGCTCGATCCTTCCATACGCCGGCTTCGCGCTCATTGTCGTTTTTGCTCCCGAAATTCGCCAGGCATTGGTAAGGCTGGGTCGCAGGCTCGCACTCAGGCGCACCCCAGCGTCGGTTGTGGATGCCTACGATGACATCGTTCTCGCAGCCAACCTCTTTTCGCAAAATCAGACCGGCGCCCTAATAGTGATCGAACGTGAGATTGGATTGCGCACTTACGTTGAAAGCGGTGTTCCTTTAGACGCGCATCTTTCTTACGATCTGTTGGCGACTATATTTCGGCCAAGTGCGCCGCTGCACGACGGCGCTGTGATTGTACGGCGCGACCGGATTGCCGCCGCCGCATGTTTTCTACCGTTGTCCATGAATCCTGTTCTTTCCACGCAATTAGGGACGCGGCATCGCGCGGCCATCGGAGTGACTGAAGAAACCGATGCCATCGCCGTGGTCGTCTCCGAAGAAACTGGCAGCATCAGCCTTGCCCTCGCAGGCCAAATTGAGCGCGATCTTTCGATTGAGAAATTGCGTGAACGCATGGGAGGGCTGCTCCGCCGTTACGTACCGCAGTCCACATTGCCCACGCCCATCAGTACTGAAAACGAGATGCTGGATGACAGCACCGTGGGCACGCGAATTGTGTCGGCGCGTGCCGCCGAAGCGCGCGCCGATGCGGAGGCGGAACGGTGAGCACTCAATCTTTGCTGCGCAACCTACGTCATAATCTTGGTACGAAATTGACTGCGCTCGCTCTAGCGATGGGATTGTGGCTCGCGGTGGCGCAAGATCCGGTTACTGAGAGAGCGATCGAAGTTCCGATCGAGTTTCACAGCATTCCTCAGAATTTAGAGATTAGTTCCGAGAACGTATTGCATGCCAAGGTTACGTTTCGCGGTCCAAAGGGGGTACTGCGCCGGTTGCAGCCCGGCGATATACGGACCGAACTCGAACTCGAGGGGATCGAAGCTGGTGACCACACATTTGATCTCACTTCCCGCCAAGTACATCAGCCCGGCAACCTTGAGGTTGTCCAGATCGTCCCAAATCAGATTCATCTGACCTTCAAAGCCAGAACAGCCGAGTAACTACACCTTCATCGGATATGATTAACAGTTGCCATGAAACACCCCTCCCTTAAGACCGAAAATTAAATCACAGGGCCTAATGACTTCTTCTCTCCGACAGCTTTTTGGTACCGATGGAATTCGTGGAATCGCAGGCGAGTTTCCGCTGAGTCTCGAGAGCACATATTTGATTGGCCGCGCCATCGGTCACGACCTGGCTAAGTCTCGTGAAGAAAATAGCAAAGCGAGCGTAGTGATTGGGCAGGACACACGCGAGTCGAGTAGATGGATCGCTGACCAGATTTCGGCGGGCCTGGCGTCTACGGGGATTGAAGTGCACAGCGCCGGTATTATCACTACTCCCGGCGTCGCCTATCTCGCCCGGTCACGGAAGCACGCGGCCGGAATAGTTGTTTCTGCGTCGCACAATCCCTGGACCGATAATGGGATCAAAGTGTTTTCCGGCGATGGCTACAAGTTGCCCGACAGCCACGAACTGGCAATCGAGCAGGAAATCTTTGCCTTGTTGAAGTCGGGCAAAATTCCCCATGCCGAAAGCAAGTGCGCGTCGAGTTTGCCCGGTGAGGCGGGTCTACGCTCCGCATACATCCAGTGGCTTGCCGACGGAGTTCATGAGGATTTGAGTGGGATGAAAGTGCTGGTGGATTGTGCCAATGGCGCAGCTACCGCCGAGGCTCCTGAGCTGTTCCGCGAGTGCGGCGTGCGCGCCACGTACCTCAGCGCCGAGCCCGATGGCAAAAATATTAACCACCATTGCGGCGCCTTGCATCCTGAAACTCTGGCTGCGGAAATTAAAAAGAATCCGGGCCAATTTGATCTAGGAGTTACGTTCGATGGCGATGCAGACCGAGCGCTTTTTAGTGATGGTGAAGGCCGAGTTGTAGACGGCGACGCCATATTGTTGCTCGCAGCACGGGATATGCACTCGCGGGGCGCTTTGCCGGGCTCCAGGATTGTTGCCACCACCATGTCGAACATGGGACTAGAAGTAGCGCTCCGCGCTTCCGGCATCAGCATGTTGCGCGCTAACGTAGGCGATAAATATGTTCTCGAAGAGATGATCAGAAGTGGCGCAATTCTGGGCGGCGAACAATCCGGGCACATCATTTTTCGCGACGGCGAAGCTACCACCGGCGACGGGTTGTTGACGGCACTGCGCGTCATGGAAATTGTGTCGCGCGCGAAACGGTCGCTTGCGGAGATGCTTGCAGATTTAAAAGTATTTCCGCAAACCATTATTAACATTCGGGTGAGAGAGAAGGTACCTTTTGCGCAGGTCCCTGATATTCAGCGCACCATCGAGTCTGCGGAGCGCGAGCTTGCCGGCAATGGGCGTGTCGTTGTGCGTTACTCGGGAACGGAGGCGCTCGCTCGCGTGATGGTAGAAGCAGCCTCCGAGGAACAGATGCGGACGCTTGCTCACAAAATTGCCGACGCCATCCGGCGTGCGTTAGGACGCGATGAGACTGCCGCTGTCTAAGTCCTGCAATTCGTTGAGTGAAGGCTAAATGGTTTTCGTAAGTAAGCTCGCAGCTTTCTGGAACCTTCTGCTCTTGCTTGCGGTTTTCGGGACCCTCCTCTGGTTTGCCTACTCATTCTTTCTGCGACGGTTTCTACGTGTGAGGGGTATAGCGAGCGCCCGACTTAAAAGAATGACGCGGGAAGCAGCTAATCGTGGCTTGCCAGACGAATGAAACGTAAATTTAGTCGAGATCTCGCCAGTTTTTGCCGATGCCGATCTCGACTAGAAGCGGCACATCCAAAGGATGAACGTTTTCCATCTGCTCCCGTACCAGCGTGCGCATGGTATCGGCCTCCTCTTCGGGAGCTTCAAATACCAGTTCGTCGTGCACCTGGAGAGTCATGCGCGATTTGAGTTGCCGCGCCCTAATTTCACCGTCAATCCGGATCATCGCGAGCTTAATTAAGTCCGCTGCTGTGCCCTGCAAAGGGGTATTAACGGCAGTGCGCTCAGCGAATCCGCGCTGGTTCGCATTCTTGCTGAGTATGTCGGGTATAGGACGGATACGCCCAAAGAGCGTTGTCACCTTCTGGTCGCGGCGTGCTTCGTCCAGGGTGCGATCAATAAATGCTCGCACGCCGCTGTATTTTTCAAAGTAGGCGTTGATGAACTGCTTCGCCTCGCCCGGCGCGATGCCGAGATTTTGCGAGAGCCCGAAGGCAGAAAGTCCATACACGATTCCAAAATTCACGACCTTCGCCTGTCTGCGATGCTCGGGGGTGACCATCAGCGGGGGAAGTCCAAACACCTGCGATGCGGTCAGAGTATGAATGTCGTCTCCTCGGCGATAAGCCTCCAGCAAAAGAGGATCTTGCGAAAAATGCGCCAGCAGCCTCAATTCGATTTGCGAATAGTCAGCGGCGATAAGAACGTGTCCCTCTTCAGCGGTAAATGCGGCGCGAATTTCTCGACCTAGCTCGGTGCGAATCGGAATGTTCTGCAGATTTGGGTTCGCCGAAGACAGTCGTCCAGTGGCGGTTCCGGTCTGAGCAAACGTAGTATGAAGACGGCCCGTGGATTGGTTTAACAGTGCGGGCAAAGTATCCACATAGGTGGATTTAAGCTTGGAAAGTTGCCGGTACTCGAGCACCAATCGTGGCGCCTCGTGAGATTCTGCCAACCCCTCGAGAACATCAACCGCAGTCGAAACGACTCTTCCTTTTCCGTACTTAATGGGCTTCGGAAGATTCATCCGGTTGAAGAGGACGTCGCCAAGTTGCTTGGG
Source organism: Acidobacteriota bacterium (assembly GCA_030775785.1). Classification (GTDB taxonomy): domain Bacteria; phylum Acidobacteriota; class Terriglobia; order Terriglobales; family Acidobacteriaceae; genus JALYIM01. The sequence goes on from JALYIM010000144.1 coordinate 23,693, forward strand.
GGAATTAATGTTGAACTCCGCTCCGCAGCACTCGTAAATCGCCTTCGACTTCTCATCAATCTCGCGTTCCAATCGCGACGACATCGCAGCCAGAACTTTGCGGTCAATCTTCACTCCGGCATCTTCCATTCGAGTCAAAACCGCCACCAGCGGAAGATCTATTTCCTGATAAAGCTTCAGGAGCCCAGATGTCTCGACCTCGCGCCGCAGAGTCGCAGCGAGGCGGCCAGTGACGTCGGCAGACTCCGGCAGAGTTCCACTGAGTTTCAGATTGAAGCGGCGCAGTGCAACATCCGCCAGGCGATGCGAAGAATAGGTGGGATCCAGTAAGTACGAATACAGCATCGTGTCGTGCTCGATGCCGGACAAACAAAAGCCCTGAGGTTCCAGAACGTGAGCGGCGGCTTTGGAATCGTGGATAGCCTTGGCGAGGTTTTGATCAGCGAGCGCGGATTTAAGTCTCGCTACCGCCTCCGGAACGTCGGTGGAAATACTGAGAGCAGTTCCCGCTTCGCGGGAGAGGGCAAAGTTCCTGGTCTGGTCGGTAGCGGCCGCCGTAAGCGGCAACATCGCTTCGTCGGAAGTCTCTTCTTCTGACTCAACTTCGTCGGGCACGGCTGACTGAGCTTCAATGGCGACTGCCACCGCGCTGCCTTCAGAGATGAAGCGCAGTACCTGCTCCACATCAGCCGCTGATTTGGCCTCCGTGTAGTGAGCATCGCCGATTTCAACCACAGGCAATAGTTCTTTTAACAACGACGTGAATTCCAGTTCGGTGAAAATCGAGCGCAGCAACTCAACATCGGGTTGTCCCATCTTCATGGCGGCCACGTTGAACTCAAATGGCACGTTGCAATCAATCGTGACCAGTTGCTTGCTCATCAAAATTACGTCGCGATTATTCAGGAGTGACTCGCGGTAGGTTTTTTTCTCAACTTCAGAGGCACGATCCAGCGCCGCCTCCACCGATCCGAAGCGCTTAATAATTTCCACCGAGCCTTTATCCCCAATGCCAGGTGCGCCGGGAATGTTGTCAATGCTGTCTCCGCGCAGCGCCATCACGTCTACCACACGCTCAGGAGGGACACCCAGAATCTCCTCCACCTTTACAGTGTCACAAATCAAGTTGTCTTTCGGAGGATTCAGAACCAGTACGTGTTCGTTTACCAGTTGCAACATGTCCTTGTCGCTGGACACGATGTAAGCGGTATAGCCACTCTCAACCGCTTTTCGCGATAGAGTGCCAATCACGTCGTCCGCTTCGTATCCGCCCAACTCCAGAATCGGTATTCGATAAGCCTCCAACGCGCGCCGTATGTAAGGAAGCTGCTGCGCTAGATCACCGGGCATTTCGGAACGGGTTGCCTTGTATCCGGCGTACTCGATTTCCTGAAAGGTCTGCGTCTTCAAATCGAAGCGGCGAACTTTCGTGATGGCTCCAGCTTGCGCATCGCGAAACGTCGGAGCAGCGACGTCGAAAACCGCGGCCAGATATTCGGGCGAGAAGTCTTCCCGCAACTTCCGCAACATATTTACGAATACAAAGGTGGCAGCGGTCGGAACTCCTGTCTTAGTGGACATCCCACGCTGACGCGCCATCGCGTGATAAGCGCGAAAGATGAAAGACATCGTGTCAATCAGGAAAATGCGTCCTTTGCCATCCGAGACTGGCGCAAGCCGTGGGGGCGAAACGGGAACGGGCTCACTTCGTTCCGGGGCAATGGCCGAGGAGTCAATCGCTGATTTTTTTCGGGGAGGCAACCCGATAATTTTAGCAGCAGAGGGAGTACTGGTACGGCCTACTTAGCAACTCTCCATTACTCGCTATCCACCACTGGCTTACCGTGCTGCGTGTTGTAGTGCAGTTTGATTACTCCGCATTTTCCCTGCTCGGGCGAATACACGACGCAGGTATCGAACGGACGCGAATATACATGTAGGCTCACCGCCCTGCGATTGAACCTGGCAGGGTTTAGCACCCGGTGAACTGGGTCTGCGGGATCAACGGCACAAGGATGATCAGGATTCATTTCGAGGGTGTCCGTTGGAGTCAATTCGCACACACCCGCGTCTAGTTCTTGCGAAACCAGATGAAAGTTCTCGACCAGCAGGCGTCCGACCGGAACTGCCATCCAGCAATTCTGATCGCGATGATTGTGGACAGAACTGGCCTGGCCGGTTTCCCAGCAAATTGCCACCAGCTCGAAGAGCGAAGTTTTGTCTATCAGGTTTCGCGTGTAGTGTTGGCCGTTCCAGCTTAGATACCGAGTAAGCGTGTTGGGATTGACCGGGGTGAGCCGCAAAAATTCGAGGATTTCGGGGGTTTCGCGGAATGAAGACTCGGGAAAATCTCGAAGCCGGGTGAGAAAGTCCTGGATGTCTATTTGCTGCGCAGGTCCATTAGTTTGCATAGCATATTCATTATCGTCTCCATCTTCAATTCGAACAATTAGGAAGTAAGCGGCTGGTGATTCGCACTCACTCGAGGAACATACAATCTCCGTACGAATAAAACCTGTAGCTCGCTTTAACTGCGTGCTCGTAGGCCGCTAACACATTTGAGGTCCCAGCAAACGCGCACGTCAGCATCAACAGCGTTGACTTAGGCAGATGAAAATTCGTTAGCATTGCGCCGACAACTTTGAAAGCGTATCCGGGATAAATAAAAATGTCCGCTTCCCCCTTGCCCGCGCAGACATTGCCGTCCGGCGAGTTTCGTCCCGAATATTCCAGCGTGCGGACAGTAGTCGTGCCGATTGCCACTACTCGTCTCTTCTCCGCCATCGCACGGTTGATGATCTCCGCAGCAGCCGGTGAAATCTCGAAGAATTCATGATGAATTCGGTGATCTTCTACCCGGTCGGTTCGCACTGGACTGAATGTGCCCAGCCCGACGTGCAGAGTTACTTCCGCGGTTTCAATCCCCCGCTCCCGCAAGCAAGCTAGTATGGCGGGAGTGAAGTGTAGGCCCGCTGTGGGTGCGGCCACTGACCCACGCTCGCTAGCATAGACAGTCTGATATCGCTCTTTGTCGTCAAGCAGGTCTGCCCGGTGCATGTAGGGAGGCAGAGGCACATGTCCCAGGCGATCCAGCAAATCAGCGAAATCAGGGACAGGGTCAAAACGGATACGGCGCTCGCCAAAATTCCCTTGCGCCACAACGACTGCTTCCAAAGCAAGCAGCGGATTGGCGTGAGTGGTTTCTGCCGATCCACCAGTTTTTGGAGAAGCAAAGATCAGCCGGTCACCCCTCTTGACTTTTCGCCCGGGCCGCGTCAGACAATCCCATTCGTTAGGATCTACGGATGTTTGCCTGGTCAGCAGAACCTCAATTTGTTTCGGCTCGGGTATGTGAGTTCCTGCTTGAGACTGCCTGACCCCGTACAATCTGGCGGGAAAGACGCGCGTGTTGTTAAAAACGACCAGGTCGTCTTCACGCAAAAGGAGAGGAAAGTCACGAAAGTGACTATCTTTTACTTGAAGTGCGGGCCTTTTCATTTCTTCGCCCTGTATTCGACGGCGTAGATGCAACATGCGGGACCCCTCCCGAGTGGGAAGCGGCTCCTGGGCGATCAATTCTTCAGGTAGGACGTAATTAAAATCGGAAACAAGCACGCAATGTCATTATAGATTTGTTCATGGCTGGACCCGGGGAAGAGACTGTCAGCCTGCAATTGCGCACTTTTGTGTATCTAAAAAGCAAGATGTAGTTGTTTCCCCGCAAGGCCTGCGGTAACATACGCCGACTAGCACGAATCTTTTTATCAGAGAATTCATGTCCAGCGAACGCCAGCACCGCCGCGATGTCATTTTTTTCGGCAAGATGCTGCATGACCGCGGGTATGTTGCGGCCATGGACGGCAACCTTTCCATTCGGCTGGACGAGGATCGCATCCTTTCTACTCCCACCTCGATGTGCAAGGGAATGATGCGGGCTTCGGACCTGGTCCTGGTTGATCTCGAGGGTCGTCGCGTTGCAGGCAGGCGTTCGGTTTCCAGCGAGATCGGAATGCACCTTCTGATTTACAAGCGGCGTCCAGACGTGCGTGGCATTGTTCATGCCCATCCACGGACGGCAACCGGCTTTGCTGCTGCCGGCATGGCTCTCAATCAACCGTTGGTTTGCGAAGTCGTAATCGGACTCGGTTCTATTCCTCTGGCCAAATACGGCACGCCCGGCACCCCTGAACTGGCGGACGCGCTCGAGCCTCTGATTCCGGATTACGACGCCATCCTGATGGCGAACCATGGCGTGGTGACTTATGGCTGCGATCTCCACCAGGCATACATGAAGATGGAGACCGTCGAGCACTTTGCTCAAATAGCCCTGGTGACGCACGTTTTAGGGCACCAGGAGCCGTTGGGTGATCGTGATCTTGTGAAATTGATGGCGGCCCGCGATCTTTACCAGGGATCGAAGTCAGCGGCTTCGCTCCCCTTGGCCGTGCCATGTGGAGCGCTAAGAGGAAACCACGATCGGCTGCGGACGTCAGAGAAAGAAAGCCCCTCGCGCATGCGCGCCCCGCGGCGGGTGCCTTCACCGCAAACTTCTTAGCATCCATGATGGATGGGTTAAGATATTCATCATGATTCCGAAAGATTTGCTGGACATCCTGGTTTGTCCAGCCTGCAAAAAGCCACTGCAGTTGAAAGACGATGGGACGAGCCTGAAATGCGTTGCCTGCAGCCGCGTTTACCCGGTACGCGACGACATCCCCATTTTGTTGATTGACGAAGCTGAAATACAGCCCTGAACCCTGGCGTTCTCAACCTGGCCTCGTCCCAAAACGACACAAAATGTCATTGCGAGATGAGAACTGGAAAAAGCGTTCCAACCCCGCTTTGCCAAATGTCCCGGCCGCCCCGCCACAACTTCCTAGTCCCCGAAGGGTTTAAGAATCCAGTTGTTGCTTTCTTGCGTAGTTACAGTATGGCTTCGACTGCGGCATCAAAATTGCATGCAACGTTGGTGACGCGTGATGAGTCTAATGGGTAGGTAGTAGGAGTTCGGAGGTGAGACGCTATGAAAGAGACATTTTCCGTTACCGAACTGGCGGCTCTACGCAATGACTTGCTGCAAGGGGGCCTGATTGACTCCCGTGAGGCTGCCGAATTGGTTCAGGTATTTTTAACGGGTAGAGGTTACGGGGTTTCTCCTCAGGCGGCAATGGATGCCGTGGGTCGGGTCGAAATGGCAGGCTGCGCGCTGCCAGTGCTGCAATATGAGTTGGAGAATCTCGCTCTCGTTATGTAAGGGAGTTGTACGCCACGTACGGTGATACGGGCGCAACTTAAAGGGGCTTTGAGGGTTTGATTTAGTGATATCTGCGGGGACCTCGTAACCCAGTCGCTCCCCGAAGGTGGTAAAGAAGAGAATGTGCCGGGCCAACCAGCCCGGCGTTCTTTTTTTGGTGGCCTTTCCCAGTTCCGCATTCCAGCGTCCGCGATCATTCGTAGCGGAGACTTTCTACCGGATCCAATTTCGAGGCGCGCGTTGCCGGCACCGTCCCAAATAGTATTCCTACCAGCGAAGACACAACGATCGCCACGATTGCCGAAAGTCCCGAGATTGGAATGCGATATTCGGTGAGGAACCGTACTGAGTAGGGGATTGCCAATCCGATCACCACTCCGATCAGACCTCCGCCCACAGAGATTAAAATTGCTTCCGAAAGAAACTGGAAGCGAATCTCGCGGTTCGTCGCTCCCAACGCCTTGCGAATTCCGATTTCTCGTATACGTGCGCTGACGGTTGCCAGCATGATATTCATGATGCCGATTCCGCTCACCAAGAGCACAATGGTCGCGACGGCCAGCAAAACCACGGTCAGGGCATTCGCGGTCTTTTCGGCAACCGCCACCAGCTCTGTGAGATTGGTTATGTTGTAAACCGATTCTGCACGGTGCCGCGACTGGATGACGCGCTTAATCTGGTCGGTTGCGGAGGAAACCATGGATGAATCCGCAACCGAAAAATAAATCTGCTTTACGGTGGGAGTATCGCTGAAATAACGCGCGACCGTGTAGGGGATGGTCATGGTGTTGTCGGTGACTTCCGACTGACCGAAAGTATTTACGCGCTCCCGGAACGTTCCAATAATTGTGAAGGGAAGTCCGTTAAGTTTGATCACCTTGCCGACCGCATTTTCGGAAGATCCGTAGATCGCTTCCGCCATTTTTTGCGTAACAACCCCGACTTTATTGTGGGCCTGTTCGTCCTCGGCGTCGAAAAATCTGCCGGACACCACGACCAGATTGCGGACGATCAAATATTCCGGATACACGCCCAGTATCTGAATGTCTCGTTCCTGGCCGTTTCCAATGGGAATGCGCTCCCCCAGAGGGATCACCGGCGAGGCGGCAACAATGCCGGGAACGGCCTGTTGGGCGGCCTTCATGTCGTCCACGGTGAGGGGATCAGGAGCAGAATTCGTAATGCTTTGTCCGCCGCTCTGATACTCGGCGTAAATGAGATTGGCGCCGATGGATTGAATCTGATTCAGAACGTACTGTTTCCCGGTCATCCCGATCGTGACGACCAGAATCAATGACGCGGTGCCGATCACCATGCCCAATCCCGTGAGCATGAAGCGGACCTTGTTGCTGCGGAAACTATCAAAGGCGAAGGCTACGATCTCGCTGAACACCACCGTTGGTGGACGTTGTGCCGGAGCTGTCGTGGTAGTGACCATGGAAATTAGATGCTACGTGTTGTTCAGAAGAGCCGCAATGCCGAGACAGGACCCTGAGCGCAATTTCAGGGTCGGTCCACCTAACCGTCATTCTGGATCTGCGAAACTGAACTGTCTTAGCTTGTGCAGAAAGAGCAACGGGATGTGCGCGCAATCGCCTGATTACCCAACACTCTGGAACTTCTTCCCGTGTTTGGATAGAGTTGCAGCGGCGCAGGGTCTGACTCGATCATCGCCTTAGCAACCGGGAGACAGTTGTCGTTGTTCGCGCACGACGATTGTGGCGTTTTTCACGGCCAGCAACACAGCTGGTTTGAAAAGGATTTCGACGATCTTACGGCAATGCGATTCAATTTGTGCGGGGCATGCGCAAGGTTCGGGCTGAACGATAGCCGCTTCCTGGAAATTTCGAAGGAGCAATCTTGATGGATTGGCAGGATAAGTCTGTTGGCATGACGCGCCGGAAATTTGTAGCTTCATCGGCGATGACTTTAGCGACCGGAAGTTTGATTCGTGGCGCGGGTGCCGCCACATGGGCTGACCAGGAAGCATCAACGTTAGAAGTTCGACGCGAACCCAGTCGCGTGATCATAGACACGGATCCTGGTGTAGACGATGCGCTGGCATTGCTGCTGGCCCTGCGTTCGCCCGAATTAAAGATCGAGGCGATTACACCTGTAGCGGGAAATGTGCCTCTCGATCTCACTCTGCCGAATGCCCTGCGGATGGTCGAGATTTCGGGGCGGGAGGATATTCCCGTGGCGGCGGGCGCGAAGTCCCCATTGATGCGCCGCCTGGTAACAGCGGCCTACGCGCACGGCGAAAATGGACTGGGTGGCGCGGTCTTTCCGGAACCAAGAATAAAACCAGTTTCCGAACCAGCGAGCGAATTCATTGGCCACATCGTCCGTAAGTATCCTCACGAGGTCAGCTTGATCACGTTGGGTCCACTTACCAATGTTGCAGCTGCCCTCCAAGCCGACGACCAGCTTGCCGGGATGATCAAGGGGCTGATCATGATGGGCGGCTCTTTGTCGGGCGGGAACATTACGCCTGCGGCCGAATTCAATATCTACGTGGATCCCGAGGCGGCACGCATCGTATTTCAATCGGGGATTCCCCTGAGGATGGTTGGCCTCGACGTTACCCGTAAAACTTCCCTGACCGATGAGCATGTGCGAAGGTTGCAGGCAGCTCAGAGTTCTGTAAGTCAGGCTGCTGCGAAAATTGCCCGCAATGCGATTGACCACACTCGCGCTCAGGGCTTCATGGTTGGCCCCAATTTGCATGATTCCCTGGCTGTCGCTGCGTTTCTTAACCCTTCTCTAATCAAATGGAAGAAGTACTACGTGGATGTAGAGACTGCGGGTGAGCTGACGGCGGGAGAAACCCTTGGCTACTGCCCTACGGCTGGTGACTTGCAGCGTAAGCCAGAGATGGAAAAACAGGCTGCGGCCAGCATGCAGATTCGAGGATCGGCGCCGACCATTGGTGGAACCCGAACCTCTCCAGTTTTGCGCGACAAATTCGTTCCCAATGTTGAGGTCGCAGTGGATGTGAATTCGGACAAGTTTTTTGATTTGCTAATCGGCAGGCTGACCGGAAATTCGCGCGAGCATTCGTAAAGTCCGCTTCCGCCTGGGGAAAGTATCCAGTGGCCTAGGCGGCTTTCTCGCCAGAGTCGTGTTTCGGGCTGTCAACCAGCTCTTGTTGGAGCCGTTCCATTTGTAATGCTGCTTCCTTTATTTGTTTAGCGCACTCGTGCCCCATTCGTGGCAGGAACCCTCCATATTCCCCAAGGAGCAGACTCGCGTTCGCCTCGATGGCGGAGGTTTCGGAACGAAGGTTATTGGAAAGAGCGAACGTTAATTTTCCTAGTTGGAAATCACGCTCAGCTAGTCGGCGCCTACTTTCAGCGGCTTCACGCTCAAGGGCCTGCCCGTGAAACCGGCCGAGTGCAAAAAGACCGGTTGTCAGCAGGAGTAAACATAAATTGGCGATAATGGTGGCCGCCAAGGTCTTCTTTAAGGTGGCGTTCCGTGCATTTTCGGACGCTGCTGTACTGACACTCTCCGCCGCGGATAGGGAAGCCAGAAGCCCACGCGCTTTATCCATGTACTCCTGACCTTCGTTTGTATCCACCAGCATGAATGCACGATGGCGATAGCCTTTTTGGCGGAAGTTAATGGAGCGTTCCATCTCATCTTGTTTCGAGTTCGTCAAAGACTCGAGTTGCGACTCCATTGCGCGCTCGTCCGCCGCTCGATTTGCTAACCTCCCGCGAAGGCGCGCCAGATCGGCGCCAATCGTTACCTTGGCGTCGGCGTATGGTTGCAGGTAGGAGGGGTTGCCGGTGAGAAGATAACCGCGCTGACCGGTCTCCATATTTGTTAAGTCTTGCAGGATCCCCGAAATATTCGACTGGATGGTAGAGCCTTCCAAAGTGAGTGCAGCACTTTTCTGCATTTGCTTAGTATGGCTAATCTCCAGATAAGCATTCAGAACCAGAATCGCGAGCAGGGCAGGGGCGCCAACTTGCAGCGTAACTTTTCGGATCGTTTTAATTGTGCCCTCCATTCGCGCAGACATGCGCATGCACTATAAAGATGAAACACCTGATTGTGGCCGCTGGCGGCCAGTCCGGCTCGCTGAGGATTGTAGCAGCGGCCAAGCGCGATCGCATAACTGACCGGCTGCGTAAAATCAAGCCTCAGCGGTTGTGGATTGATGACCAGGTTTATTTTCGGAGACACGGTTTTCCGGAAACTCTGAAGCGAGATACGGGTTAGCTACAGACTTTGGAAAATCCAGCCCAATGCCCGACCGATGGCAACTCAAGTCGCCGGTTTGAATGAGTCAAAGAGCTTTCGCACCTGGAGTTCGGTCTCAGCCACCGTGCCGGAATTATCAATCACGTGGTCGGCGATCTTAACTTTATCTTCTTCCGGAAGCTGAGCGGCCATACGTCTTTCTACTTCCTTACGTGCGATGTCGTTGGGCACCCCGGTCCGGCGTGCCCAACGCTCGATGCGCTGTTCTGGACGGCAAGTTACCACCACCATCCGATCGAAATCACCAACTGCTCCAGCTTCGATGATCAGTGCTGCCTCAACTATCGCAATTGTCTTGGGATCCTGACGACCGATGCGTTTCATCCACTCTTTTTGGCGGCGGACGACTTCAGGATGGATAATCTTATTCAGCTCTTCGACCCGCGAAGGTTTATTATCTGCGTCCGAAAAGGCTGAGTTCGCCAAACGGCTTCGGTCAATGCGGCCATCCGCATTCAAAATCTCTCGGCCGAAGGCCCGCACTACTTCCTCATAGACCGACTGGCCCGGCTGGATAAGCTGGTGAGAGATTTCATCGGCCTTGATCAGATGCGCGCCCAGTGACACAAACATGCCGCCCACCAGCGATTTTCCGGAAGCTATGGCGCCGGTTAACCCGATTTTCAGCAAGAGGCCTCCAACGGCCGCTCTTGGATAGGTCACGCTCGCGAAAGTTCCGGAACGCGGCTTCCCCGGCGCATCCTGGCAGCCTTAACCGTGTTTGCCAACAGCATGGCGATGGTGAGCGGCCCCACGCCGCCCGGCACAGGCGTAATCGCTCCCGCAACTTCGGCTACGTCAGGATGTACATCGCCCACGAGAGTGGAACCCTTGGCACGAAAAATTTCCTCACGTCTGGAATTCCCAGCGAACAATTTTTCAAACTCAGGAAAATCGGTAACTTTGTTCATACCTACGTCTATAACGGTAGCCCCGGCGCGGACGAAATCCCGCGTGATCATGCCGGCCCGTCCAATGGCAGCCACCAGAATGTCGGCGCTGCGGCAAACTTCGAGGAGGTTGCGGGTTTTGGAGTGGCTGATAGTCACGGTCGCGTCTGCATTGATCAGCAACATTGCCATGGGCTTCCCGACGATGTCGCTGCGCCCGACGACTACGGCATTTTGCCCTGCGACTGAAATATTGCTGCGTTTAAATATCTCCATGACGCCGGCCGGAGTACATGGGACCAGGCCCGGACGCTGCGTAGATAGAAACCCGACATTCACAGGATGAAATCCGTCCACATCCTTGGCGGGATCTACTGCCATGAGGACTTTTTTGGAGTCCACCTGTTTTGGAAGCGGGAGCTGCACCAGGATGCCATCAATTTCGTCACGCTCGTTCAGTCCGGTAATCAGTTCGAGCAACTCAGCGGTGGAGACATCTGCGGAGGGCGTGTGTTTCTCGCTGTAGATGCCAACTTCCTCGCAGTTCTTCTGTTTACCACGCACATAAATCTCGGACGCGGGATTGTGCCCAACCAGCACTACTGCCAATCCAGGGCGCATTCCGGCGGTCGTGAGTTTTTTCACTTCAGATGCGACCTCTGCGCGAATTTCCGCGGCGATTTTGTTGCCGTCAAGAACAGTAGCCGACATGAAACTCCTCAGTTCTGATTTGCTATGTGGAATAAACGAAATCTTATCGTAAATAGCACGAAAAGCTATTGGTGCTCAGGACAATGCCGTTTTCACATACGGCGGAAATTCAGTCTCTCCCACATCTTTTACATTCGCTTCAGAAAATATCCGGACGCGATCGAGCGCAGCCTGCAGTTCGCCGTGGAATCGTTCCATTTGGTCTTGGTTCGCGTCCACGGGAACAGGTATCTGCCGGCTAATGCGCAAGAGGGCCTTTGAGAAAGGCTTTGGAATCAGGCAGCGGTCCCAGGTATTCAGCGTCCAGGCTTTCTCGAGCGCAATGTGAAAGGCGACCATCGGTGCCCTCGTGGTTTTTGCGAGCAGCACAGGGCCGGGTTTCGCCACGTATCTCGGCCCACGCGGCCCATCAATGGTAAAGGCCACCGTCCAGCCCTGATCAAGATCACGGCGCATTCCCAGGAAAGCTCGCACAGCGCCGCGACTGCTAGAGCCCCGTACTTTGATGAAGCCAAATTTGCGGATGATTCTGCCGGTATATTCGCCATCAAAGCTGTCGCTCGACATGACGCGAATTTTTAGATCGCGCCAGATATAGATTGCCGGAAAGACGCAGCTATGCCAAAACGAAAGGATGATGGGTCGGGCATCCAGAGCCACAGGCCCTCCGTCTTCGACCGAGATCGCAAATCGCAACGTCGGCCCCACCAGGCGTATGAACAGAACACCCGCCCAAGTGATGAGATTCAAGAAAAATCTCTGCTTCAGGGAAAAAGCCGGTGGTGCGCTGGTCGGTTCTGCGGAGACAGCCGGCGTAGGCGAGGGCACCTCTCCATTTTACGCATGGCTATTACACGTCGGGTCCTCGATCCGTGGATAATGGATATTTGGTGGGCGAGCAGAAACAGGGCAACACCGAACGTTAAGCGCTCATCGTAAGCATGCAAAACCGCATACCTATCTTCATATTTGCCTGAAACTCGAAATCGGAATTGAGAAACTCATGAACAAACTGAATACAAGCTTGGCTCTGGCGGCTGGGATCGGTGTCATCGCTGGTCTGCGCGCGTTCACTCCGGCTGCCATCGTAAGCCAGGCAGCCCGACACAATCTCATTCGCATGCGACGGTCTCCTCTGCGCAAGTTAAGATCCGCGGTTCCCACCGGTGTTGTCACTGCCCTTGCGATAGGAGAGTTAGTGGGCGACAAGGTACCGTTTGTTCCTCGCCGAATTGAGGCTGGCCCGCTCGGCGCCCGCGTCGTTTCAGGGGCGCTGTGCGGAGCGGTACTATGCGGAGCGCCTCTGCGCAGCGGCGCCCGGGCAATCGGATTAGGAGCACTGTTGGGCGGTTTGGGCGCAGTTGCGGGCTCGTTCGGAGGCTACCACTTGCGCCGACAGATTGTGATGAATACGGAGATTCCAGATGCCGCAGTTGCGGTGGTCGAAGATATGCTCGCCATTGGCGGAGCCATTGCGATCGTCTCCCAGAGCGCCAGCGTGGTATCCTTTGCGACGCGCGGATACTTCTGAGTTTCTACTTTCCCATCGGAGGCCCCCCATGCGACTCCTGACTGCGTTACGTTCTTCGAAATTGCTGGCTGCTCTTTTCACGATTGCGGTAATCGGCGCTCCTGCTTTTGCGCAAGATGGTCATCGCCCTCCCGACGAAAAGACCATACGGGATGCTGACGCTGTTTGGTCGAAAGCTGCCGGCTCCAAAGACCTTGAGCAAACCGTTTCTTTCTATTCCGATGACGCCTCGGTGCTGCCATTTAACGGTCCAATCGCAACTGGGAAAGAGCAAATCCGCAAAGCCTGGTCGCACCTCATGTCATTATCCGGGTTCGCTCTGCACTTTGCCCCGAGCAAAATTGAAGTTGCCAGCGGCGGAGATCTCGCTTACGAAGTTGGAACCTTCGAATTGACTGTCAATGACGCTCAAGGGTCTCCCACCATTACTCCTGGAAAATATGTAGTGGTGTGGAAGAAGCAGCCAAAAGGTGATTGGAAGGCTGCTGCCGACATTTTTAATACCGATAAGTGACAGCGCGTTATTGCAGCCTCTCGCCGCATCCGTTGGGTTAAATCCAAGGTTACTTCAGGAGAAAAAGAATGACCCTTGCAGGTCGCGTTGCGTTGGTAACCGGGGCATCCCAGGGTATTGGACGCGCATGCGCTCTTAAGTTGGCGGAGTACGGCGCAACCGTCGCGGTGGCCGCGAGAAATAGCGAGAAGCTGGATGAGCTGGTCAAAGAAATCGCCATCAGGAACGGCAAAGCCGTCGCGTGTCCCGTTGACGTCGGTGATGAAGAGCAAGTGAAGTCGGTTTTCAAGTCTGCAATCAGCGAGCTCGGGAAAATAGATATTTTGGTGAATAACGCTGGCATCACTCGTGACCAACTCGTGATGAGAATGAAGCGTGCGGACTGGGATTCCGTGCTTAACACCAACCTAACTTCCGCTTATCTCTGCATTCAACAGGTAGTAGGATCCATGCTCAAGCAGCGCTGGGGACGCATCATCAACGTCTCTTCAGTTTTTGGACAAACTGGCCAAGCGGGACAAGCTAATTATTCCGCTTCTAAAGCGGGCCTTATCGGACTCACCATGGCTATCGCCCGCGAGGTAGGCTCGCGCGGAATTACCTGCAACGCGGTTGCGCCGGGATTCATTGAAACTGCCATGACTTCCGGGCTGAGTGAAGACCTTAAGCAAAGCGCACTGAAAATGATTCCTCTGGGTAAAATTGGCGTGCCGGAAGATGTCGCGAGCGCGGTAGGTTTTCTAGCTTCAGAAGAGGCGTCGTACATAACTGGGCACGTGCTGAACGTGAACGGCGGTATGTTGATGGGGTAGATGAGAAAATCTTGTCATTCGCAATCATCAAGGCTGAAACGCCTTCGCAAATCGCCCAGGCGCGACAGATTTTTGAGGAATATGCCGAATCCCTGGGTTTCAGTGGGTGCTTCCCGGGTTTCAAAGAAGAACTTTCGGGGCTGCCTGGCGGCTATGCGCCTCCCGATGGACGGCTGTTGCTTGCCGAATACGACGGCGAATTAGCGGGATGCGTCGGATTGCGTAGATTAGAAGCCGGCGTTTGCGAAATGAGGCGGCTTTATTTGCGGGCCAGTTTCCGCGGAAAGGGCTTTGGGCGGATTCTCGCCGACTATCTGATTTCAGAAGCGCGCACGATCGGTTATCAGCGAATGCGCCTGGGAACCGTCGAGCCGAAAATGAAGCGAGCGCTGGGGATGTATCGCAGCATGGGGTTTCATGTGATCCAGCCTTATCGAGCGAATCCGCTGGAGGATGCGGTATACATGGAGCTTGAGTTGTGAATTCCAGCAAAGATGAATCTTTGGGAGATTATCGTTATGAAGACTCTACATTCTTTTCTTTTGCAGATTTGTATTTTGCTGGTCGCAGTCTCGACCTTCGCCGCTACCGCTAAAGATGTTTCCTACAAAAGTGGGGACGATACCGTCCGCGCGATCCTATACACTCCTCAAGGCAAAGGGCCATTTCCTGGGATCGTCGTTATCCACGAGTGGTGGGGACTCAACGATTGGGTCAAGGGGCAGGCTTCAAAACTGGCGGACCAGGGTTACGTCACACTGGCAGTGGATCTGTATAGAGGGAAAATGGCCACCACGCCGGAGGTAGCGCACGAACTTATGCGTGGCGTTCCGGAAGACCGCGCCAAAAGAGATTTGCACGCAGCCGTGGTTTTTCTAACCTCGCAGCCCATCGTGAACAAGAACCGCCTCGGTTCAATCGGTTGGTGCATGGGTGGCGGCTATTCACTGGATGTCGCCCTGCAGGAGCCTTCGCTCACCGCCGATGTCATCAATTACGGTCATCTCGCCACCGAACCAGAGTCTCTGGCGAAAATCAATGCCTCAATTTTAGGAATATTCGGAGGCAAAGATCAGGGTATCGCCGTGGACGACGTGAAAAAATTTGAGCAGGCGCTTAAAAAGCAGGGCAAGAAAGTGGAGATCGTAATCTATCCCGAGGCAGGTCACGGATTTCAGAATCCCAACAACAAAGAAGGTTATCGCCCGGACGATACCGCGGACGCCTGGAAGCGGACGATTAACTTCCTTGCTGCCACGCTCAAGTAGCTATGCAGCTAAATCTTTGGTTGCGGGGACGTCTCCGCAGGGCTGCGAAGAATCAAGTTAAGGCTAAGCGCTTGCAATACTCCATAGCAAATTTCTGTGCAATGAATTTTCTCTTGCCAGAAGTTACTACTCTGGTTACTATCCAGTCCATCTGCGGGGGAGTTCAGTGGCTGTTTTTTCCATGAACATTGGCGAGACGATTCGGAATTATCGTCTGGGGAAAGGCATGTCTCAGGGAGATATAGAAAAGCGCACCGGATTGCTGCGCTGCTATCTTTCCCGGGTAGAAAACGGGCACACCATTCCATCGCTGGATACACTTTCGAAAATCGCCGGCGCCATGGAACTGCCACTGTCACAGTTTTTTGCGGAATCCGGCCACACCAACGGATCTAAGAGCGTTCCGCAACTCTCGGAAGATGAAGTGCGTTTTCTGAGCCAGATTCGTCGTTACTCGGTCAGCCTCAATGATAGCGACAGGAAACTGGTTCTCGCCATGGTCAAAAAAATGGCCTCGAAGTAAACTCAGCCACCATTCAGAGGCTGTTGCTTCCACAGATATTTAGCCCGAATTAAATCCATGCTCGCGATCTGCGGCATATCTTCGGCAGTGACTTTCGGGCTATATCTTCTGTGGCCCACGGGTACCTCGCGTGCCGGGCCCGCCCCACCTACACTGTAGCTGGGAGCTACGTGTGACCATTGACGAAGAACTTACGGTGCTCGAGACTCAACTGCGGCGCCTGAAGATCGAGTACGAAGTCTTCTTCAATAATCCGACTAAGAAGCCACCTAGTGACGTCGAGTGGAAGGTGCTCAGCATTTTACGTAAATTGAGCGACGGCGTACGCATGAGCTTTCCACAACGGTACCGCTACAACGAAATTGCGCAGCGCTACGCGGTGTACAGTGATCTGTGGCGCAAAAAGAAACGCATTCGTGAGGAAGGATATCGCCGTCCTCAAGACGCGCTACTTTCTATCCAGGGAGTTCGACTGGAAGAAGAAATCGCTCAACCCGAGCGCCGCGTTTATGGCCTGACACACGCGAAAGTGGAACGGGACGAGGCGGTTGTCGCTACGGTGGGAGAGCAACCGGTCACGGTCCTGTGTTCGGACGCGCGCGCCGAACGGACACAGGTGGCGAAACTTTATCGCGCTCTAACCGATGCGAAAAAGAAGAGCGGCGAGCCCGTCTCCAGCAACTTCGATAACTTCTCCACGTTTGTGCAAAAGAAGACTGACCAGATCCGCAAACAGTACGGCTGCCACAGCGTTGAATATACCGTTGAAATGCAGGATGGCCAGGTCAAGCTCAAGGCGAAGGCCAAAGTCTAGTTCGAAGAAATTCCCTCTGCAATCCGAGAACTCATCACCTGTTAGAATTTCTCTTTGGAACGCTGCTCATAGAGGCCCTTTTAATGTCTCAGAAACACTCTTACGCTGAGCCGCACGTAGAAGCGGCTAAGCCTGAAACTTCCAAGTCCGGATCTGGCAGTAATGGATCGGCACGCCATAAACAAACACGAATTGAACGCGCCATTCTGAGCGTTACGGACAAAACGGGGCTGGCGGATTTCGCGCGCACTCTCACAAGTCTTGGTGTGGAGCTGATTTCAACCGGGGGGACCGCGAAACTGTTACGCGATTCCGGTATTCCGGTAAAAGACATTTCCGAACTCACCGGATTCCCTGAAATGCTCGACGGCCGAGTAAAAACACTGCATCCCAATGTCCACGGCGGGATACTGCATCGCCGCGACGATGCCGCCCACCGCGCCGCCGTCGGCGAGCACGGTATCAAGCCGATTGACATGGTGGTGGTGAATCTTTACGCGTTTGAGAAGACGGCAGCCAAATCGGGCGTACAGCTCGAAGAATTGATCGAGAATATTGATATTGGTGGGCCTTCAATGATCCGCTCCGCCGCGAAGAATTTTAGCGACGTGGCAATCGTGACCTCTCCGGGCGATTACGAGATGATTGCGGCGGAAATGCAGAGTTCCGGCGGACTTTCCGCTGACACTCGCTGGGGCCTGGCGCGAAAGGCTTTTGCCACTACCGCGGCGTACGATTCGGCGATTGCATCCACGCTCGAACGAGTGCATGCTGCGTCCTCCAAAGAAGGCGATACCTTCCCAGAAACACTACGTCTTTCTTTCAACAAAGTTGCGGACCTGCGTTACGGGGAAAATCCTCATCAGAAGGCGGCCATCTATTCAGATGGCTCTTCGGCCGGCGTTGCAAACGGACGTCAGGTGCAAGGCAAAGAGCTTTCCTATAACAACATCGTAGATTTGCAGGCGGCATGGGACCTTGCGCAGGACTTCAAGGAACCGTTGTGCACCATAATTAAACATACGAACCCATGCGGCACGGCCACGGCTTCGACCCTGGTTGAGGCTTATAAAAAGGCTCTGGCGTGCGATCCGGTCTCGGCTTTCGGAGGGGTAATTGGCGTAAACCGTCCGATAGATGCCGCCGCCGCCGAAGAGATGACGAAGCTGTTCCTTGAAGTAATCGCCGCACCTTCATTCGACGAAGCCGCCAGAGCAAAGTTTGCCTCCAAGAAGAATCTCCGTCTCGTAGAAATCGCCGACGCCCCCCAGAAGTGGATATTGAAAAACGTCTCCGGCGGAATTCTTCTGCAGGATTCGGATGCGCGGTCATTGCAGGAAGGTGATTTAAGGGTTGTTACCAAACGGCAGCCGACCGCTGAGGAAAAACGTGCCTTGCTGTTCGCATGGAAGGTCTGCAAGCACGTGAAGTCCAATGCAATTCTTTACGCGCGTGATGGTCAAACGGTCGGCGTCGGCGCCGGTCAAATGAGCCGGGTGGACTCTTGCCGTATCGGAGCTATGAAAGCCGTTCTGCCACTGAAAGGTACTGTCGCAGCATCCGACGCGTTTTTTCCTTTTCCTGACGGCGTGGAAGAAATCGCAAGAGTGGGGTCCACAGCGATTATTCAGCCAGGAGGGTCAGTTCGCGATGCGGAGGTGGTCGAAGCTGCCGACCGGCTTGGATTGGCAATGATCTTCACAGGAGTTCGCCACTTTCGGCACTAAGAGCTCTTCACTATGAGTTCATCCTGGCGTCGAAGACCCCTGTAGCCCTAAAATGCTGGTGGATAGGGATGCGCGCTGACCTCCTCACCGCTGCGCGGCTCCAGCTCGATTAAGCATGACAGACTTGAAATAAGCGGTCTCTGCGGTGCTTGTACCTTCGAATGTTCATGGTGCGAATTTCGTCTGACTGCATCCTTGCTTGGGGCTGGTCAGGGTTTACAATACTTTGAGCACCCACCTGTAGAGGTCCCGCATCCAAAGCTCATGGCTCCAGAAACCAGCAGGATAATGATTGCAGGTCATTGATGAAGATAAATAGCTCTCATTTAGCCGTAGCCTTAGCATTGCTGGCCGCAAGCGCGGTCGCACAGCAGACTCCTTCTCCGGCAGCCACTAGGCCAGCTTCCGCGCCGATGCCCCACAGGCCTGATCGCGCCGCTGCTTACTACCACTATAGCGTGGCGCACATGTACGAAGAGCAGGTGGCGGTTTACGGGCGCAGCGACTTGGCCGGTAAAGCTATTGAGGAGTATCGGTTGGCGATTGATTCCGACCCAACCTCGGGATACCTCACAGCAGGATTAGCCGAGCTTTACGCCAAAACCGGTCGCATCCGCGACGCCGTGGTGGAAGCTCAGGACATTCTGAAACGTGATCCAAATAATCTTGAGGCACACAAGTTGCTGGGACGCATTTACCTGCGTTCACTCGGAGACATGCAACCGGGCAACGGATCGGAAAACGTCCTTAAGCTGGCCATTGACCAATACCAGCAAATTGTCAAAATTGAGCCCAGCAACGTCGAAAATCACCTGCTTCTCGGACGGCTTTATCGTCTAAACAACGATCTTCAGAAAGCCGAAGCCGAATTCAAACTGGCTGTAAAACTTCAGCCTGACGCGGAAGAGGCGGTCACCACGCTCGCCTATCTGTACAACGAAGAGGGCGACAGCACGCGTGCGGCAGAAGCGCTCAGCTCGGTGCCGGATGCCTCCCGCTCAGCGAAACTCTACTCAGCACTTGGCTACACCTATGAGCAGCAGAAGCAATATAAGAAGGCGATCGAATCCTACAGACGGGCCATTGAGCTCGACCGCGATAACTTGGATTTTATCCGCGGCTTGGCCGAAAACCTGATGAACGATGGCCAAACTGACGCTGCGCTCGAGCAATACAAGGTCATTGCGGATGCGAATCCTGAAGACGCGCAAACCTACGTCCGCATGGCGGAGATCTATCGCAAAAGCGGGAAGTTTGACTTGGCGCTGGAAAGTCTGAAGAAAGCCGAATCCATGGTTAAGGATTCGATGGAAGTGCCCTACAACATTGCGGCGGTTTATCAGGCGCAGGGGCGCTACGACGAAGCCATTCAGGTGCTGCAGCAGTTAGTTAAGAAAACCGACAAGCCGGATGGCTCTTATAGTGCCGCGGAGAAAACTAATCGGGCCGTTTTCCTGGAACGTTTGGGGACTGTCTACCGCGAGAACAACAACAGTCAGGCTGCGATTGATACCTTCCGCCAAATGGTGACGTTGGGAGACGACAGCGCGCAGCGCGGATATCAGCAAATTATAGATACCTACCGCGAAGCCAAGCAGTGGCCCCAGGCCACAGCTGTTGCCAAAGAAGCGGTGGACAAGTTGCCCAACGATCGTGGACTGAAAATGGTCTATGCCTCACAACTGGCCGACACGGGAAAGCCCGATGCTGGCTTGGAGCAGGTCCGTTCGCTATTGAAGGGTAATCCAGATGACCGCGAGGTTTACATTACGCTGGCCCAGATGTACAGCCGGCTGAGACGATGGCCGGAGGCAGAAGAAGCGCTTAACAAGGCAGACCAGCTGTCTACCAAAACGGAAGACAAAGAGTATGTCTACTTCTTGCGCGGATCAACTTTCGAGCGGCAGAAAAAGTACGAGCCAGCCGAAGATATGTTCCGCAAAGTTCTCTCCACCGAGCCGCAAAACGCGATGGCGCTGAACTATCTGGGATATATGCTAGCCGACCGTGGTGTGAAGTTGGACGAGGCGCTCACATTGATCAAGAAGGCCGTAGCCCTCGATCCCGCCAATGGGGCTTATCTGGATTCACTCGGCTGGGCTTACTTCAAAGTTGGCAAGTACGATCAGGCAGAAGACAATCTCTCCCGAGCATCGCAGCACATGGGCGCCGACCCAACAGTGCAGGACCACCTTGGCGATCTTTATCAAAAAACGGGGCGCTTGAAACTGGCCGCTGTGCACTGGGAACGGGCGCTAACGGAGTGGAATAAAACCGTCGCGGCGGAAGTGGACTCCGACGACGTGGCCAAGGTCCAGAAGAAACTGGAATCAGCTAAAGTGAAACTGGCGAAGGAAGAGCCGCGGAATAAGTAGGTATTTCTAAGCCTCAGGTTTCGGGAAGTACGCGCCTTCAGGCGTGTACTTACGTTGGTGCGTGATTAGGGTGGCTGAATGTCGTAAGCTACCTGGAAAGACTTGCGAAATCTGACTGCAACCATTTTTCCGATGCCGTCGGACAAATCGGTTGTTCACTCAATTCCCGAAGCTCGAGTGGAAAGCCGCCTTCCGCTTTGAAGTTCTGTAACCAGGCCACCAGGTTGCTGGCCGCCGAGGGAAAAGGTTGGCGATGGTCAGCGTCTATCCATAGGTAGGCCAACCTGTTCCACCTCGTACTACTTCGGCAGCAAATGATTCTGCTCCGCGATATAGAAGTCCACCGTCGCGAGTTTGTGGGCGTAGTCCTTGTGCCATTTTGATGACGCGGTGGAGTTGATTCTCCGAGATTTTTCCTTGAAGAGTTTCACCGCCATCTTTCGTCATTCGCGACAAGCGATAATACCCTCCTCGGTAAAGAGCAAGACAAACGTGCGGATATCGCGAATCAGCCCAATCCACTTCGTATGTTGTGTGATAGGCGAATCGCATTACCACCGTTTCTGTGCTGACGTTATAGGATTGAGCGTTGCTCGGAAGGGCGGGTGCAAGCAAGCTGAGAAGAATGGCTATCCGGAGTAGCATCTGAAACCTCCGATTCCGCTTTAAATAGTGTATTCCAGATTAAGATTACCAACCTCAAAATCTCTACCGCAGCGGATAAGGCCTTAGCTAGGAGTAGCACCTGCGGACCAGTTCAATCGGACAGCACCAAAAGCCGTTTGCGCTCCCATCCCACTTCTGATAATCATTGCTATCGGAGGCGGCTATGAAATCTCCCATCGCTGCAACTTTTTTAAGTTTGTATTTGATTTTTGCAGTTGCCGGATGCAGCAGCAAAGCCAAACAAGATGCGCAGGCAGGCGACACGAGCAGCCCATCAAATAGCAACAATGCGACGAACTCGCCGGCGGGAGACAACTCTCGTGCGCCATCTGAATCCGACCTTCGCAGCCGACCCGAGCCTCCGCGTGCTGTAGTGATTCCCTCGGGCACAGGAATCACCGTTCGGTTGGGTCAAGCGTTGGGATCAAAAATCAGCCAAGCTGGCGAAAGCTTCACCGCGACCCTCTCGAGCCCGGTGCGTATCGGAGGGGAGACCGTAATTCCGGCGGGCGCGACGGCTTCCGGCAAGGTGGTGAATGCTGCTCCGCTGGGCCGGTTTTCGGGAGGAGCAAGCCTGCAACTTAGCTTGACGTCCATCCGCGTAAATGGAAGTGATAAACAGATTCAAACCTCGACCCGCAGTTTCATCGCTAAAGGCAAAGGCAAGCGCAGCGCCGGATTCATCGGCGGTGGCGCGGGGCTAGGCGCACTTATCGGCGGATTGGCCGGCGGAGGCAAAGGCGCTGCCATCGGCGCCGTGGCTGGCGCCGGAGCGGGAACCGGAGCCACAGCATTCACCGGAAACAAAGACATTGAACTCCCTGCGGAGTCTGCATTGAGTTTCCAATTGTCACAGCCTGTGCAGCTTCACTAAAAACTTAATTGCGCTGCCCACATTCACGTGGAACCATACGTGTGATTGACGGCTATCCTGCGTAACGTCCAAACTGAAAAGTTATGAAGAAATTACGTGTGGGCATCCTTTTTGGTGGCCGCAGCGGAGAGCACGAAGTCTCGCTCCTTTCCGCGGCATCGCTCTTCAACGCGATTGACAAGAAGAAGTACGAAGTCGTTCCTATTGGCATCACCAAAGATGGTCACTGGGTCACGGCTGCCGACGCTGAGCGCTTGTTGCGTGGGCAATCTTCCAGCACCCAGCAAAGTGCGTTACGCGCGGGCGATCCTGAAGCTACAGCGGGTGCGGCAGTTCTTATGGCGGGAGAAGCGGTCGTCGTTCCGCCTGAGCCGCATCACAGGTCGGCCGGATCGCTTACCCCCTTCCAGACGGATGCTGCCCTTCAAACTCGTCGCGCCAGCGACCGCGCCATCAACGTGGACATCATCTTCCCCGTGCTGCACGGAACCTTCGGTGAGGACGGGACTATCCAAGGCCTTCTCGAGCTGGCTGACCTTCCATACGTAGGAGCAGGCGTCCTCGGCTCAGCAGCTGGCATGGACAAAGACGTTATGAAGTCTTTGTTCCGCGCCGCCGGGCTTCCGATCGTGAAACACGTCACGATCTTGCGAAGCGAGTGGGAGTTGTCTTCGAAAAAAGTTGTGAAGCTGGTGCAGGGCAAGCTTAGATATCCGGTGTTCGTAAAGCCCGCGAACTTGGGATCATCGGTAGGAATTTCCAAAGCACATGACCGCGCGGAACTCGGACCTGCGATCGAAGAAGCGGCGAGGTTCGATCGCAAAATCGTCATCGAAGAAGGCGTTGGAGGGAAAAAACAGAAAGCCCGCGAGATTGAATGCTCGGTCTTAGGCAACGACCAACCTGAAGCCTCCCTGCCCGGAGAAATAATTCCCGTCAAAGAGTTCTACGACTACAAAGCGAAGTATCTGGAGGAAGGTTCTGAGCTGGTCATCCCGGCGAAACTAAATCGGACAGAGACTAAGACCATTCAGAGCCTCGCCATCAGCGCCTTCAAGGCCGTAGATTGTTCCGGCCTGTCGCGAGTGGATTTTCTGATGGATCCGAAGACGCGTAGAATTTTTCTTAACGAAATCAATACCATGCCGGGGTTCACTTCTATCAGCATGTATCCAAAACTGTGGGCGGCGTCGGGATTAGCCTACCCAGATTTAATCGCACGCTTAATTGAACTCGGTCTGGAACGCCACGTGGATAAGAAGAGGAACCAGTACAGCCGATAAGATCTAGTTCCGGGTCCATCAACGCGGCAGCCCCACCATCCCTCTTGACGTTCCCTGACCCTCCCTTGTACGATTCCTTAAGTTTGCTCTTCAGAGCAGACCTTGGATTTCATGAAGAGTGGCTGAGGGACGAGCCCTGAGAAGCCACGACAACCGGATCGGAAGAAATTCTGGTCGCCCGGTGTCAACTCTCGCCCTGGTACAGGGGGAACATGAGATTCGGGGTGCCGACGTTTTAGCATCTCGTTCCTCTTTTCCTTTTCTTCCCGGGAAAGAGGATTTCGTATTTTTAGGGCAAGTTTTGAGGCTCGTCCCTCGGCTACTCGAAAACAAGGAAGAGAGTAGCTGACATGAGTGCCATCGCTAGCATCCCCCAAGCCGCAAATACAGGCGCGGCTTTGAACTACGAGTTGCGTTGTCGAGAATGCCAGAAGAGCTGGGGCAACCAGCCACGCTCGATTTGCGACGATTGTTTTTCTCCGCTCGAAGTCTTCTACGACTACGAAGCCATTCGCCCGCTGTTCACTCGCGAGCGTATCGCGCAGGGGCCGCCGAACATGTGGCGCTACTCCTCGTTGTTGCCGCTGCCGGAGGGTTACGAACCGAGTGTGCCTACCGGGTTCACGCCGCTGCTGAAAGCTCCGCAGCTTGCGCGAAAAATTGGCGGGGGAAATCTCTTCCTCAAAAACGATGCCGTCTGCCTGCCAACGTTGAGTTTTAAAGATCGGGTAGTGGCCGTAGCATTGGCGCAGGCGCGTAATTTCGGATTCGACGTGGTTTCGTGCTCCTCCACTGGGAATTTGGCGAACGCAGTTGCCGCGCAAGCGGCTCGTAACGGTTTCAAGGCATGGATATTTATCCCTGCCGATCTGGAGCCTGCAAAAATTATTGGTACGCAAGTTTTCGGAGCAAAGCTGGTCCGCATTGCCGGCAGTTACGATCAGGTCAACCGTTTGTGTTCGCAAATCGCCGACGAGCACCGCTGGGGATTTGTGAATGTGAATCTGCGTCCCTACTATGCCGAAGGTTCGAAGACCGTAGGGTTTGAAATCGCCGAGCAGCTGGGATGGTGCTTGCCTGACAATGTCGTAGTTCCCATGGCGGGCGGTTCGTTGATTACAAAGATCAAAAAGGCATTCAACGAGCTGGTCGAGTTGGGTTTGGTTGACGCAAAGCCAGTAAAGTTTTTCGGCGCACAGGCTACCGGATGTTCTCCAATTTCGACTGCGGTGAAATCTGGCCAGCCCGAAATCGAGCCGCAGAAGCCCGCAACGATTGCGCGATCGCTGGCGATTGGAAATCCTGCCGATGGCCACTACGCGATCCGTGCCATCAATCAGAGCGGTGGGTGGGCGGAAGATGTTTCCGATTCCGAAGTCGTGGATTCCATCCAGCTACTCGCGCAGACCGAAGGCGTTTTCACTGAAACCGCTGGAGGCGTGACCGTGGGTTGCGCTGCCAAGCTTTACAAGCAGGGACGCATTCGTCCAGAGGAAACGACCGTGCTGTGTATTACGGGCAACGGTCTTAAGACAACGGACGCTCTCGTCGGACGCTATGAAGTCGAGCAGCCGATTCCACCCAAACTCGCTGAGTTCGAAAAATACCTCGCAAACGCCGTTGAATTCGATCGAGAGAACAGAGACGACGCGCGAAAAGTGACCGTCCCGGAGACGGTGGGAGCGTGAGATGACGATTACCGTACAAATTCCGACCGCCCTTCGCCGTCACACCGCTGGCACCGGGCAGCTTACGTGTTCGGCGAAAGATATCAGTGAACTGTTTACCGTGCTCGATCAGCAGTTTCCCGACCTGAAGCCGCACCTGCGAGACGAAGCCGGACAAATCCGCCGCTTCTTGAATGTTTACGTAAACGAAGAAGACATCCGGTTCCTCGGAGGCAATGCCTACTCTTTTCAGGATGGCGATGAGGTTTTGCTGGTGCCGTCCATCGCGGGCGGCTCGCCAACCGGGGATTCTGGAACATAGACTGAGTAGATTGTGCTTGTGCCCTAGGTTCACGCCGGCTTTTGGCGTTAACCTGGGTTACGGAATATTCTCGCCTTTGGTTTGTATGTCCCGATCCCGCGCCGTCCATTCGGAGTCCATTTCCACGATTCTCACTTTCCGCAGAGTGGCATCTGTGCCTCGAGGACAGGCATTCCCAGGTTATCGTCCACAGAACGGACGCGAACCTGAGGCACTGAGCAAGAAAATCAGAAATGTTAGGGTTGTTCGTCGCCGGTTTGATTTCCGGCCCCGTGCCCCAGGTTCACGCTTGCCTTTGGCGTTAACCTGGGTTAAGAAATATTCTCGCAGGGCTACCCTTTGTTTGTATCTCCCGATCCTGTGCCGTCCATTCGGATTCGATTTCCACGATTCCGACCTCTCGTAGTAAATAATGACGAAAGCTACTCCACTTCCAGTCTGCAGGTTCGTTGACCAAGCCACGCTTCACCGGATTGCGGTGCAAATAGCGTAGCTCTGCGGTGAATTCCCGCTCGTCCCGGACGTTTCGGTCGTAGTAACGTTTTTGCCAGAACGAGGCCGACGCCCGGCTGCTCCTTCGGCTGCGCTGCCGCTTCGCAAACGACAACTTTAGATAGTGAATGGCGTCCGCTAAGATCTGGTTCTCGGGCTCGCTGACTAGAAGATGGACATGCTCCGGCATGACCACGTATCCGTAAATACGCATGGCGAATCGATTGCGCATGTCTTCCAGACACTGCACGAACAGATCGTAGACGTCGGACGAGCCGAAATTGGACTGCCGCCGATAACAACTGAAGGTGACGAAGTGGGATTGTCGGGATTGATGAAAACGCCTGAGACCGCGTGTCATCACAGGAATCTACGCCGGTTTCGTTTCAAAGTCAGTGACGGACGACCGTATCCTCACCTAGGGTGACGGTACCCAGGTTAACGCCCAAACCCCGGGCGTGAACCTGGGGCACTGAGCAGGACCTTCTTTGGCCGCTTGCGGAGTCTTTTCTCGATTTCGTATAATCTAACTAACTGGTTAATTAGTTAATTATTATGCAAGCTACCGCTGCTAAATCCCGCCTCGGCTCCCGCGGCCGTCCTGAAGAAAGTCGCGCCGCCATCCTGCAGGCAGCCGTGCGCGAGTTTTCCGACAAAGGCATCGCGGGAGCCAGAGTGGATGCCATCGCCCGGGCTGCGAAAGTGAACAAGGCCTTGGTGTATTACTACTTCAAAGATAAAGAGGGGTTGTATGGGGCGGTGCTCGACCATGTGTTTAGCGGACTGACGACTTGTATTAGCGAGGTCCTCAGCAAGAACTCGCCGCCACGAGTCCGGATTCTCAGTTATGCGAGCGCGCATTTTGATTACATTTCCGGCCACCCGCTTTATTCGCGAATTGTGCAAGCAGAACTGATGCGAGCTGGCCGTGGTGGTGCCACGCACCTTGAGCGAATTGGAAAGCAGTATTTTCGTAGAATTTTTAGCCAGGTTGCAGAAGTGCTGCGGCAGGGCATATCCGCGGGTGACTTCCGGCGCGTTGACGAGATGCATTTCATCACTTCGATGGTCGCGATAATTACCTTCTACTTCAATTCTGCACCTGTTATGCGCCTCATGACGGAATTCGATCCGATGTCCAAAGATGAAGTAGCAAAGCGGCGGGCAGCCGTGCTCGATTTCATCGCTGCCGCCTTATTTGAGCCAAGGAGAAATCCAAAAGGAGCGCGCTCATGAACCCGCGCAACCGAGTCCTGATTTTGTTGAGCACGATTGCTGCGATTTCGCTGGTGTATTACCTCTTTTCTACTCCCCGTTCAAAGGATTTGGTATTGATCGGTACCGTGGATGCCAACCAGATTATTGTTAGTCCTCAGGTCCAGGGTCGGATCACGAAACTCTTAGTGGACGAAGGCACGCAGGTTAAGCGAGGTGATGTGATTGCCATTCTCGACCCTGCCGAACTCGAGGCTGGAGCCCGCGCCGCCGCCGCCACAATTGAGGGACTCAGGTCGAAAGTGTCCGAGACTCAGGCCAGTGAACTTGCGATGCAGGGTTCTACATCGAGCAATGTTGCCAACGCGAAGGCCCGGCTGGAATCCGCGCGCGCACAATTAGCGCAGGCGGAAGCCACTCTACAGCGGACAGAGAGCGATAGCCGCCGCATCATTGCACTGGCAAGGCAGGGGATCACCTCCGACCAGGACCGCGTTCAAGCGGAAAGTAATTTGAAGGCACAACAGGCCCTAGTGGAATCGCTCAACCAGCAGGTTAGTGCCTCGGAAGCGGATGTAAAGGCGGCTGAGGCAAACACCAATCAGGCAAATGCCGCGCGCAGTACTGTGCAATCCACTCGAAGCCAACTCCAGAATTCCGAAGCCATGTTGAAGCAAGCCGAGGTGCGTCTCGGCTATACGAGAATATTTGCTCCCGTCACTGGAACGATTTCTGTCAGAGCGGCACGCGAAGGAGAAGTGCTGAATCCGGGACAGCCGATCGTGACCATCGTTGACTTTTCGGACACATGGGTACGCGCCGCCATCCCTGAGACGAACGCCGACCACATCGGGTTGGGCGATACATTGCGCGTGCGCCTGCCGGGCGGAACTATGGTGAACGGGAAAGTCTTTTTCAAGTCTCCGGAGGCAGATTTCGCTACGCAGCGAGATGTCGGTCGCCGCAAGCGTGATATCAAGACTATTGTTCTCAAGGTTCGGCTCGACAATCCCAATGGAGCTTACGTTCCAGGGATGACGGCGGAGGTCTTAGTTTCGCCGTATCGCCTCGTTGCGCCAAGTCAGCATGCCGCAACTGGACAGACTCCATGACGCCGTCTTCCACATCGCAGACGATGAACACCGCTACTCCAGTGAAAGCTATTGAGGTTGACCATATCGTTAAAAAGTACGGCACCTTCACAGCTGTTGATGACGTTTCGTTTGACGTGAAGGAAGGCGAAATATTCGGCTTGCTCGGACCGAATGGCGCGGGTAAATCCACGCTCATAAGAATGATGACGACCCTCATTCCAATCACCGCAGGTCACGCCAGAATTGTCGGCCACGATGTGCAGAAAGATCCTGACGCCGTCCGCCGCGTTATCGGAGTCATACCCCAGGCCTTAACCAGCGATCTCGATCTCACGATCGAAGAGAACATGAACATCTACGCCAAGCTCTACGACGTCCCCGCAAAGAAACGCAAGGCTGCGGTGGACGAGTTGCTGGAACTTGTTGACCTCACAAAGTGGCGCGGGGCGCAGACCAAAACTTTGTCCGGGGGAATGCGGCGGCGGCTGGAGATCGCGCGTGGTCTGGTGCACAGTCCTCGACTTTTCTTTTTGGATGAACCCACTACCGGGCTCGATCCAGTTTCTCGGGTCGCGGTGTGGGAGATGCTCACCAATATCAAGAGTCACCGGCAGCTGACAATTCTGATCACCACTCATTACATGGACGAGGCCGATCGCCTCTGCGACCGCATCGCCATCGTGGACCATGGCAAGCTCGTGGCCCTCGACACTCCGCCTGCGCTAAAAGCGAGTGTTCCGGGCTCGAACGTGGTCGAAGCGCATTTCGACAATGCACCTGCTGGGTGGGAGACCCGGTTGCATGAATTGACGGGCGTAACTTCCGTCCA
Organism: Acidobacteriota bacterium; assembly: GCA_030775785.1. Lineage (GTDB taxonomy): Bacteria > Acidobacteriota > Terriglobia > Terriglobales > Acidobacteriaceae > JALYIM01. The sequence continues at coordinate 52,823 of JALYIM010000144.1, forward strand.
GCACGAGGGCGCGGGAATGTATCGCGTGCTTACCGGAGACGGGTCGCGCACCACCACCGAACTGGTCGAAAAGGCGGTGCGGGCAGGCGTGGTTATCAAATCGCTCTCTGTCCAGAACACTTCTTTGGATGACGTCTTCGTCCACTACACAGGCCGTCAGTTACGCGACGAGCTGGTGAAATCCTACAGCTTCGTAATGCCTCCGCGGCCAGGGATGCAGCCATGAACCGCATGCTGGCGATCATCGAGCGTGAAATGCGGAAGTTCTTCCGCTCTCCCGCGCTGATGATAGTGTCGCTGATCTTTCCTCTTGTGCAGTTGATCGTGCTAGGCAACGCCTTTGGCGGCAAGATTCGCGACGCCAAGTTGGGCCTGGTAGATCAAGACGGCGGACCGCAGGCTTTGCGGATTCGCGAAGCCTTCGATTCCGTCCGTTCCAACATGCGTACCTTCCAGCCGGTCTATTACAGCGACGAAAAACGCGCCATGGAAGACGTGCGCAATGGCAAGATTCAAGGCGCGGTGATTGTTCCTCCTCAGTATTCGCGTCGTGTGTATGAACAGGACCAGCCACGAATTGGGTTGATTGTGGATAACAGCGACAACTTCATGAGCTCGACTCTGGAAGACGAGCTGTCACAGATTACAGTGGCATTGAACTCTCCTGCAGTTCCGCCACGAATGCTTCAGAAAACCGTGTTGCAGATTGTGGAGCTTTATCCTTATATCGAATACATGAAATATCTGCTGCCGGGTTCTATCACGTTGGCTATTTTTATGTCCGTGATGATCGGCGGTGGCATGCTTTATATAGACGATAAAGCGCGCGGCGTGCATGAAGGCTACCTAGTCACGCCCATCACAAAGATGGAACTCGTGTTCGGATTGAACGCCGCCAGCGCCATCAAGGCGTTTATGACGGGCACAGTTATAACAGTCATTGGATCGCTGCTGTCCGGCGTGAGCGCACTCTTTAATTTCTCGACTGCGGCCGGATTACTGCTGATGATCATCCTCACCGCGATCTCGTTTAATGCCATGATGTTTCTGATGATGGTGCGCGTCGAAGATCCACTGGTACCACGCGCGACATTCGGAATTTTGAATACGCTGTTGTTTTTTCCCAGCGGAGCGATTTATCCCATACAAGCGTTTCCCTGGTGGTTGCGGGCGATTGCCAGCGTGGATCCGTTCACATTTGCCGTGCATGGATTCAAGTCGCTGCTGCTGAAGGAAACAGGCTTCGTGGCGATCTGGCCCGACGTTCTGTATCTTTCACTGTTTGCGATTATCACGTTGGGCTTGGCCATTCCCCTGTTCAAGCGAACTCTGTAACTTTCTGCACTTTTACCATGCGGAACAATCCATTATGCTTAGGACGCTATGACACTCATGGATGCCTCGCAATACGATCCAGCTCGTGATCGCCGCCAAAGAAATCGGATCCTGGCAATTGGGCTGGTGGTGCTTCTGCTTGCCGGACTCGCGTGGTGGTTTCGAAACTGGCAGGAAGAGCGCGTCGTAGATCATTTCTTTGACGCACTGGAGCAGAAGAATTATGAGAACGCCTACGGCATTTGGCTGAACGATCCGCAATGGCAACAGCATCAGGACAAGTACAAGCAATATCCGTATAACGATTTCTATCGCGATTGGGGGCCGGGCGGAGAATGGGGTCTCGTAAAGTCTCATAAGATTCATGGCTCAGGGAATCCAAAAGGCGGCGGCAGCGGAGTAATTGTGGAGGTTGTCGTTAACGAGCGATCAGAACACGCGCGAATTTGGGTACAGAAGTCAGACAAGACGTTAAGTTTCTCGCCTTACTGACAATGCTCGAACTAAAATTCACGTTCACAAACGAAAAGGCCGCCCGGCAAAAGGCGGCCTTTTCTTTCAAGGGAGAATAGTCCCAACGGAGGTTTAGGCCGTCAAAACTTTCTGGCGAAATCTTATGAGCCAAAAATCGGGGTGTCAAGCAATTTTTGGGAAATAAATATCTTTATTTTCAATGGTTTACGTGATCGGTCAATAGTCTAAACGAGTGACTCATTCTGAGACAAGCGATCTCGCAACAGAGTTAACTGGTCTTAATAGAGGTACTTACGTTAGCTTCCGGTGTGTCGCTGTTACCTGACGCCAAGTGCAGGGAAATGAACTCCATCTCGTCCGGCCGATCGAAAACCCGTTCTGGCCAATAGCGCTTTACGAGGATTCGAATCCCGCCGAAGGCTACGCCAGCCACCAAAGCTAGTCCGCAGATGATCCCACTGAGCACAATGATATTTACCAGTAGATTCGCGACATTATCCTTGCGAGTGAAGTGGGTGTTCTCATTCCAGGTCACGTCGGCTTCGTAATTCACCGAGGCCACTAGTGACTTGGCTTCACTCTGTGACAATGGTCCCGCTGCCACGACTACTATCGGCCCCGTACGACGGGATGCGAGCGGATTCGGCACGTCGCCCGATTGGGTTCGTGCGTGTGACTCAATTGCCGCCTCGATCTTTCGTAAATGCTCCGCCGCAATCTGCGGCGTGGGATATTCGATCAATAGCAGAGTCGCTTCGCCACCTGAACTGCTGTAATTTCCCTGCACAACTTCAGCTCCGAGGTTGAAGTCCACAAGATCGGCGGAGATCGGTGCATTTATCTTCGCCAGCCCCACGGGACCAACGACATACTTAGCGGTGTTCTTCACGTACGACTGACGCGGTAAATAGACAGGAAGTCCAGGAAGGTTCTTCTCGTTATCGGCTGGCGCCGGTAGAAGGCCAGATAATTCACGCAGCTCCGCCGCCGACATCGCTGAAAGATGTTGAAAAACGGCGTCCACCACAATATTGCCGCGATAGAAGAGCACTCGTTCATTGAGCGACGCGCCCTGGTCGCCGATGATTTCTTTCAGCATCTGCGGCATTTTGTAGTAGGTGAAAGCTCCGTAGGCGCCGCTAGCGTCTCCAAAGCGCGCGGCCTTTACCACGACTTTGCGTCCGTCGGGACGGGTGTAGGTGGCAGATTCGAAGTCTGCGAAGCCGTATTCTTTCAACAGGTCAGCATTGACAGGGTCGGCCTCGGCCGGGTCATGGCTGCTCTTGGTCGAATTGGCCTGCCATCCTGCAAATTGCTTCGGAAGGATCGAGGGGGAACCTTCACCGGTGGCAAAAGCCTGCATCGCAAACAGGAAGACGAAAGCTGGTGCGAGTATGTTCTTTGAAAATCGCATTATCAAAGGAGGCCCTACTTCTTAGACTACAGAGGGAGAAGGAAAGTTTCCAGGTTTGCACCTGGTCATCCCGAGTGAGAGACCAGAGTTCTACTGCGTGGCGTTCCTGCCCATGCGACTAGCCACTTTCACGCCGCTTAGACCACCCACATACTTGGAAATGCCCCGGTACAGCGATTCCGCAATTCGTTGGCGGTATTCAGCGCTCTGCAGACGGCGCTCGTCGCCGGGGTTGCTGATAAACGAAATCTCCGCCAGGATGGACGGCATATTTGCGCCAATCAGAACAACGAACGGGGCTTTTTTAACTCCCCGGTCGCGGATGCCTGGACTTTTAGCAGCAAGCCCGCTGTGAAGGGCCTTCTGTACGTCGGAAGCGAACTCGTGCGATTCTTCGATCTTTTCTTTCAGCGCGATCTTTTTCACCAAGTCTTGCAGTTCGTGGATGGATTTCTCGGACGCCGAGTTTTCCCGCGCCGCCACGTCCAAGGCCTCGGAAGAAGAGGTGAAGTTCAGGTAGTAGGTCTCGACCCCACGTGCGTCTTCGTCATGGCTGGAGTTTGCATGGACGGAAACGAACAAATCGGCTTGCTCCTGGTTCGCAATCGAGGTGCGGGTCTCTAGCGGGATGAAAGTGTCGTCGCTACGGGTATAAATCACGTCCGCGCCCATGCGTCCTTCCAGTAACTTGCCCAGCCTCCGGCTCACGTCGAGGACGAGGTCTTTCTCTTCCAGGCCGTTCGGCCCGATAGTGCCAGTGTCGTGGCCACCGTGTCCTGGATCAATCACGATCTTGCCGATCTTCAGACCTAGAGCACGAATCAACGAGCGACTGCCGCCGGACGTTGGTTGGGCCTCTCGTGTCTGCATCTCCCTGACGCGGGTAGCTACGGTTTTGACCGGGCCGCTTTTAGTTCTTGTCACCGGTTTCGCTGAGTCATCCGGAGACTCGTCGTCTGCCTCAACAATCTTTCTGGTGGGTCCGATCGGCTTTGGACCTGCCGGGAGAGGTGCGGCCCCGGCAAGAGGAAAACGATTGGCTCCTGTGTCTGCCAAAATTGGAGGGGGCGTATCGGTTGGAACGGAACCAGGTAATTCCCGTCGAGATCCGACTTCCTTTAGGGAGTTTGTTTTAACTTTCAGCGGGGCATGGATGTTGATGACGAGCCGCGACGGGTTTGATTGCAAGCTGGCGTCGTAATCGGACGCTTCCCCGACTTCGAGCACAACGCGCGTTTTCCCCGGCTGAAATTGCGCGACCCGGATTTTGTTGAGAAACCCATCGTCCACGCTGAACGTCTTGCCCGCTAAGGATGAGGCCAGCTTGGCGTCCAACAGATCGAAGAAGATGCGATTGGGATGCTCGATGCGCTGCGATTCAAATTTGATCTCGCGGTCGAGATCAATTGCGACCCGCGTGTAATCCGGTGTAGACCAGTGCCGGATCGCAGTCACATGGGTCGTCTTCCCCGGAGCTGGGTTTGGCCCAGCAGGAGACTTAGCTACCGTGGCGTCTCCGGAATCCGCACCCGTATCGTCGATGGCTGCCTGCTCGTCCGCTTCCTTCTGCTTAGAATTTATGGATTCTAAACCTTGAGTCTTTGAAGTCGCACGCTGGATAGACTGCTCCTCCAATGCGGCATGTGCGTCCTTGGCTAATTCATTGCGCGGATAGCGCCGCAGGAATTCCTGAAACACCTCGCGAGCTTTTGTGGTTTCGTTGAGATCGTTGTGGATTTCGCCAATCGTAAGCAAAGCATCGAATCGGTATTTGCTTCCTGGATACTCGCGTCGCAGAAATTCGTACTGGCTGATTGCGGAGTGCAACAGTTTTTCATCGTTGTATTGGCGCCCCATTTCCAGCAACAATTCGGCAACTGCAACTACGCTGGGATCTGCTTTTGAAGAAGTGGGCGCACCATAGTAAACGCGGCGATAGGCGTTGACTACTTGCTGATAGCGATGGCGGGTCCGGTCTGCGGCTGCGCGTTCATTCAGCGAATCTCGTAGATGCTCGGCATTATCGAACTGCGTCTTAGCCCAGCTGTCAGGCTTGTGACTGCGCGCACCCAGAGGCAAAGCCAGGGAGAGAAGCAAAAGCAGAACAACGCTCCGCACTCCGCTCCGAACTCTGCCACGTCTTCGGTTACAACTCTTCAATTGTGCGGTCCGTAACCTTGGGGGTTTGTAAGCACGCCTAAAGACTGCATGCCTATATTAAGATGCGGGCGGTCAATCGGTGTTGCTGATGTAGAGAACCCCTCGGGCGTCGCGCTGCAGGCGGACAGGTTCCCGAAAGGGACTGGCGGTTGCGCGTCCGCGGGGGACGTTACCGCTGTAGTACAACTCGCTGATTCGCTTAACATAGTTTTGAGTCTCAGCGAAGTGGGGCACTCCGGCGCTGCGGGCCACCGCTCCCGCTCCCGCGTTATAAGCAGCAAGCGTCAGCCGGACATCGCCTCCATAACTTTCCATCAGCCTCTTAAGATGACGAACCCCGGCGTCCACATTTTGTTGCGGATCGAACGGATTCGAAACGTTCAACTGGCGCGCAGTTTGTGGCATCAGTTGCATTAAGCCCATCGCGCCCTTAGCGGAAACCGCGTTCGGATTGAAGTTCGATTCCACCTTAATCACCGCGCGCACAAGGCTGGGATCAACGTTGTGCCGTGCTGCGGCCTGATCAATCGCAGCGTCTACCTGCTGCTGGGTGAAAGAGGTCCCGTGAGAGTAGCTCACCGGGTCGGGAGAAGAAGCGCTTCGCGCTGAGTCGCGTCTCAGCAATTCATTTACTTCGGCCGCCGCCGAGCGCGCCGCTCGGATATTAGCGGATGGCACGGGCTTGTAACGGTGGTCAGTGACACTCCAAAACATCAGCGCCTTTGGACGAGATAGCTCCAGCGATCGTTTTACGGGCACTCGGATGGTTTCGTTCTCGTAAACTTTGTGTCCGTCAGAATCGGTCTCGGTGGTGATGATCTGCTTGACAGCTCTTGACCCAGCTTGAGCCTGAAGGTGCGGACAAATATAGAAGGAGGTCGCGGTTACAGCCATCAGAACAAGCTGCCAGTGCTTTCGCATAGCCGGGTACGCAAGACTCCTTCGCGGATACACAGCCGCCGCTGAATGCCTACCCGGAACCTTTTGGGGAGAACCTATACCAGAGTGAGTTAATTATAGTTCGCACGAGACGGTCGAACAATGAACAAAGGGGCACTGAACCACTATGGTAATCTCTGTAAGTGGTTGATAAGAAGTGTGTTTATGTTATTCCTAAAGTCGGCCTCAATGGCTAAAGCCGCTCGTTCAAGATAAAAGCAAGTGGCCAGAACAGACTCGAGCCTTGTCCCAACCCTGCCAATAATCCACCCGCTCCGCCATCCCCAGTACCGCGAAGGATCTGCATTTTCTTGTTAGCAACAGAGGAATCCAAAAACGTCACCAGATTTCAAGCCGCATGCGAACAAACCTTGATCAGAAAAAATTCTGCCTCTTTATTCAAGTCAATTCTCGCAACACGCAAGATGCAATTCAAAATTCGATGAATTCTATTTTCGTTACCGGCTGAAAAACGAATGCAGCAAATTCGAATTTCGTACCGCCTCCGCTCGGAGCCGTCTTCCAGGTCCATTGCTTTCAACGCGAACAATTTTCTCTTATCAGCTCCATAGATTTAACTTTTCAAAGATTTTTGAATGCACCTCAGAAAAACAATGAATTGGACGACTTCCCGGAAAACGCATACCTTGCTCTGACTGTCGCACTTCCCAACGCGTTGAGCTTAGCGGCTAGTTCCCAGAAGAGAGAGTTTCTACTTATGCAGAGCCTCTACTTGTCACGATTTTCTTTGTATGCCGCCCTGGCCATGGGCCTGTCTTTCGCGTCTCCGCTTATTTGTCATGCGCAAACACAAACTGAAAGTACTGACGGTCAGACGTCTGCGGGATTGAATCGCCGAGTGGAAGATTTAGAGAAGCAGTTAGCCGATCTAAAAGCGGAAATCGCCGCCGGCAAAAAGGAAGAGGCTTCAACCGCCACTTCGACTGCCACCGCAGCACCAATCCCAACGCAGAATCTCGTGGCTCAGCCGGGGGCTGCCGGTTCAACTGCGCCTCCTGGGACTCCAACAATTGCCAGCCTGCTCGGGCCGACGTCGTTAAGCGGCTTCGTGGACCTCTATTACAACTACAACTCCAACCAGCCTGCTTCGCGTACTAATGGCTTTCGCAGTTTCGATACCGCGTCGAACCAATTTGCCCTGAATCTTCTGGAGCTGGTCGTGGACAAAGCTCCTGACGCGACCGCCAGCCTCACTGGATACCACGTTGCGCTCGGCTTTGGCCAGGCAATCAATGCGGTAAATAGCACCGATCCAGGTGGCTTGGGCTTCGACCAATATTTGAAAGAGGCTTATTTCTCGTACCTTGCTCCCGTGGGCAAGGGGGTGCAGATTGACGCCGGAAAATTCGTGACTCCGCACGGCGCAGAGGTCATCGAGACCAAGGACAACTGGAACTATTCACGCGGACTGTTGTTCTCCTACGCCATTCCGTATTTTCACTACGGCTTGCGGGCGAAGTATGCGTTCAACGACAAATATTCGCTGACAGGTTTTGTTGTCAACGGATGGAACAACGTGGTGGACAACAATTCGGGAAAAACTTACGGCCTGAGCTTGGGATGGAATCCCAACAAGAAGTTTGGCTTTGTCCAAAACTATATGGCAGGTCCGGAACTGAGCAACAACAATTCAAGCTGGCGTCAGCTCTGGGACACCGTCGTGACCTTCTCGCCGACCAGCAAGATGTCTTTCATGGCAAATTACGACTACGGTCACGGTGACCGCGTGGCTGGAGTTGCCAGTCCCGTCTATTGGACGGGCGTAGCGGGCTACGTCAAATATATGGCCACTCCGAAATACACTATAGCCGCGCGGTATGAGTATTACGACGATCCCTACGGGTTCACGACCGCGACCGCACAAAGTTTTAACGAAGTTACAGGCACGCTTGAGCGCACGGTTGCCAGTCACATGCTTACCCGCCTGGAATTCCGACATGACAGTTCGGACCATCCTACTTTCGTGAAGGGCAACGGTCTGCCGGTAAGTTCACAAAACACCATGACTGCCGGAGTGGTTTTTATGTTCGACACTCGTGAAGCCAAATGAGAGCGCGGATGCTGTAGAGGTGGTTGTCCGAAAATTCTGCACGCTGTTCGGAAAATCTAAAACAAGGAGCAACGTCCTATGTTTGCAGGGAAGCAGAGCAAGAGGCTGTCATTATCAGAAAAGCTTTCGCGTCTGGCGGTTCGGATGCGCGAGCCAGAATGGCGCCGGTACGCAAGACTTGTCTTCGCAGGCAAAGCCATGGGCGTTGGGCTGGTACTGCTCATCGGCTTCGTGGTCACCGGCGTCTTTTTTAGCAACGTTTATGCGCAGACTGCGCCCGAAGTCAAAGCCGCCGATGTCGTAAACCCGATCAACACTACCTGGACTTTGATCGCCGCCTTCCTTGTATTCGGTATGCAGGTAGGCTTCACGATGCTGGAAGCTGGCTTCTGCCGATCCCGCGAAACCGTAAACGTGCTTATGGAGTGCGTAGTGGATACATGCCTTTGCGGCATCCTCTTCTATGCATTCGGATTTGCGTTTATGTTCAGTCACGGCAACGGATTCATCGGGTACCACTGGTTCTTCCTGCAAAATGCTCCCGCAACCTATGAAACCAGCGGCGTGGCCTTTCTCGCATTCTGGCTCTTCCAGTTTGCTTTTGCGGATACCTGTTCCACCATTACTTCGGGCGCAATGATCGGACGAACCGGATTCGCCGGCGATCTTCTGTATAGCGTAGCGGTTTCCGGTTTTATCTATCCAATTGTTGGCCACTGGGCTTGGGGACCGGATGGCTGGTTGGCGCTCATGGGCAGCGATGGGCATTTCTTTCCGGCGTTGGGAACAGGATTTCACGACTTCGCCGGATCCACCGTTGTTCACACCATTGGGGGATTCATTGCGCTGGCAGGCGCGATTGTTCTTGGCCCGCGCTTGGGGCGCAAGTTTAAGCGCGACGGTGGAGCTCCCATGCTTCCACACGATTTGACTATCGCGGTGAGCGGCGGTCTCATTCTGTGGTTCGGCTGGTACGGGTTCAATCCTGGCAGCACCTTGTCGGCGATGGACTTTGAGGGTATCGGACGAGTGGCAGCGAATACCACGCTGGCAGCCTGCGCTGCCGGATTAACTGCGATGTTCTGGGCTTACATGTCGAGCAAGAAATGGGATGCAGGCTTTACCACCAACGGATTTCTCGCTGGTCTGGTCGCCATTACTTGTCCGTGCTATTGGGTTACTCCCACCGGTGCGATTTTGCTCGGCGGGGCAGCAGGCGTGATCGTAGTGCTGGGCGTCGAGCTGCTGGAATGGCTTCGGATTGACGATCCCATCGGCGCGGTTCCGGTGCACGGCATGTGCGGCATCTGGGGGACAATCTCCCTTGGCCTCTTCGCCTGTGGAAAATATGGAGCATCGGGACCTACTGGGCCTGATAACTCTACCGCGCTAAAAGGACTTTTTTACGGCGGTGGGACGCAAGTCTTAATGGCTCAGGCCATCGGTAGCGCCACAATAACTGTGGCGACCTTCGGGGTTGCAATGGCAGTGATGTATGCGGTGAACGCCACTGGGCTGCTGCGGGTTTCGAACGAAGGGGAACTTTACGGTATTGACCTGCACGAGCACGGAATTTCAGCGTATCCGGAATACGTCATCTCTGCGCTGGGAGCGCCGGCTGGCATGTCGCAGCACGTCCCCGTTGCTGAGATGAAGACTAGCATTGCGATGCAACCGCTGCCTCGGGTTGCGACCAAATAGCGTGGCTGAATCAGTCCTCGAGGGCGGAAGCTCTCCGCCCTAACGAGGACTACAATTTAGCAACCTGAGAGGACAGAAAAATGACAAAAATCGAAGCAATCGTTCAGCCCTCAAAATTCGAGTCAATCAAAGAAGTTCTCACCGACTTGGGCGTGCAGGGAATGACAATTTCAGACGTGCGTGGCCACGGACGGCAAAAGGGGCACACCGAGGTCTATCGCGGAAGAGAGTACAGCGTGGATCTGCTGCCGAAGGTAAAGATAGAAGTCGTGCTGCCGGACGATCTGGTGGATGCGACCGTCGAGGCGATCATAAAAACGGCTTCCACAGGAAAGATTGGCGACGGGAAAATTTTTCTGTCGAAAGTGGATCAGGTCATTCGCATCCGCAACCAGGAAGTGGGAGCGGCAGCGATTTAGAGAGACGATTTTAGTAAGTAAGACTGTGCTCAGGCATGGGCACATGCAGGAATCGCGTGGTATGCCCGCTGGCTGCGGCGCGATTCCTGCCCTCCGTTTTTAAATTTGTTCTGGATCCCTTCTGGTTTACGTTCCCGCGCCACTCTTCCAAAACCGTAAACTTACTGTGATACGCTGGCCGTGATTTCCCTCGACTTGATGCCGGCATTCGAAGAGACAACGGGTTCCCAGCGCAACGAGCCACCGGACTCCGTAATGATGTTCGGATTCTGGTACCGCGCGCTGCCCAGCGAGCAAGTCAGTAGCAGGCGTCTTCGCAAGGCCATGCTACTCGAGACGCCTCTTGTGATTGGCCGGGATTGGCAGGACCGTCCGTTCGCTTTGCACGACGCCTGTCCTCATCGTGGAATGCCGCTCTCCTGCGGACGATTTGACGGTAAGGAGTTGGAATGCAGTTATCACGGCTGGAAGTTTGACGCGCATAGTGGACAGTGCCGCTTAATCCCATCACTAACCGCCGATCAAAAGCTAAAGGTGGACCGCATCTACGCAGGCAGCTATCCATGTCGGGAGCAGGACAATTTTATATGGGTATTCATTCCAGATCCAAAACCGGCTGGCGCAGGATTCACAAAGTCAGTTGAGACTTCCCAAGCCGTTCCGCGAATCCCTACCTTCAGCAACAAATATAAGATGGCGCGCCTGGCGGCCGACCTGCCTTGCAGTGTGGACCACGGAATCATTGGCTTGATGGATCCCGCGCACGGGCCGTTCGTACATCAGGCCTGGTGGTGGCGTTCGCGCCAGAGCATCCACGAGAAGCAGAAGAATTTCGAACCGATTGAAAATGGTTTTCGCATGAGTGCGCATACTCCAAGCTCAAACAGCGCGCCCTACAAATTGCTTCGCCTCTATGCGGACGCAGATTCCATCACCACAACGATTGACTTCGTTTTGCCGAACTTGCGGTTGGAGACCATTCGCGCGGGTAAATATTGGTTTTCGAGTCTGACTACGGTTACTCCCATCACGCGCAGCCTTAGCCGTATTGATGTAGTCGCGGCATGGAACATTTTCCGCTGGGTGCCGCTCGGACCGGAGCTGCTGAAATTTGTCTTCGCTAAATTCGTCGAGCAGGACCGCCAAACCATGGAAGATCAAGCGGAAGGATTGAAGCACAATCCTCACTTGATGTTGATTGATGATGCAGATCGTCCGGCGAAGTGGTACTTCCAATTGAAGTCTGCGTACCTCGACTCACGCCGGAGCGGCGGAGAAATGAAACATCCGATGGCTGGGCCCGTGACCTTAAAGTGGCGAAGCTAGAGCGCGCGTGACCGCATAGGGTTTTCGATTGACGAAATAAGCGGGCCTTCATGCCGGCATGGGGGCTCCGATCAGTTTAGCCAAGCTGCGCGAACCGCAGCAGGCTTTTTCGAGACGCACCACATCTTCCTGCACTTCAGAGTTATTTCTCAAAGCCGCCAAAGCTGATTGTAGGATAGCTGCTTCGTGAGCGTCCGTCGGAGTTTTCAGGCGGTAGTGCATCCACTTCCCATCTCGCCTGGCTTGCACAATCCCCGTATTGCGGAGATAAGCCAGGTGGCGGGAAATCTTGGATTGGGGGGCGTTCAGAACCTGCACAAAATAGCAGACGCAGATTTCCTGCTCCGCCATCAGATTCAGTAGCCGCAGGCGGGTGCGGTCTGCCAACGCCTGAAACAACCTTTCCAGGCGCAACGTTTCGTTTTTACCGCTACGGGTTGTCACCGGGCCAGAATATCAGAAATACATTTGTCTTGACAGATATGTATAGCTACGATTACGCTCCACATATCTGCTAAGGCAGATGTGAGGACTGATGCTATGAATTCCATGAGTGTAAAAGTCTTGAAGGCCCATCTCGCGATCAATGTGCGAGACGTTGCCGCCAGCACTGCTTTCTACCGCAAGCTGTTCGATATCGCACCCAGCAAAGTGCGCACTGGTTACGCAAAGTTTGATGTGCAGAATCCGCCGCTGAATTTCACCCTGAACCAGGCCGAGGTAAAAGAAACCGGGGCCCTATCCCACATGGGGATGCAGGTAGCCTCCACCGAAGAAGTTCTTGCCCTGCGAAAGAGGTGGGCAGAAGCGGGCCTGGTCACGCGCGACGAAATGCAGACTAATTGCTGTTACGCCACGCAGGACAAAACATGGGTGCGCGATCCGGACGGAAACGAGTGGGAAGCTTTCGTCGTCCTAAAGGACAATCTTCCAGAGCAGCCAGTGGAAGTTGCAGAGGCATGTTGCGCGCCGGGCTGTTGCGCTCAGCCAATGCGTGAGGTCGTGTGAAGGAAAAGACGAAAGTTCTCTGATTTGTGCCGGAAACTCGACATAGACATTTCTGCCGCAGTCGAAAAACACCACCCTTTCGGCAATCGTAATCTTCTATCGCGCTGGGGTGAGCAGGTCCGTCAGTCTAGTGGCAACCTGGGGTGGCAGGGCAAAGAATAGCGCGAGGATACTATTCAAGATGAGGCTGGCTGGCACGCCGATCCATGCCAGAACAAAACAAATTGCATACCACAACGGACCAAAAGCATATTGCCTGGTCAGTTTGCTGGTCTCAGTTCTGTCAGCGAATTTATCCAGCAGCCGGTGATCTCGAGATGCATACCGCCACAAAAGATTGAATAGGACCGCTATCAAGAAATACGTGCCGTTGTAAAGGAGAGCCGCAATCCGCCGGTCGTGAGGCTGGGAAGTCCGCAGGTACGCAGCCAGCACTCCATTGGAAAATGGAACGACAGTGATGCCTAGCAGTAAGAGAAGGTTCAGGACCAGCAGCATGTCATCGGAGCGCCGAATGTGATTAAACAACCGATGGTGGTTCATCCACATGATCCCGATGAAAGCAAAGCTTATTGCAAATGCGACGTAGGAGGGCCACTGTTTCAGCAGCGCCGAGCCAAGAGTCGTGCTGGAGGTTGCGGGAATTTTGATTTCGAGCACCAACAGAGTGATGGCGACGGCGAACACCCCGTCCGAAAAGGCCTCTATGCGGGCTGTTTCTTTATCCATGTTCTTTGCGATGTTGCTCGTCACTTCGACGCCCGCAAGGGTAGCATTCCGTTATTTCGAATAGCTGAATATTTCGTCCCCAGGATGATGCTTGCAAGTCGTGGAATTCTGGCAATTTCCTTTTAAGTTCTTCCGCGAGACCAATGTTCCATCCTGCCTGTGCGACCCAGACTCTTACGCCGGAATGCAGATGGAAGTTACTTACCATCCGCTGATAAAAATCAGGAAAAGTCTCGGCGGTGAACATCCACGTTGCGGAGTTGGACGAGATGATTCGCCGCCCATCGCAGGTAAAACTTTCAAAGCCCAAGACTGAATCGTTGAACGAGATTGGTTGCTGGTGGCAGAGATAGTGTCCGAACAACAGGCTGGACTGGTAATCCACGAAAATCACGTCGTTTGTTGAAACGTGCTGCTGGATATATGTAATTGCGGCGTCCATTTGCTTGCGATTCTGGTCAGCGCGCAACAAATAGGGGCGATGCGGCTGCGGAAATAGGTAGCAGAACGCAATCATGAGCGCCGCGAGCAGTAGTCCGTGAAGCTTCCGTGTTTCGAGTTTGCAGAGCGCCAAGCTGATTCCTGCAATTGCAAAAATGCTCAGGTAAACGGAGTGGCGCGTGCCTCCGTAGGGATATTTGCCCACGATTGCGGCTGCGCAGCCGATGATGAACGGAAGTATAAGAAGGGCCAGCAGCGAGAGTTTTCGTTCTGCGGAATTAGCCTCTCGAGTTTGTCGCCATAGGAACACAATTCCAGCAACGAAGATCAACGCCGCGATGTCTCCTACCGCGAGCTGTCCGAACAAGAATTGGAAGATCCCGAAGCTTCTGGCGAAAATGAATACCAGTAAGTGATCGCGGCCGGAATGGAAGTACGAATTTTTGAGGTAAATCCCGGCCCACCCATTCGCGGTCAGGTCGTCTGGATTGCTGCCTCGATACCTAGAGATATGCGTCTGATAGAGAAAAATCACAAGGCCGAGAGCGCAGGCTTGCCCCAATGCCCATCCGGTAATCAGCTGGGCAGAATATTTGCCCTTTGCAAAGTGCAGGAGTGCGTATCCGCCAATAGAGACCGCGAACAAGATCGCCGAGTAGTGAGTCAGCATACCCAAACACAAAAATAACGCCGAGAGCAGCATCAGCCTTGGCGATTTTCTGTCGAAAGCGTCCTCAAGGAGATACGCGCAGCTGGCTAGAAAAAATAGCAGTAAGGCGTACTGCCGCACCTCCGCCGAAATTGAAACCAGCGGAGGAAGGAAGGCGGCGAACAGCAATCCGATCAGAGCGGCGTTACTGCCGAGGACGCGAGTGAGCCATTGGTAAAAGACCCAGCAAAAAGCAGTCCCGGCGATCACGGATGGCAGCCGCAGAACAAACTCCGAACTTCCGAAAGTTCGCATTGCATGAAGCACGAAGGTCAGCAGCGGAGGATGCGCATTGGTGAGGCTGGCCTGGTAGGTGAGCGTCCACGACGCTTTGTTTGCGAGACGAAAGTGTAGGGCTTCGTCGGGATTGAGGAAGGTTCCCCAAGCGGTCCGCAGGCGCAACAAAAGCGCCACAAAAATGAAAGCGCACGCGAGAAGTGTTTTGTTCGCCGGGACCCAAGTTCCGAGAGCTGAGAGAGGCGTTCTATCGGAGGTCACGAAGCCTATGGATTCTAGCATTTGCCTTCGCTGCGGAAGTTGACACCCTCCCGCACCCACTTTATTCTTAAAGTCTGGCCCGTTAAGGCTTACCCCACTGGATCTTTTCGATTTGGCGGGAGCGCAGGAATCTCGATGTTCATTGAAATTTCAGAGCTGGAAATTCATCCCATAGATTGGGATGAGCGCTATGAACCGGGGATGCTGGATTTAGGTCCTGACTATCAACAACATGGCGCTGTTTTGACCAAAGGCCGGGCTCAACTGGTCGAAGAACATCATGGTAAGCATAATAAGATCAAAGACATACGCTTGGCTGGCGATCTAACGGCCTCGCTTGAGATGGCTTGCGCACGCTGTTTGGATCCGGTCACGCATCATCTTGAGCGGAAGTTCGATTTGCTCTACCGCCCGGTTGGTTCGGACTCGGGACGCGAAGAGCTTTCCATTACAGCGGCCGAGGCCGAGGTCAGTTATTATCAAGGGAAGGGCCTTCCTCTTGAGGACGCCATTCAGGAGCAAGTGTTATTGGCCGCTCCCCTGAAGGCTGTTTGCCGGGATGACTGCAAAGGCCTCTGCCTTCATTGTGGGAAGAACTTAAACCTCGAGCACTGCTCGTGCTCGGTGCCGATGGAAGATCCTCGCTGGGCGGCGCTGAGAGATTTACGGAGTAAACTGGAGCACTAGTCTCCCTAGTATTTGCTAGTTGCTGCATTCAACACTAAAATTCTCACGAGAATCTGAGAAGACTTTGAAACGCGGCGGTCGAAAGGCGGCCGCGATTATTTCGTCAATAAAGAGGAATTTCGATGCCTAATCCCAAACGACGGCACTCTAAGAGGCGCACCAGCATGCGGCGCGCCCATGATGCCCTGACCACCCATTCGCTTTCAGAGTGTCCGAATTGTCACGAACGCAAAATGCCGCATCGTGCCTGCCCAAAATGCGGCCATTACAAGGGCCGTGAAGTTTTGAACGTTAAGGAAGCCAGCTAGTCCAACCACTCCATGCCTAGCGTCATCGCCTTGGACGCAATGGGTTCTGAGCGCGCGCCGAAGCCTGAGATCGAGGGCTCGATCCAGGCTGTGCGCCATCACGGCGTCGAGGTCATTCTTGTGGGCCCTGAGCCCGCAATTCGTGCCGAATTGGCTCGCTATCCTGCCGCCGCCGGACTTCCAATCAGCATTGTCCACGCCAGCGAAGTTATTACCATGGACGACAAAGCAGTGCAGGCGGTGCGAGCGAAGCGCGACTCGTCCATGAGAGTAGGGCTTAGGCTTGTGCGGGACGGCCGCGCGGTGGGTTTTGTGACCGCAGGGAACACAGGCGCGGCAATGGCCACCGCGAAAATGGTGCTGGGAGCGATTCCAGGCGTGGATCGCCCGGCGCTGGCGGCAGTGTTTCCGACCGCGCTAGGAACTGCGGCATCATTGCTGGATGTAGGCGCGAACGTGGATTGCAAGCCGCACAACCTCGAACAATTCGCGGTGATGGGCGAAATTTATTTTCGCAGCATGTTCGGAACAGCGCGTCCGCGCGTGGGATTGCTCTCTATTGGCGAAGAAGAGACCAAAGGCAACGAGCTTACCCGTGAAGCGTTCCAGCTTCTCAAGCGGCTTCCAATAAACTTCGTGGGCAATGTGGAAGGCCGCGATCTTTATAACGGACAGGTTGACGTGATCGTAGCCGACGGATTTGTGGGCAATGTTGCGCTGAAAATTTCTGAAGGGGTGGCGCATCTAGTACGCAACACGCTCAAGGAAACTCTACGCGCGACCATCACGCGTCAAGTAGGATATCTGCTTTCGCGGAGCGCTTTTTCTGATTTCAAAAAGCGCCTCGATCATACCGAGTACGGAGGCGCTCCGTTGCTAGGTATCAAGGGAATATGTTTCATCACCCACGGGTCGTCGAATACAAACGCCATTAAAAATGCCATTCGAGTCGCGGCGGAATTTTCTGAACACAACATTAATGACGCCATCGAGAAGCAGCTGGCAAAAATACAAGTTCACGCATGAGACTGCGTAAGCCTGCGAGGAATTCCTAAATGCAGTGTTTTGCAGCGGGCACAGGGACCCTTGGACTTCACTCGGCATGACGTCGAACTTTGGGAAGCCTATGACAATGGATTTGCAGACTGACGCAGGTTCGATCGCGCTGCTTTTCCCCGGGCAGGGTTCGCAAGCTGTCGGGATGGGCAAAGAGCTGGCGGAGAGATACGAGGTCGCTCGCCACACGTTTGAAGAGGCGGACGAAGCTCTCGGATACAAACTATCGCAGCTCTGCTTTGAAGGTCCCGAAGAACAGTTGCGCTTGACCGAGATCACGCAGCCCGCAATTTTGACGGCTTCGGTCGCGGCCTTTCGTGTTCTGAAACAACGAAGCGAAAATAAAATCAACTTCGCATTCCTTGCCGGACACAGCCTCGGGGAATATTCTGCGCACGTCGCAGCCGGCACCATTGCCTTTGCCGATTCGGTCCGCACGGTACGCAATCGCGGCAAGTACATGCAAGAGGCGGTTCCCGTTGGCGTCGGAGCGATGGCAGCCATTCTTGGACTGGCACTCGATAAGGTCACTGAAATCTGTGCGGATGCCGCGCAGGGAGAAGTTTGCGAGCCCGCCAACATTAATTCTCCCGAGCAGATCGTGATATCCGGTAACTCTGCGGCGGTGGAACGCGCTGCGAAACTGGCCGATGAGCGCGGAGCCAAGCGCGCCAAGCTGCTTCCCGTAAGTGCGCCTTTCCATTGTTCGCTGATGAAGCCTGCGCAAGACCGCCTCGCAGCCGATCTTCGAGTTTTAAATTTTCACAGGCCTTCAGTCCCACTAATTTGCAATGTGGATGCGGCTGTTGTGGACGATGCGGAACGAAGCCGCGACGCCCTCATCCGCCAGGTTACAGGATCCGTTAGATGGGATGAATCTATGCGACATCTATTCTCACAAGGCGTTCAAAAATTCATTGAGGTAGGCCCGGGAAAAGTATTGTGCGGATTGCTGCGGCAGATTGATCGCTCCAAAACTTGTATGAACGTTGCAGACGAGGCTTCACTGCAGAAAACTGTGGAGAGCCTCAGCGCGAGCGGCTAATCTGGACGAAGCATTGCTCACCGCGCTCGCGCCAGCACCAGGGTTATGTCGTCGGGCTGCTCATTGGCGCCGATCCAATCTTCTACCGCAGCTGTCACGATCTCCGTAATCCTTTGCAGAGGCAAGTCTTGGTTCTGCTGGACCAACTCAATCAGCCGCTCTTCACCGAATTCTCCGAAATCGTTTTCGGGCTCCGTTACGCCGTCGCTGTAAGCGAGAAACAGGTCACCGCGTCCTAAAGGTACAGACCGCTCTTCGTAATGCACCTGATCGAATAATCCCACGACTGTTCCTCCGCGATCGAGCCTGCGGATGGAACCGTCGCGGCCCAGAATGATGGGTGGAAGATGTCCTCCGTTGCTATAGGTGAGAGTGCGTTCACGTTCGTTGTAAAGAGCTAGAAACAACGTCGCGTATTTCTCCATTGGGGTGCTCTCAAATAGCTGGTGATTCAAAAGAGACAGCAATTTGCCAGGATAGACTTCCGCTCCGCGTAGTTCCGAATACGATAGGACGCTGGAACTCGGTCCCGCGCCCACCGCCAGGCTTTCACTTAATACTGGAATATTTTCCAAGCTGTAAGCTCTGACGGCTGAGTGGATGGTGGCCATCAGCAGCGCAGCCGAAATCCCTTTTCCGCTGATATCCCCCACGGCCAGAATCAGCCGCTCGGAATTTAGTTTAAGAAAGTCGTAGTAATCTCCGCTTACGGTGCGCGCCGGGCGGCAAAAACCATGCACTTCGAGTGTTGAAAGTTGGGCAATATGGCGCGGGAAAAGCTGTGCCTGCACTTCTTGCGCGATTGAGATCTCGTTTTCCAGGCGTTGCTTTTCTTTTTGCTCCTCGACCAGCTTTTGCAGCGAAGTGGTCATGGAGTTGAACGAATTCGCCAGCGTCGAAAGCTGGTCGGTTGACCTGATCGGAATGCGATGAGTGAAGTCTCCGCGATTGATGTGTTTGGTCGCATCGTAGAGTTGGGCCACGGACCCGGTTACCGTTCGGGTGAGGTGTGTTCCGATCAGGATCGCAACCAATTCGATGATTGCGAAGATGACGAAGGCTACCAGCAAGCTTAGTTCGATAGCTGGAGCGAAATCTCCTAAGGCCGCGAAAAGATGCTCGTACAGTTTGGAAACGCGGGTCTGCACGCTGATGGCAGCAGGACTGGAACTATCGCCAGTCTCCCAATCCACAACCCGCACCGAAGTCGCGAAGCTTACGCCGCGATCCAGCGTTCGAACTGGATCCGGCACCGTGCCGGCTGTATATGTCGGATTAAGCTGGCCGGTGCCGGTATCCAAAACATATTCGCCATCGGATTTGTAGGCAGATTGGGCGGTGGCCGAAGACTTATCTTTTGTGTCGGGAACCTGAGCGACGGCGCTTTTCTCAACCTTTCGCCGGGTGAGGCCAGATGCGTAAAGCGTGATCTCGCCCAGATCGGATGCCAACTCCTGCACGAAGCGCTGGTCCAGCGGCTCACTCGAAATCACGGTGAGTTTTTGGGCACCCATCGGAACGATTTCCACCGCTCTCAAAAAAAGCCGTCCGCCGTCGCGTACGACTTCCTGGAAGTGGGCTTTCAAGTAGGGAGGCAAAGTCGCGCCCGAGGTCTTATGGCCAGCTTTGCCACTCTCCAGTATCTGCGTTTCACCTACCCAAACTCTAACGTCGCGGTCTTCTGTCTCGATATCATCACCGGCTTTAAGCCGGGCCTGGAGTGACGCCATCACAGTCTCCGGTTTTGAGCCGTCCCGCAGGCGGCTTGCGATGTCGCGAGCCAACATTGAATTGGCTGCAGACAGGCTTTTTAATTCGGAATTCAGCGAGGTAGTTACGATAAAAGTGGCAAACTGTCCGGAGAGCAGATAGGCGGTCCCCAGAGCCAGCGCGACCAGCATTACTACCGGAATCACACCGATGAACACGTAGGTAACAATCAGGCGATTGCGGAGCCTCCAGAGAAGTTTTTCCTTTGCCCAGCGAAACGCCAGCACCGAAAAGAGCACCACTACCAGCGTGCTGAGAAAAGTGACCCAGAAGCCGAGGCTCTGTCCAAATGAGACACGGAATCTTCCCAGGAGCCTTTCGAGACCGAAAAGCAGGACGTCGAGTCCGAGTAGGTAGCACGCAGCCATTGCCAGTTTGCTGGATGGCCACAGTCCGGCTTCAATCAATAGTCGGCGTGCATGGTAGGAGGTGAGATTCATAGCACAGAAACGAATTGTAGACGGGTTGTAGCGTACATCGTTTCAGCGAGTTTAAATTTCTGGATAAAAATCGAAGAACGCGTCCAGGCTGCCCTTCAATTGCTTCTCGATTTGGTCTTTACTGCCTTCAAGGACGTGCATGGTGACGTGCGCTTCGCGTCCATTTTTCAGTTTAAGAGTAGCGTCGCCAATCTCCGCGATCTCCTCTGAGGGCAGCAGACGTAATCCGTAAATCAAGGTTAGATTTGCCATCCCTCGATTTTAATCGTTTCTAGTGATGTCACTAGGTGGTCATATTCCGAATGAGCGACTGACTAAAGGAGGATGAAAACGGTATCGGCCGCCGGTGCCTGCTAAAATGCGTCTGTGCTCAGACCCTATTTGATGTTTCTTGCGTGCTTGGCGCCACTTGCCCAGCCACAGCAAGCAGCGGCCCCGGCCTCCCAGCCCAAAGTTAAGGTCAACATGCTGAACGTGTGTTCGCCCTCGGCTGAGGAAAAGCAGGAGATGTCAGCTGCGCTCGCTCACGTTCCTGGCAAACCGAGTTTTGCTCCCGACTTTGAAATTGACCGCGGACAGTCCACTCTGGGCGATACGCCGGGATTTCTGCAGGCCGGTGCCGACACGAAGATCGCCCATGATTTCGCGTTGGCCACCTGGGTGCGCATGCGCCGAGAGCTGCCGGCGCCCGCGATGTTTTCCACGGTGCAATATTCGTTCAGCGTGGATTCGAAAATGATGGTGGAGACTCTGGTTTTCAAAGTGCGCGACCCTAAAGACTTGATGCAGCTCGCGATCGAGGACACGGCGGCCTCGGTTACTAGCCCGGCCGCAATGCTGAGCATGAACACCCCTGCGACGCATATTAAGCTGGAGCGGTTCGGGAAAGCTTCCGTAGCTCTGGCGCGTTGTTCTGGGTCGGAGGGAAGCCCAGCTCCGGATCAGGGCGCGTTTGAGCCGATTTTTCGAGATGCGTCGGCAATTGTTTCAAAGTACAGAAAGTTGCTCGGTGCTGGCCAGACCGTCCCGGCAGAGCTTGCCCGCACCGAAACTCATGTTCGAGCAAGATTGAAAACGCAATCGCAAACCAGCAATAAAGCTCCTTCGGAAAAAGCAGCGAAATCAACCACTGAGCAATAGCTCCAAGAGATTTGTTTAAAGACGGACCGGCAGCGTGATTCTAAACGCAATCGCAGGCTATGCTGGTGCTCTAAAAACCTGAGTTGAATCGAATCGTTTAAGTTCGCAATCTAATGGTGTCGTTGCAGTTTTTATAAGCACTGGTCCAAATATCTGAATATGGAAGACTTTCGCAAAGTGGTAATCGTTGGTTCCGGGTGCTCGGGACACACCGCCGCCCTGTACGCGGCCCGGGCCAATCTCAAGCCGTTGGTCATCGAAGGACACGAACCGGGCGGCCAGCTCTCGCTGACCACGCTGGTGGAAAACTTCCCTGGATTTCCCGACGGGATACAAGGCCCGGAGCTCATCGATAATATGCGCCGCCAAGCGGCACGATTTGGGGCTGATTACAAGCTCGGACATCTAACAACGGCGGATCTCAGCAAGCGGCCGTTCACCTTGCAGTTCGGCAAGGAAACTGTTCATGCAGAGACTCTCATCATCGCTACCGGAGCATCTGCCCGTTGGCTGGGATTGCCCAATGAGCAGGCGCTTATCGGACACGGGGTTTCATCCTGTGCAACCTGTGATGGTTTCTTTTTCTCCGGCAAGGAAATCGCCGTGATCGGCGGCGGCGATTCAGCCATGGAGGAAGCCACTTTCCTTACTCGCTTTGCCAGCAAGGTCACGCTCATCCATCGCAGTGATCAGTTTCGTGCTTCCAAAATTATGCTCGAGCGGGCGCAGAATAATCCGAAAATCGAATTCCTTACGAGCACTGTCGTGGACGATGTGATGGATGTGTCTAACAAAGAAGTGACGGCGCTCAAACTGCGCAATACGAAGACTAATAAGGTATGGGATTTTCCCACCAGCGCCATGTTCCTTGGTATCGGACATATTCCCAACGCGAAGATGTTTGCCGGACAACTCGACATGGACCAAGAGGGTTATTTGAAGACGACCGACTATGTCTTAACTCGTGTGCCCGGCGTCTACGCTTGCGGAGACGTTCAGGACCGCCGGTACCGCCAGGCGATTACTGCTGCCGGCTCCGGATGCATGGCCGCACTTGAAGCTGAAAAGTTCCTGGAGCAACTAGGAGAGTAAGCCGAAGTATTTTTCTTTGTAACTTCTGAACTCAGATCGGAAGGCAAATCGTGGCAAGAGAACAAACCACCTGTTCCCACCTCAATCAGATAAAAGACGTCACTCCCAGCGCCAACGGATGTGAAGGATGTTTGAAGACGGGTGATACTTGGGTCCACTTGCGGATGTGTTTGAGTTGCGGACACGTTGGATGCTGCGACTCTTCGAAGAACAAACACGCGACCAAACACTTTCATGACAGCAAGCATGCCATCATGCAATCGTTTGAGAGTGGGGAAGACTGGCGCTGGTGTTACGTGGATGAAATGTTTTTGCGATCATAGGTTTGTGCCGAATCGGTCGTATCCAGGATTACGTTCGTCACTTACCGCATACGCACCATCGTCATCTTCACCTAGGCGGCATCACGGCGATAAGCTGTCGGGGTGAGTACATTTAAACGAACCATCCCTCTATTCATAATCTTTCGGCTGCTTTTTGCCTGACGCTTGTGCCTTCTTTCGCACAGCAGGAGCAAAGTAACGGAGCACGAAAAGTCACCAGCCGGGTGGTGCCCATGTACCCGGGCGTAGCGCGGAACATGCATCTGGTGGGAACGGTCAAAATGGAGGCGGTTGTTGACCGATCCGGATCTGTAAAGCACGTTGCGGTAAAGGGTGGACATCCCGTGCTGGTACAGGCCGCCAATAACGCTGTCATGCTCTGGAAATACGAACCGGGTTCGCGCGACACAGTGGAAGAAATCGAAATAAAATTCAATCCGTAGGCGAATACCGTCGTCTGTTTCACAGCTGGTCTTGCCCTGCATTCGCAGGTCTCGTGCATTCTTTCCCAAGTGTGATACAAAATTCTGTGGCCCTCATGCGCGCTGAAGGAAAGTGGATTCCCTTGCGTCAAGCGGGAACGAAATGCTGAGGGCGTTCTTCATCCGTCTTTCAGAGAGCCGCTCACTGCGCGCGGTCGCCGAACGCTCATCCTTGGGCCAGCGAATTTCCAGCCGGTTTGTCGCGGGAACTCACGTAGAAGACGTCCTCAACGTCACCAAGGCCGTGAACCAGTCTGGCCTCAGCGTTTCCGCTGACAATCTGGGAGAGAATGTAACGAATGCGGAAGAGGCGCGATCAAGCGCCGAGCTTTATCAGCAACTGCTTGATTCGATCGCATCCCAGCACCTCGACGCCAACGTCAGCCTGAAACTTACGCATATGGGCCTTGACATGGACGAAGGACTCGCCAAGGATTTGGTGTCCAGCCTGGTTGCCAAAGCTGCGTCCATGAGTCCGCGCAATTTCGTGCGTGTGGACATGGAGGGATCGCCTTACACCAGCCGCACTCTCGATTTTGTGCGCGAACTTCACCGGCTTCCGGCTAATAAGGGATGCGTCGGAGCGGTGATTCAGTCCTATATGCGGCGTTCGCAAAACGATGTGGAAAACTTGCTGGCGGAAGGGATCCGCATTCGTCTGTGCAAGGGAGCCTACAAAGAGGCGGCGGATATTGCCTTCCAGGAAAAGTCAGAGGTAGATGCCAGCTACGTCAATTTGATGAAAGTTTTGCTGAAGAGTGGTGTTTATCATGGGCTCGCAACACACGACGAAAAAATCATCCGCACCGTCATGAGTTTTGCGACCGGGGAACGAATTCCTCGCGACTCGTTCGAATTCCAGATGCTTTATGGCATCCGGAGAGATCTGCAGCAGGAACTTGCCAGCCAAGGTTGGAGAATGCGAGTTTACATTCCCTTCGGGGCCGAGTGGTATCCCTATCTGATGCGCCGCCTGGCCGAGCGTCCCGCAAATGCCTTGTTTATCGCCAAGAACCTCTTTCGTAGTTAGAAGTTACCTGCGTCTGACATTCCGATTTCTACCTCACATTCCGCTGAAAAATTATCGTGTCAACCTGCCTTCTGCTAGCATTCTTACATGGGCAAGAACGGCCAAACAGGCGTAACCGAGGCTTTTGCCGCGTTCGCAGGCCCGCAGGTGGACGACGACAAAATTGATCTGGTGCGCTCTGCGCTGACTATCGCCCGCACAGAGTACCCCGATCTAAATATTGAGCACTACTCGCGCCGGGTGGACGATCTCGCGAGGCTTGCCGAAAGTCGCATCACGGAAGTTGGCGAGGTAAAAGAAACGATTGCCGCCATCAACTATGCCCTGTTTGAGCACGCTGGTCTCCACGGAAACCGCGAGGATTATTACCATCCCAGCAATTCTTTTTTGAACGACGTTCTCGACCAGGGCCGCGGCATTCCCATCACACTGGCATTGATTTACATGGAGGTAGGCCGCCGACTGGGCTTCCCATTATTTGGAGTTGGAATGCCCGGACACTTTCTGCTGAAGCACTACGACATTGATGGCCGCGAGACATTGATTGACTGCTTTAACGGCGGAGACATCTTGAGCGCGCAGGATTGCCAGCGGCGCCTTGACGAAATCTACTCTGGACAAATGACGCTGCGCCCGGAGTTCCTCTTCGCTGTCAGCCGCCGGCAAATGCTGACGCGTATCCTCAACAATCTGAAGACGGTTTACATGTCTTCGAGAAACTTCCGCAAGGCGTTGCCCATGGTGGAGTTAGTTTTGGTAATATATCCGCGCTCACCGGAAGATATGAAGCAGCGCGCATTGTTGAAATATAGCCTGGGACAATCCAGGAATGCGGCTGACGATCTGGAAGAATATTTGCGAATGTCTCCGGACGCATCTGACGCCGACGAAATCCGCCAGACCGCGCTCTCCATTCGGAGAATGCTTGCGCTCATGAACTAAGGTCGAATTGATCAGCGCGGAGGGCGCGGCACCGTACTACCTTCATCAGCCGCTGGCGGCGCGAGTGGCAGCTGCGAAACTCCATTTAGAAATCCACGTTCCTGATCAGAAAATTGATCGAAGCGCCCGGAATCAATCGCGCGCTGACGTGCCTCCGGAGGCATGCCTCGTAGTGCACGGATGGCGTTCTCGACTGCTTGCCGTCTCTCCGGGGGCAATTGCTGCAAGTTGGAGTTTAGTTGTCGGGCCTGCCCCTTCTGTTGCGGCGTCAGGTGCTCCCAGGTTTCCATGCGGTTAAGTATCTGCTGCTGCCTGTCCGCAGGCAAAGTGCTGAATCCCCGCAACCGCTCCTGCAGTTGTTGCTGGCGGCTTTGCGGTAGACTCCGGAACTGCGGATCGCTCTCTAACACCCGTTTCTGCTGATCGGCAGGCAAATCTCGATGCTGACTCAGCCACTGTCCTGAGTGATGACCCTGCATAGGAGTTGCAGGAGGCCTCGGGACCGGAGATCGCTGAGGCGTGTAGTTATCATCGTGGCGTGAGGAATACTGAGGCGATTGAGACTCTGGACGCTGGGGCGCCGGACGTCTCGAAGGCGACCTGTCTGAGTAAGTCCGGTCTGAATACGATGGCGGTCGGGCCACACGCTGCGATTGTCCAGGGTAATTGTTTGGTGCGGCGTAATTTCCTGGATGGGAATATTGGTTCTCCGGACGTTGCGATTGCCGTTCTTGCTGTTGCTGCCGAATTGATCCGGGGTATTGTCTTGGTGCGGACTCGCGCGGGGTTGATGGGCGCCGTTCCGACTCGCGCGGATACGCTGGTCGTGATGGCGAATTTTGGCGCTCTGTCGGCGGACGACTCTGAGAAGGTTGTCGGCCTTGATTCTGCGAGTATCCGTTTTGCCTGGACGGGCGCCGATTTTCATCGCCGTGTTGCGTTTGGCCAACGCAGAGAACAGCAATGCCAAGCAGGAGAATTCCTACCGCTTTTGCGAAAATCTGTCTCGCCGGGATTGATGTAAACCGCAACATTTAGAGTCTCTGCTTACTTTGCGTGCCCTTGATTGGAATGAAACTAAGGGTTCGCAGTCACGTCAGGTTGCACTTCCAAATCATCGAGTACGTCAAAGTTTGAGTAAAGATCCTGATTTTTATCCAGCGCCTGCAAATCTCCAACTGCGGTGCCGGGTTGAACTGGCCCCGTAGCAATCGTTCCGGACTTATTGCCGCTCCCAGTTCCGTTGATGTGGAACAACGTTAGACTGACGATCATGAGAAGCGCGACAGAAATCGCCAGCGCCGGACGCCGTAGCCATGTCAGCCAGCCAGACGGCCGGGCTGCTGCTTCCTCTCGCAAGCGAGCGCGCAGGCGCACATCGAAATAAGGCGAGGGCTCGGGCGCTTCCCACTCATCCAGCAACGCCATTGTCTTGCGAAATTCTTCCAGCCTTCCAGAGCACACCGAACACGACTGGAGGTGAGTTTTCACCTCAGCGACCGGCTCGCTTGCTCCAAGGGCCAAATCCGGCATTAATTCGTTAATCACTTGGCATTTCATAACTGCATCCTTCATAAGAATTCTTTTAACTCTGTTCGCAAGGTCTCGTATGCGCGGAACAACAATGACTTAGTCGCAGATTCACTCAGCTTCAATACCTCACCAATCTGCTTGTAATCCATCTGCTCGTACTTGTGCATCATTACCGCCAACTTTTGTCGTTCTGGCAAAGCCTGCACCTTTTGGCGTATGGCCGCGAGCCGCTCCCGGCGGACGATGTTTTGCTCCACCGTGCTCTTGGTATCAGGCACGTCCATCGTCTGCCCAGTCTCTGCGTCCGGCACATCCAGGCTGACGGTGGTCTCGGGACGCTGATGTCGCGTGTCGCGCGCGTGATTGACCGCGAGGTTGGTTGCGATCCGGTAAAGCCAGGTCGAAAACTTCGCACTCGCTTCATAATTTGCCCGAGAACGATAGACTCGCAAAAAAACTTCCTGCGCCAGGTCCTCCGCCGCCGCCGAATTGTGCGCCATCCGGTACATAAAACTGATCATCGGACGCCGGTATTTTTGCACCAGATACTCGAAAGCCGAGTCGTCTCCGGCTTTGACCCGCAGCATGACCTCTGCGTCGTTGGTGAGATCTCCGGCCGAACACACTTCCGATGCGTCCCTCGCCCGCGACGCTACGCCCCCAAGCGCCATCACGCCTTGGTTGATCGCTAAACTACTCACGGTAGATTGAACACCTGAGGAGAGGGGAAGTTGCGTTGAATTTCCAGGGGAACTCGGACTGGAAGTTGCGTCCCCAGAAGGGGTTACAGGTGGCTTTAACGGGATGGCATCCTTGGGCATCGGCAGCATGGCAACGCACCCTGTCCCTGATGGCTGACAGGCCGTATCTAGAGAGCAGCCTACCATGATCGCCGACGCTCGAAAACTGTTCGTTTGCTACAATATAGGGGCTGCACTCCCGGGCGCTTAACTCAGCGGTAGAGTGCCACCTTCACACGGTGGAAGTCGTAGGTTCAAATCCTACAGCGCCCACCATTCTCACCTTCAGAATGCAAGATTTACAGACGCTGTAGAGTCCAATCGAATAAATTGCTATCGGTTGGAGGACCATTCGCACACGTTTGTGTCGGCTTTCCGCTTACTCTCGTCCATTGCTTTCCCGTAAACGTTCACCTAGCATTTTGAGAACCCGTTATCACGGAGACAAGAATATGCGAAATTCGTACTGCACTTTGTGCCCGAGCGCACACCATAGTCACTTGGTGACCTTTGGCAAGCGCACCGTAAGTTAGTCTCTAGAATCACCTGAGGAGGATCGTGAAAAGCTTCGCAATTGTTTCGGTAATATTCTTTGCTGCTTGCCTCTGCCCGCGACTCGATGCGCAAGAGTTCGAGATTCCGGCCATGCAACACCTAAAAGACGCTGAAACCATTCGCGCGGCACACTTGAGCGTCGCGGAAACGAAAGAGATCCTTGATCAAGTAGAGAGCACAAGCTTTGATGTGCCTGAATCTTGGGGGACTGAGTTACGGGTGCGACGGCAACAAATAGGCGGTACTGAGGGTCTCATAATCCAGGCAACGAAGGGCCTCTGCGGCGCGACTGGGAATTGTCAGACCTGGGCATTCAGACGATCAGCCGGAAAATGGCTCGCGATGTTTGAAAAGCAGGCTCCGATAGTGTCTGGGTACGCATTCGGACAGCAACGGGACCACGGAATAGAAGACTTTATCGGTGCAGAACACATTTCGGCGGAGATCTCCAGCTATGCTGTGTTCACGTTTGACGGGAAATTTTATCGTCTGACGGAGTGTTATCAAAGAGACGGTGACAATCCGGTCAAGAAAGTTCCCTGTGGCTAAAGCTTTTTATTCGCCTGTTCAAATAGCAGCGGAGACTGGCGATCTATCTGCCGAGTGCCAACCGTGGTCATTTAAGTCTCTTGTTTCCAGTAATTTAAAAAATTAAAATCCTACAGCGCCCACTCCCCTAGTGACCTTCGTTCCATCCCAATGCTCCTAAAAACGCATTCCGGTTTCCGGCGATTGTAAAATTACTTCAGGCTATAAAGTTTTGAACGCTCTGTGGTCTACGCTTAAGTCTTCCAAATAGCACAACGGCTTGCGCTGGCAACCCGTTTAATTTTGTTTCGAGCGTGGACGATAGTTAAATTATGGCAAGTCCTTTGACAGCTTTGGGTGACAACCGCAAGATGCCCGCGAAACCGAATACCTGTTTTGTGGCCCGGCAACCGATTTTTACCGCCAACGAAAGAATCTTTGGATACGAGCTTCTTTTCCGCGATGGCGTAGAAGACCACTTTCATTCCACTGATCCGGAAGCTGCCTCCCGCAGTATGCTCGACAGTTCCGTGCTGATGGGTCTCGACATGCTTTGCGATGGCAAACGGGGGTTCATCAATTGCACGCGCGAGATTCTTCTGAAGGACTACATCACGCTGCTTCCATCCACGCAGACGGTGGTCGAGATCGTGGACAGCGTTCCCGCGGATGATCTTGTGATTGCCGCGTGCCAGCGCTTAAAAGAGGCTGGCTATCTGATCGCGCTCGATAATTTCAAGATGAACGATCCGCGCCAGACGCTAACACATCTTGTGGACATTCTTAAAGTAGACGTACGGCAAAAATCTCCCGAAGAATGCGCAGCATTGGTTAAGCGCTACGGACCATGGAAGTCGCGGATGCTGGCGGAAAAGATTGAGACGGCAGAGAAGTTTGCCGCCGCCAAGGCAGCAGGATTTCTATACTTTCAGGGCTACTTTTTTCGCAAGCCCGAGATTTTGGAAGCCCGGAAAATTCCCGCCAACCGTGCCGGATATCTACGCTTGCTGCAGATCACGCAGCAACCCACTCTCGATCCGCTGGAACTTGAAAAGATTATTAAAGGCGAGGCTTCGTTATGTTACCGCCTGCTTCGCTATCTGAATTCCGATGCCTTTGGATTTGCCACTGAAATTCGCTCGGTGCAGCAAGCGCTTGCGATGATGGGAGAGCGTGAAGTGCGGCGCTGGATTCGGCTTGTAACCACGTTAGCGCCAGAGCAACACCAATCCACCGAGCTCGTGTTTTCCGCTTTGGTGCGCGCGCGATTGTGCGAGTTGCTTTCTCCAAAGCTTCCTGCCGGTGAAAATGATTTATTTTTAATGGGGTTGCTTTCCCGCATGGACGCCATTTTAGAAACGCCCATGGCAAGAATTCTGGAAAACGTTCCGCTGGATCAGGAGATTAAGGCGGTCCTACTGGGCGGGGTTGGCCGCTTGCGTCCGCTCTATCAGCTCATGATCACGCTTGAGGCGAGAGACATGCAAGCGGCCGGGGCGCTTGCCAGCGTCCTCTCACTCACGACCAGCGATGTGTCTGCGATTCTGAAACAGGCTGAATCGTGGGCGCGTGCCGTCACCGCAGATGAGGCGCCCGCGGCAATCCGATAGGCCGCTGTTACCTGTGTGCAAATAAACGGGAATTCGACTTGCGTTCCAAGTACCGCGAGCGGTACCATCAATGTGATCTCAGTGGCCTTGTTCCAGCTGGCCCTCCGCGCCCATAAGGTCCAGGCGCCAAACGGACAATAGATTATTTTCACATATTTCCAGCCGCATTGTTTTTAGCTCAAGTGCGCTTCGCGTACGCAAGCTGCTAATCAAGAGCTCTGGAAATGGATACCGAGAAGGAAGTTTTCTCGATCCACAAAACGCAAACTAAAACGAGAAAAACTATGAATGCAGGACCAGGAAATCCCTCCGGAGGCGGAGGAGGGAGAAACAGGCGAAGAAGAGGACGTCGTCCTCCCAACCGCGGCGGGCAGCCAGCCGGTCGCGACCGTCAGCAGCATGGTGGCATCTACAGCGCTCCCATGGACCATAGCTACCGTGCGAACCAGAATGGCGGTGGCGGCAACGGAAGGCCTCCACGTCCACGACGCGCCGGTTTTGAAGTTTCCTATCCGCAAAGCGATCCGGAGCCGTTGCCGAATCGCGCAGACAGTCCTTCCCGTATATTCGCGTTCGTTGACGATCTGTTCTTTCAGGCCAAGATCCAGGAGACTGGACGCAAACTCAACGTGAAAGTTGAATTTGTTAAAACCGAAAAGGATTTGATGGATAAAGTGAAGCAGAATGGCGAAGAACAGCCGTCGCTGATCATTTTCGATATGAACAACGCCAACACCAAGCCTCTGATATTAATCCCGAAGCTGAAGGCGAAGATGAAAAATGGGACTTCGATTATCGGATTTCTCTCGCACGTGCAGGGCGACTTAAAGCAGAAGGCCCACGAAGTGGGTTGCGACATGGTATTACCGCGCTCGGCGTTCTCGCAGAACTTGCCGCAACTGTTGCGCCGACATGGCGCTCCCGAAGAAGAACTCACAAACTGAGAAGTTGTTTATCCCGGTGGCCAGCTAAGGTTTCTTCCGCCAATTAGATGTACGTGTAGGTGGAAGACTGACTGTCCTGCCTGAGCGCCGACGTTCAGAACCGTCCGATAACCATTTTCAATGCAGCGTTCGCGCGCGATTTGCGCTGCGGCACGGTGGCAGCGCCCAATCAGTTCCGCATCCTCGGGCGAGGCTTCGCGAAGCCCTCGAATGTGTTTTTTGGGGACCACCAAAACATGCGTGGGAGCCTGCGGATTCAAGTCTTCAAAGGCGTAGGTATGCTCGTCTTCGTACACCTTCTTGCTGGGAGTTTCTCCGGCGATGATTCGGCAAAATAGGCAATCGTTCATGGCGGTTTCGGCAACGCGTAGAAAGTTCGGTTCAGTCGAGCCGGACCAGAAAGCTTGTTCCTTCCAGGGGAGTGGTTTCGCTGACTACTTTTTCTGCACGATTGCGGTCGTCGCCTTGAACCCGCACCCTTACCCACCAATCGCCTACCGGACTGCTGAAACTGGATATTTTGGCGGTGTGATATCTCCGCGTGA
This sequence comes from Acidobacteriota bacterium, assembly GCA_030775785.1. Classification (GTDB taxonomy): domain Bacteria; phylum Acidobacteriota; class Terriglobia; order Terriglobales; family Acidobacteriaceae; genus JALYIM01. The sequence continues at coordinate 84,817 of JALYIM010000144.1, forward strand.
GTTGGCTGACCAGCGCGGCGGCACCGTCCTCTTCCTTGAATGCGCCAATCTGCACCGCCCAGCGTCCGCCAGTTGCCAGTGAGGCCGGGGTTTGTAGGACATCAACTCGCACTCTGGTGATGCCAGCACGCCATACGTCAGTCTCCTTGGCTGCGGCCAACGATAAATCTAGGATGCGTCCTTTGATGAAGGGCCCGCGATCAGTGATGCGGACGACGGCTGAGTTGCCGGTCTTTAAGTTTGTGACCCTCACGACGGAACCTAACGGAAGCGTGCGGTGCGCCGCTGTCATAGCATTCATGTCGTAAATTTTGCCATCGGAGGATCTGCGATTGTGATAGGGCGCTCCGTACCAACTCGCGAGCCCGGTTTCTATCAATATGGGCTTAGCGTCGGAAGCAGCTCGATCCAGCAAGTTGCCTCCGGTGTCGTTCGTGTTCTCTGGAAGCTTGTTCGCCTTCTGAGGTTCCGAGGCAGCGGCAGTCCTTGGGCTTCGCGACGCAGGCTTCGCTATCGGCGGTGGAGGCGGCACGTCCACTCGGGCCTGCTTGTGTCCGCCACAAGCCGTGAGGAAAAGTATAGGAAGCGTGAAAAGAGTCAGTGCGCCTAAACGACGGATTATTTGGGAGGAGTTGGGTGCTTCTCCATGTAATCGGCGAAAGTGGCGAGCTTCTCCGCTGCCACCCGCAGCGCTTTTGTGGAATGTTGTCGCACTGCCGGTACCACCTCGTTGTTCAAATAATGAATCAGGTCGGCAGCTTCCTTCTCGATAACTTCGGCGGCTTCGGCCACCGATTTGTTCACCCGCGACGATGCTTCTTCCACCTTGCGGTTGAAGTCGGTCATGACGATTACTCGAATCTGTGGGCGATAAGACCACGCAACACGTTGAAAATGGCAAGCTCAGTCATTATTTCGCGGGCTGGAGTCCCGGTCAACTTGCAAAAGCAGGTCCCTCGACTTCGCTCGGGATGACAGTATTGGCTTAGTGCCAGCGTGTAGTGAAGTTGGTTTGCACCGCAGTTTTTCCCCACGCACCCGCCCAATCCACATTCGAATTCGTTACCGGGCCATCCACCGGCTCGGCGATGACCACATAACTATCAGGCGGAAGGCCGGTAATTTGGTAGGTACCGTTAGGAAACGTGAGCGTACCAATCGGGCTTTTGCGAACAAAACTGAAACTGGTTGGCAGTGCGGCATAGGGATCAGCGCTTGTACTTGAATTCGCGAACACGTGCGCTCCGAAAACTCCAGCCGCGCCGTTGCTGACCGTGCCCGAGATTGTGCCCGTAGCGACGTCGGGAGTCGTCTTCGGATTTAAAAACGATATGCCTGCGACATCGTCGTAGCTGAGCGTCGTCAACTGCGTGGGAGCAAATGGATACATTACGGCGCGCGTGATCACGGAATGATCGAGGCCAAAGAAATGTCCGATCTCATGCGTGGCAACAGTTTGCAAGTCCTGAGGCACGGTAGTCGGCGTGGTCGCGGGGCACGGGTTGCTCCCAGCAGGAACGCCATCTGTAACGAAGCAACCCGGCTGTCCGGAAATTCCAGGACTGGGATTGAAAAAAATGTCCGCCTGAGTAATCTGTCCACTGCTGGTACTTGAGGTGACAGTCAGAGCCAGCGTTCCATCCGTCTTGCTGAAATCCAGACTTGGGCCGGTGCATACGAAACAGATCAGATTCGTTCCGGCAGGGACCTGATCGTTATTGATGGTTGATGTGGCCGGTGAGGCGATCGAAAGTTGTGTGTTAGGTGCGTTCGTCCAGGTAGCAAAGGATTTCATGATCACATTAGTGACCGTAGTATTCCCTACAATTGCGCTGCTACGCGTGGGATTGATGGACCATTGAATCGGAAAGGACGAGGCTGCCCAGGCGGTGGTGGTAAAAGTAGTGCCGCTTCCCGAACCCTCAAATAAATATGATTTCGCGGGACGGGACAAATAGAACAGTATGGATAGGACTATTGCTGGACCTGCGATTGTCATCCATTTAAGTTTCATTGCGTGGCTGCCTTTTGCACGCGAGATTCAAGCTCGTGCAGAGTTAATGCGTCGCCATGGAAGGAGCCGATCTCCTTGCTCTTGATTTTGTAAGCAGAAGCATCAGGCACGCCATTGGAAATTTGGGTCTCGCCATTTTGAGATTTCGTCAGCCGAAAATTCCCCTGCATCAGTCCAGTTACAACGAAACTTCCGTCATTGAATTGGCCCGGCCGCAGGAAGAGCACAGCTTGTTCGCCCGCACCCCAGATACGAACTCCAGCGACCTTCTGGGTGATGCCATCTAGTTTGCCGCCCAACTGGTGAACTACGATGGTGGAAGAAGTTTGCCCTTTTAGCGTACGCTGTACCTGAAATCGCGTGTAGGTGAGAATGAAGCTGTGAGACGCATTCCATTGCGACCATGATTCGACTGCGTTGCCTTCAATCACAAGAGTGGAAACCTGCGTCAGTTTTTCCAGGGAAAGTGGAATCACAGTCGTAGCCGGAGCAAAACTAGCTACAAGAAGAAGGGCGGCCACAATGGATGCTTGTCGTTTGATCATTGGACCTCCAACCCTCCAGCCAATGTTGTGACGTCATTATTGGGGCTCTGAAGAATCAGGGTGCGAGCCCCGAACGCCGCCGCCGGGTCCACCGAGACTGCAAACTGAAGACCCGGAGTACCATCCGTCGCCGTAATACTTTGCGGAGTTCCGACAGCGATGTCAGCAGGACCGGAAAAACTTATCTGCATGGTCGAGGTCAGCCCGGCACCGAACACCAGAACGTTTGCGGTTGAACCTACCAGCACGAAGTCACCCGTTGGATACGCATTTCCCGTTCCGTCAGCGCCCAAAAATTCCACGTTGGGCACAGTCGTCGAAGCTGGCGTAGCAACATTGATGTTCACCCCAGTGGTGGCGTTGTTGGCAGTGACCGTCACCGGATTCTGTGCCGTTAATCCTCCTCCTCCTCCGCCACCACTACCTCCGCAGTTCACGCCGGAGCATGGGGTTGAGCTGCCACCTCCGCATCCAGTCGCGGAAACCCCTAAAAATGCCAGGGAGAACGCCAGCAATTTATTTCTCAATATCGTTGAAGGCACAATGATCCTTTAAGACTTTAGGATGCCGCGCACCGGCCAAAGAATGCCGGAGTTCCCTAAAAACTCATAAAACTTTTTATATTGAGGGAAAATTAGCTTCAAGTCCCTTGTTAGGGTCGGACGTACGCGGGCACTTAGTTCGGGGCCTTACAATAGCCGGTGATCCGAACCAGTCTCCAGAATCGAAAGCAACCGCCCGCCGATTGTAAAGAATTGAAAAGCCACGTTACCAGGTCCTTCTTTCGGCGTCGCATGCTGGTCTGGTACGACCGTAATAAACGCGATCTTCCCTGGAGGCATAATCGCGATCCCTATCGTGTCTGGCTTTCCGAAATCATGCTGCAGCAGACCCGCGTCGCAGCGGTGATAGATCACTATCACCAATTTCTTAATCGCTTCCCAACTGTTGAACAATTAGCAGCGGCGAGGGGGGCTTCGGTGCTGGCAGTCTGGAGCGGTCTTGGCTATTACCGGCGTGCCCGCATGTTGCATCTTGCGGCTAAAGAGATTGTGGAGGAGCACAGAGGCGAGTTTCCGTCCACCGCGCAATCGCTGCGCAAGCTTCCCGGCATCGGGCGCTACACCGCAGCCGCTATCGCCAGCATTGCGTTCGAACAGGCGATCGCGGCCGTGGACGGCAACGTCGAGCGGATTCTGCGTCGAGTCGCCGGAGCTGATCTCGATCTCGCGGCGGTTTGGGAACTCGCCGACGTCCTGTTAAGCCGAAAACATCCTGGCGATTTCAATCAGGCCATGATGGAACTTGGGGCGTTAGTATGCCTGCCACGCAGTCCCAGATGTATGTCTTGTCCGATATTTGATTTCTGCAAGGCCCGCGGAGAATTAAAGTTGCAGGGCAAGGCTATCAAGCAAAGAAAAAGAGAAATTTGTTATGCGATTGCTCGTCAACGACACTCGGTCTTTCTGGTACAGCGGCCCGAAAGCGCGTCTGTGATGGCTGGTATGTGGGAGTTTCCGGAGATTGCACATGGAAAAACTGATTTCGATATCACGCTGCGCCACTCGATCACGGTAACGGATTATGTCGTTCGGGTGGCTTACGCAAGTTGCGCTCCCCGCGGAGCGTCCGGCAAATGGATTTTAGAGGCACACCTAAATGAAACTGCGCTCACCGGCTTGGCGCGGAAAATCCTGCGGGCCGCAAACATCATCTAATGCACAGGATCAGAAATTGGTTTCAGTTCAAATATCGAGAGGACAACAACATGGCAGCTCTTACCCCGGGAATATCCGCTCCCGACTTCACTATCTCAGACATGCATGGCAAGCCATTCTCATTGCGCGAGGCCCGCAACCACGGCCCGGTGGTGCTGGCGTTTTTTAAAGTATCGTGTCCGACATGTCAGTATGCATTCCCTTATCTCGAGCGCATTTACCAGGCTCATCAGGGAGCCAATTTAACGTTGGTTGGCATTTCCCAAAATGACAAGAAGGACACGGCGGAATTTAATAGGAAATTCGGCATCACTTTTCCAGTTCTGCTCGATGACACTCGTTCCTACCTGGTATCCAACAGCTACGGATTGACGAACGTACCAACGATCTACTGGATTGGGTCCACAGGCGAAATCGAGCTTTCAAGCGTTGGCTGGGCCCGGCAGGATATCGAGCAGATTATTGCGAACGCCGGCTCTCTCGGGCCGGAAGCTATCCCAGTGTTTCGTGCTGGCGAAGAAGTTGCCGATTTCCGCGCGGCTTGAGGGTCAAAAAACTAGCCCGCGGTCGCGGGCGCCTTTCATTTCAGTCATTTGGTATTACAACGATTCGGCGCAGGTGCGCGTTTCCACGTAGTATATTCACTTTGTTTCTCGCGCTTTTTGAAAGTCATTACATGCGAAATGTGGTCTTTTTGGCTTTATCAGTAGTCCTGTCGCTCAACCTCTGCGTTGCGCAAAAACACTTTTCGTCGCAGTCGCGCGGAAGGCAGCAAACTTCCAGCGTCTCGATTCAGCTTCCCAGCGGTGCTTTTGCGGCGATGCAGAAAATTGATCCAGAACACATTCGCGCGCATGTGAAATTCCTCGCGCACGATCTTCTCGAAGGCCGAGGCACTGGGCAACGCGGAGGCGACATCGCCGCCGAATACATTGCGACTCAGTTTGCTCTCGCTGGACTCAAGCCCATGGGCGACAACGGAACTTTCATGCAAAGAGTGCCGATGGTTGGAATCACTCCGGCGCCGGAAACCACTTTCGCTTTGGTTCCTTCCAAAGGTGAGCCCATGTTTCTAAAACCGCTCGATCAGTACGTGAGTTATGACCAGACCCAGCAGCCGCAATCCGACTTAGATGCGGATGTTGTTTTCGTCGGATACGGAATCGAGGCACCCGAATATGGTTGGGACGACTATAAAGGCGCCGACGTGAAGGGGAAAGTACTGCTCATGCTGGTGAACGAGCCGCCTTCTGACGATGACAATTTTTTTAAGGGCAAGGCGCTGACCTATTACGGGCGGTGGACTTACAAGTATGAGGAGGCGGCCCGCAAAGGCGCGGTCGGAGTCATCCTGATTCACCGAACGGATATGGCGAGCTATCCCTGGGAGGTTGTCCGTAACTCGAACTCCGGCGAAAAGTCGTTTTTGAAACTGGATGGAACTCCGCAGCTGAAAGTAGCTTCTTGGATTCAGTTAGACATGGCGGAGAAATTGGCAGCCAGCAGCGGGCAAAATCTCGAGAAGATGATCGCCAGTGCGCGTTCGCGGGATTTCCATCCGACGCCGCTGCAAGCGAAGCTACAGGCGCACATGGTAAGCAAGATACGTCCGTTCGAATCGAACAACGTCATTGGAATGCTTACCGGTGCTGATTCGAAATTGAAGAGCGAGGCTGTGATGTACACCGCACACTACGATCATCTGGGGATTCGCAAAGATATGCCGGGCGACAATATTTACAACGGGGCGGACGACAACGCGACCGGCTGTGGAGTTTTGCTGGAACTGGCGCGAGTTTTCGGCGAAGCTGCGATCAAGCCGCGCCGTTCAATAATTTTTGCGTCAGTGACGGCAGAGGAGCAAGGTTTGCTGGGCTCTGCATATCTGGGAAAGCATCCGCCGATCGCAGCGGGAAAAATTTCTCTCGATCTCAACTATGACGATTTGCCGCCGATCGGTTCACCGGAAGAAGTGGAAGTCGCAGGCTCCGAACGGACGACGTTTTATCCCAGCGTTGAGGCAACGGCAAAAGAATTTCGCCTGGAGATTCGTCCCGACTCTCACCCTGAAGCTGGTCACTACTATCGCTCCGATCACTTTAGCCTCGCGCGCGTCGGCATTCCATCGTTCTCAATCGGCGAGGGGATGAAGTACAAAGGGCACGATGCTGCGTGGGGCCTGCAACAAGCGGACGAATACACCGAAAAACATTACCATCAGCCCAGTGACGAATATCACCCCGATATGGATTTCACCGGGGACGCTGCTATGGCGCGCTTCGGATTTGCGCTGGGATGGGAAGCCGCTGGCCTGCCGAAAGTAGTGGGATGGCAGAAGGGTGATGAGTTCGAGGCGGCAAGGGTGAAGGCTAGTCCGACACAATAGCTTTGGGTCTTGCGCCGTCTACGAAAAATATAAAAATTGATCTTCGTCAAGTTCTAAGCTGGGTCAGTCTCTGACTCGCAATCAGCTTTGCCTCAGTTACTGCCTGCACTTTATCCACGGTAAACCCCTCTGCGATTTCCTCCAGCACCAGGCCCGCCGCGGTCACTTGAATTACCGCCAGCTCGGTGACGATCATATTTACAACTTTCATTCCGGTAATGGGCAGCGTGCACCTCTTCAGAATCTTCGGTTGCAGATCTTTGGTCGTATGCTCCATGGCCACGATCACGCGCCGTGCGCCCGCGACCAGGTCCATCGCGCCCCCCATGCCTTTCACCATTTTGCCGGGGATCATCCAATTCGCTAAATTTCCTGCCTCATCCACTTCCATTGCTCCCAGAACGCTTAAATCAATATGCCCGCCCCGAATCATGGCGAAGGAATCGGCGCTTGAGAAATACGACGTGCCTGCCATCTCGCTCACGGTCTCTTTGCCGGCATTGATAAGGTCGCAGTCCTCTTCGCCCTGGAGTGGATAGGGTCCTATGCCCAGCATTCCATTTTCACTCTGCAAAATTACGTTCATGCCTTGCGGGACGTAATTCGCTACCAGTGTCGGCATGCCGATGCCGAGGTTTACGTAGAATCCATCGCGCAGTTCCCGGGCAATGCGCTTTACTATGCGCTCGCGCTTTTCGGCGCCAGCATCTTTCTTTTCGGAATGGGTTTGGGCTGACACGTTTAACCTGCCACCCTCACGGTTCGTTTCTCAATTCTCTTTTCGTACAGTTCTCCCTGGAAGATGCGCTTCACATACACACTGGGCGTGTGAATCAGGTCAGGGTCCAATTCGCCGACGTCGGCTAAATGTTCCACTTCCGCGATTGTGATCTTTGCGGCGGTCGCCATCATGGGATTGAAATTACGTGCAGTTTTTCTATAGATAAGATTCCCCCACTTGTCGCCCTTCCATGCCTTGATGAACGCGAAGTCGGCTTTCAGAGCACGTTCCATCAGATAAGAACGCCCGTCGAACTCCCTGGTCTCTTTGTTCTGGGCAACGATCGTCCCTACACCTGTAGGAGTAAAAAACGCGGGGATGCCGGCGCCGCCGGCGCGAATGCGTTCCGAAAAAGTGCCCTGAGGTACGAGGTCCAACTGTACACGCCCTTGCAGTACCATTTGCTCAAGCAATTTATTTTCGCCGACGTAAGTTCCGATGTGCCTGGCGATCTGCCCTGCTTCCAGCAGAACTCCCATGCCCAATCCATCCACGCCTACGTTGTTGCTGATGGTCGTGAGATTTTTTACGCCTTTGCGGGCGAGCGCGCGAATGAGGTTTTCTGGAATGCCCGCAAGGCCGAAGCCGCCAAACATGATCGTGGCGCCATCAAACACATCGCGGATGGCTTCGTCGGCGTTGGCGACGACCTTGTTCATAAGGATGGAATTCTAAACCACGGGAGATTTAGATAAAGCGTCAAAACAAGTTCTATACCTTTTTCGACAGCTTTCGCCTCATAGGTTTAGTGTCCAGCCTTCGCAAATGATGTGCCTGCTCAAACTCTAACGCCAATTCGCGAGTGTCAAGATTTTCGCGAATATGCGCCAATCGCTGTTCGAGCGAAAGCATCGCTTTTTGGATACTGGTCTTATTGGTCAAAGCAATATCGCGCCACATCGAATAGGGACTGCCAGATATCCGCGTCATCTCGCGCAACGCGCGACCGCCAGCCTCCAGCAGTGGAGCATTGTTTCCGTATTCTTCTACCAGCGCCGCCGCCAGGGCAGTGGAAATCATTTGCGGAAGATGACTGATCCATGCGCACAGCAGATCGTGCTCTTCGACTTGGATGGTGACGATGCGGGCACCAATCTTCTTTACCCACCGCAAAAATTCGCCGCTGATGCCGCGATTCAATTTTTGACCCGCGGATGGAGTGATGAACCAGGTAGCGCCCTCGAACAATTCCGCGTTTGCGTGTTCCGCACCGGCATGCTCTTTGCCTGCCATGGGATGTCCCGCAAGAAAGCTTGCCCCCACTTTCTTGCCGAACACTTTTTGTGCCTTCGTGAGCACTTCCGTCTTGGTGCTGCCGACATCTGTAAGCAAAGTTTGGGCAGGCAGATCGGGGCCGAGAGTCCCGATCAAATCAATGATTGTCCCTACTGGGGCTGCCAATACGATCAGTTGACTGTCGCGCACGGCGTCTGCCAGGTCCAGATAGCCGATGTGGATGGCCCCTTTTCCGCGGGCCTGTTTCAGCACGGATGCGCGATCGCATCCGACGATACGTCCTTTGAAACCATTCTTTTTAAGAGCAAGGCCGAGGGAACTGCCGATCAGTCCGGTACCCACAATCGTGATCTGGCGAATGGGCATGAATTAAAAGCGCAGAAGATCAGGCGATCTTGCGTCCAACCGCCGGAGCAATCATCCTCAGCTCATCCATCAACTTGGAAAATTGCGCCGGGTAAAGCGACTGGGCACCATCTGAAAGAGCGTGGTCGGGGTCATGATGCACTTCCATTAAAAGCAGATCGGCTCCTGCCGCCACTGAGGCCCGGGCCATGGGCGCGACCTTATCGCGGATTCCGGTGCCGTGAGAAGGATCCGACGCCATAGGCAAATGTGAAAGCTTGTGCACGATGGGAATGGCGGAAATATCCAGCGTATTGCGGGTGTAAGTTTCAAAAGTGCGAATGCCGCGCTCGCACAAGATGACCTCATAATTTCCGCCCGCCATTATGTATTCAGCCGAGAGCAGTAGTTCTTCAATCGTGGCCGCGATGCCGCGCTTCAGCAGGACAGGCTTCTTAACTTTCCCCAACTCACGCAGCAAATTAAAATTCTGCATGTTGCGCGCTCCCACCTGAAAGATGTCAACAAAGGGGAGCATCAACGAGATCTGTGATATTTCCATGACCTCACTGGTGATCAGAAGATTAAATTTGTCGCCTGCCTCGCGCAATAATTTGAGGCCTTCCAATCCCATCCCCTGAAAAGAATACGGAGAGCTACGGGGCTTAAAAGCTCCGCCACGCAGGGCGCGGGCACCGCTTTTTGCAACCAGCTCAGCAACGGTAAAGAGCTGCTCGCGAGACTCCACGGAACAAGGTCCGGCGATCACGATAACTTCGTTGCCGCCGATCTTCACTCCGTTCGCAAATTCAATGATCGTGCCTTCAGGGCGGAAGCTGCGTCCAGCAAGTTTGTAAGGCGCGCTAATGCGGTGGACATGCTCAACGCCTGACAATACCTCGAGATTCCGGGTATCGAAATCCACGCGCGCGCCCACGGCCGCCAATACCG
>JALYIM010000145.1 GCA_030775785.1 Acidobacteriota bacterium
AAAGCTATTATCCAAGCTGCTGCAATTCCTGCAGTTCCCCAGTGGCTTCCAAAAACAAACGCGCAGGGAAGTACCAGTGCGGCTACTAGCGAATTTCGCATGTTAAAGCGAGACTCACCAACTACATTCAAGACCGCGGGGATCAGCGGTGTAATAGATCGAATAGTCACGTAAAAAGCCAAAAAGCGAAGTGGCGTAATAGCCGGCTGCCACTTTTCTCCCAGTATCACGAGTACAAACTCCCGAGCTACCAACCCTAGCCCTATACTGGCAGGCAAAGTAACAAATGCTAAACCTTCCGTCAGATTGAGCACATATCTTCGCAAAGCCGCTTTGTCTTTTTGCACCGCGGAAAACAAACTGGGAGTGACACTGTTCAGCACACTTGTGATCTTCTCCACCGGCACATTGGCCACATTCCAGGCGACTGTATAGGCACCTAGCGCCTGCTGGCCAAGTATACGGCCGGCAACTACGAAGTCCGAGTTGGAGTATGCATACCAAGCAATGCGGTTCACGATAATATGCCTGCTGAAATGTAAGATAGGACCTAGTACGGACGGGCGTGGCCATGCCATTCGATGCGGACGCTTTGACACTACGAGAATTGCCGCGATGAGAGTGCTAAGAATAGATCCAATCACCAAAGTCCAATACCGCAATCCCGCAATGGCCAGAACTAACATCGTACACGCCAAGATAAAAGACTTTGCTCCATCGATCAAAGAAAGCAGCTTGAATCTTAGTTCTCTTTGCAGCAGAGCTGCGGGAACGGATTGAAAAGAAGATATGACAAAAGTTGTGCTCATCGCTACAACAACCCAAGGAAGTCTAGGCGTTTTGAAAAAAAGTCCTAACGGCACAGCCGCAACACATGAGAGGGCGAATCCAGACAGCCCCAATAACACTGAAAACCCATTAAGTTGCGCAACGTGATCATCACTCATTTCCCGCAACGTGACCACAGTGGTTCCGACACCGAATTCGCAAAGCAGATTTATAAACCCTAAGTAAACCGCTGCCATTCCGACCAACCCATAATCGGCAGGGTTGAGAAGCCGAGCAATGATGAGAGTAGAGCACCACGTTACCAGTTGAGCAATCCACTTCACACCTCCCGTCCACGCCAGACCGCGAACCAGAATGGAATCTAAGTGCTTGGTTGGTTCCGGAATTAATCTCTGCGAAGGTTTCTCTAAAATTGATTCCATGGTTAAACAATTACGTTTTATCAACGCCTTAATTCGGAGACTAGATCAAAATAATTCATAACAGGGTAGCTTTTCAAAATACAGCTTTGACCCTCCACAACGACCGCTGCTGCGAAATCCCTGGGAACAGGAGGGAGTAACATTGTCCAGCGTTTGGCTTCGGCGGGGTCCGGCCTTGTGGCCCGAATACATGGAGGTTCTCCTAACTCAATTGAGACGTCAAATGTTTCTAGGAGCGCCAACCCCTCGCCTCGCGCTTTCAAGTAAGCTTCCTTCCGCGTCCAGCAATCAAAAAACCCCCTACGCTTCTCAAACACTGGAAGGGAGGAGAGTGTCCGTTTTTCGTTCTCTGAAAAAAACCGCTCGGCTATTTCATCCGTGTCCAAGTTTTCCCGCACACGCTCAATATCAACTCCAACAGCTCTATTTGTCGTGAAAGCTAACATAGACATTTCTGCGCAGTGCGATACGTTAAATTGCAAGCCGCTTGTGGAATGCTCACCGCCAAGCGACGGTTTCCCCATCCCCGAATAATCAAAAATTAGGCGCCTCGGATCTGCATTGAGATATCGCCCAAGCAGCAATCTTAGAGCGGAACGTGTCGTCGCAAAGCGCAGCGAATCTTTTAAAAACCTAAATGCTGAGGTCCGCCTACATTCTTCAGAAGAGAGCAGTTCGGTCGATTGTAAAGTATTCGTTTCCGCGTTCAGCTCGATGAGCCATAAGTGCACTTCCTGTTCACCTATCTGAGTAGGACTGAAATGACTCTTCGACCGCTCCATAATTGAGATACTGATCATGGTATTTTCTAATACCGCCAGAGGGCATCGGGGCTCAATTTCCATGCCGGTTGAGACTCGACTCGGGTTTAAGCCAAACGCTTGCCGATTTCGAATCGGATTGGGTTTCTCCTGCTGTTGGTGAAAAGCTGTCTCCCACTAATGAATTGCAGCCGTTAAGTTTATTTAGAGTCGCTCGTAGTTCCTTACCGAGAGACTCGACGTAAGGCTCGCGCAATATGAAATTGTGTTCGCCAGCAAATGCTTGGACTTCAACTTGGTCGGTGGTGCGTTTTCCCCATCCCATCAGCGGGTCGCGCACATAGTAAAATGGTTGTTTGGGAATCTTGAACACAGTGATTTTACCGTGGTACTTCGGAGGCACAAATTCCTTGCCAGGCCAGTAGGCAGACGGCCATGAGCTTTTAGGTTGCGTGCCGACCCGAACCAAACGTTTCAACGTACGTGCGATAGACCGCCGAATCTCCTTCGTTTTTCCGGCGAGAGTAAGGGAGCGCAAACCACGCCAACGCTGTGTGTAATAAGCAATCTGCCACAGGATACGATTCTGACTGTTTTCTACCACCCAGGTATCCAGGATCGCGAGCAACGCGACTTTGTCTCCGCGAGCTTCAAGGTAGCGAGCCATGTCGAAGGCGATGCGAGCGCCTTCGCACATTCCTCCGAGATAGTAAGGCCCTTTCGGTTGGACGGTTTTCATGGCTTCGATGTACTGTAAAGCTAGATTGTCAAACTCGTCCTTACTGTAGGGCCGGTCGGTGACACGCGAGCCTGGTCCCTGAATCCTATAAAACGGTTGATCTTCACCAAGATGACGCGCCAGTGCGACGTAACCTAGCGCGTTCACGCCGGGGGTGACGATCGCGAAAAACGCGGGCTTAGTATTACCACCTTGAATCTGGAGTATCGTGTAGTTTGAGTCGTCAGCATCCTGGTGAAGTACTCTAGCCAAGGACTCAATAGTGGCGCTCTGAAACAGGGCTGCGAGTGGCAAAAGTTTTCCTGTGACCCTCTGGATTTCGGCCATCAGTTTTACGGCCAGCAGTGAATGGCCGCCCAGTTCAAAAAAGTTATCTGTCACCCCAATTTTAGATAACCCGAGCACCTTCTCCCAGATCCCCTGCAGTACTTCTTCATCTTCATTCCGGGGGGCTAGAATTGCGTTTGACGGCAGTAATAACTGGTCGGGAGAGGGCAGTGCATGGCGGTCGACTTTCCCGTTCGGCGTCAGCGGTAGCGCCGAAAGCGAAACGAAAATTCGCGGCACCATATACTCAGGTAAGCTTTGTCTCAGGAATCTGCGAATCTCATCGTTCGAAGGAGGTTCTCCTTCAATAACTAGATATGCGACCAACTGTTTGT
>JALYIM010000146.1 GCA_030775785.1 Acidobacteriota bacterium
GTTCAATCTTAAACATCTAGTACTAGTGGAGTACTAGTGCACTGTTAACTGATACGCTGGATTCTTGGGCATCCACCTGGGCGGGGTTGGATCTCAAGTGTCGGGCTCAGCGGGGCCAGGGGGACCAATCCAGAAATGGACTTGTTCCCTAGTCGTTCCACCGTTTAGGACTTGAGCTACGGTCAAGGCTGTTCATTCATACTTAATTACTAATTACTCAAATGTGCAAAATAGAACAGTTTCCAAGGTTCGACGAAATGCATATTTGTGTATGGTACCGAACATGACGGAAATCCGAACGCTGCTTCTAATCGACGACGACTCCCATCATGCGGACGCGTTTACAGACGCGGTGCTGAACGCCATTGATGGCCCACATAAAGGCGAATGGGTTACGAGTCTTGCCGAAGGTATGGAACGGTTAAAGAAGGGAGAGATATGGGCGGTCTTTGTCAATCTGTCGCTGCCCGACAGTCAGGGTCTTGCAACGTTAGACAAGCTGTTGCTCGCTGCGCCCAGCGTACCAACACTCGTCCTAGCTGGCACTAAGGATGTAGCAGTCGCCCTAGAAGCATTGCAACACGGAGCCAAAGATTACCTGCTGGAGGATCATCTCGACAGAGACTCATTCGTTCGTGCTATACGGAACATGGCCGAGCGGCAGACCGCCAGAGAAATGTTGTCCGCTGAAAAGGAACGCGCGCAAATGACGCTTAACTCCATCGGGGATGCGGTGCTGAGCATCGACCTGGGAGCCCGAATTACATACCTCAATGCTGTGGCCGAAAAGATCACCGGTTGGACGCGGGAAGAGGCCGCCGGCAAGCACGCCGACGACGTGTTTGTAATTATCGACGGTAGTACGCGAGCACCGTGCTTGAATCCCTTGAAAACGGCGCTCGAGCAAAACAAAACTGTGGGACTCACCCCACACTGCATTCTGATTCGACGTGACGGGAATGAATTTGCCATCGAAGATTCTGCCGCTCCAATCCATGATCAGCACGGGGCGATGACCGGAGCGGTCATAGTTTTTCACGACGTGTCGGTGGCCAGGGCTATCGAAGCAGAGATGTCCCATTTGGCGCAACACGATGCCCTCACTAAATTGCCCAACCGAACCTTACTGCAAGATCGCCTTAGTCAGGCGATTACGATAGCCGGGCGGAACGGCACTCGAATCGCGGTTCTATTTGTGGATTTGGATGGCTTTAAGCACATCAACGATTCGTTGGGTCACGTGATTGGCGACAGACTACTTCAGTCGGTTGCAAAGCGTTTGTTGGCCTCGGTACGCACCTCGGATACAGTGAGCCGCGTCGGTGGAGATGAATTTGTAGTGTTGCTTTCGGAGGTTGCACATGCGGGCGATGCGGGAGTCAAAGCCGGAAAGATCTTGGCGGCGTTAAACGCACCTTTGGAGATCGATCAACATAACCTGCGTGTTACTGCGAGTATCGGTGTGACCACATATCCGGAGGACGGTCAGGAAACGGCCATGCTGATCAAAAACGCGGACCTCGCGATGTACCAAGCCAAGGAGAACGGCCGTAACAACTATCAATTCTTTGAGAAGGACATGAATGTTCGAGCTCTGGAGCGTCAATCGGTCGAAGAAAACTTATGCTTCGCGCTGGACCGGGATGAACTTGTAATGCATTACCAGCCCAAGATAAGCCTTAAGACTGGGGAGATTACCGGAGTGGAGGCGCTCATCCGCTGGCAACACCCAGAACGGGGGCTGATTGGTCCTCTCCAATTCATCTCCGTTGCCGAAGATTGTGGCTTGATGTTGCCAATCGGCAACTGGGTATTGCGCGAATCGTGCCGCCAAGCCAAAGCCTGGCAAGATGCCGGATTGCGGCCTATCGAAATGGCAGTAAATGTTTCTTCAGTAGAATTCCGCAACGAGGATTTCCTCGAAGGTGTCAGGACGATTCTAGAAGAGACTGGCCTGAGTCCTCATTATTTGGGGCTTGAATTGACAGAAAGCGTGCTCATGCAGCATGCCGAGTTCACTGTGCCGGTGCTCAAGAAATTGAAAGCCATGGGCGTACGATTGGCCATCGATGACTTCGGAACCGGCTATTCCAGTTTAAGTTATCTGAGGCAATTTCCGATTGATACTCTGAAGGTAGACCAGTCTTTTGTGAACGGAATCAATGCTGACACTGACGACGCTACCATCATCAACGCCGTGATCAACATGGGGAGTAATCTCAATCACCGCGTAATCGCCGAGGGCGTGGAAACGGTGGAGCAAGTCGCATTCCTGCAGGCCCACGGTTGTGACGAAGGACAAGGCTATTACTTTAGCCGTCCGGTAACTGCCTCCCAATTCGCGAAGCTACTAAAAGCGGGAACCACGATCGGACTCCCGAACTGAGAGCAGTTCGGCGAAGAACAACCCGTCGCAGAATTGGAT
>JALYIM010000147.1 GCA_030775785.1 Acidobacteriota bacterium
GGCAGCTTTCGCCATCCCTCGGGGCCTGACTTTCGGAAACTCAGGTCGTAACATTCTCCGCAATCCGCATCGAATTAGCTTCGACATGGCGCTGTTCAAGCACTTTGCATTTACGGAAAGAGTGGGGTTGGAATTGCGCGCGGAAGCTTTCAATGTTTTCAACCATACCGAGTGGCAGGCCATAGCCGGGGATTCCGGATCTGCAGCCAGCGCGGTGGGGGCTTCTACCAATACGCTTGGGAATGCCGGCATCTTTCGGCCGAATGGTGTGCATAACGCTCGGGTTTTGCAGTTGGCTATGAAGCTCGTTTTTTAGCCGTTCGGATGGCCAACTAGAGTGCCCGATAGTTTTCCCAGTTTGTCGCCAATACCCATCTTCGCGGCAAAGGCAGGGACTTTGCCGCGAGGTATCGAATTCCTCGAGCAGGACTCTTGACGCGGCGTGACACATCCTCCTAAAGAATGTTAACGGCTCGGGCAGCCAGCAGCACAAAGATGGTTAGAGAGATAAGGGATTGCGTCATCATCAGCAACTTTGCCCACCTTGATAGGACCTGGGTGTCCGTCGGAGACAGCGCTGTACTCGTATTAAACGCAAGAAATAAGTAGTCGATGAAGCGAGGATGCCAACAGTCGGGTTTGGCGGCTTGATCTGGGTGTAACGCCATTTGCGGAAACAAGAACGCGCCGTCTTGGTGCAACGCTACCCGCTCTCGCTGATGAGCACCCCCACTGTCTAAACGCCAGTACCATGCCGCGAAAACCAGGACATTGCTTATCCAGAGCGAACCTGCAGACTGGAGAAGTTGCAGGGGCAGCTCCTTATGAGCAGGGAGTGCACGTATCAGCAGAGCGAGCGACGCAACAAGTGCAATCGTGACGACCCCGTTTAACAGCAACCCAAAACGCTTAGCACTTTCCTCGGCCCCTCGCCTGTGTGCTACCCACGCTGGAACTGCGAGGGTCAGGAAGAGGGCTGCAAGGAACCAGCGCGGACCCAAGCTGAGCGACTTGGGTAGCGCAAAGTTGAGTCCTACGATGGAAGCCAACGCAAGGAGCACGGGCCAGCGAGGTTCGGCATAAGGTGACAGCGGCATCACCTGCAATGATACCTGGTGCTAGCCCATCCATCGGCCATGTCCCTTCGCCAACGGCCCTCAGCTTTGTCTTGTTAGGCCGACAGTCTGTGGCACGACGGAATTATATCCGTGGAAGCGACAAGGTGAGTCTCCTGGTAAATCGGTGTGGGCTTAGAACTCGCAGACACCGCCATGTTAAAGTAAACTAGCTGTCACGGAGGAAACCAAATGAGGTTAATAATCTTAGTTACTGCGCTTTTTGTGAGCTCTCTTTTCGTGGGTTCGGCTTCAGCTTCCGACGTGCGGTTGGTCGCTGATCCCAGCGTCCCAGGAGCGGTGGGCAAGGCTAATTTGCATAAGGACAAGAATGGCAACCTGCGGCTGAAGCTGGACGTTTATCACTTGGCGAAACCAAGCGCTTTAACCCCAGCGAAGCAAACCTATGTGGTGTGGATTGAAGGCAGAGGCAAAAGTCCGGAAAATCAAGGGCAATTGAGGGTCAACAATAAACTTGAGGGCAAGTTCGAGAACACGACCAATTACGAAGTCTTTGACCTTTATGTCACTGCTGAAGATAACCCCAGCGTCCAAACTCCGTCGGAGCCGAAAGTCCTGAAGGGGACAATGCAACCCTGACTTTGAAGCCAGCAATTTCCGGATTAAACACCGATCGCCGATAGCGCTCCCGAACTGGAATTCGTCGCACAAGGCCCCGGGCTTCTGGCTCGCCGTAATCGGCCGTCACTCCCGTGGTGGTTCTCGTTCCGCGCTGCGCAGTCGATCCTTCTGCGTAATTGTGTTGTCCCAGTCCGCACTTGTCCAACCGGAACAGCGTTCGCAGCCCGGCGTTAATTAAAGATGGTCGTCACATTAGCAATGCCCACGTTGTTACCGATGCCGAGCAGCACCTTGACGGGATTCGTCAGCCCCGTAAGGTCAATTCCTTGTCCTGCCGCTGTAAAGATGAATTTATTCCGGCCAAGTGGAAGAACCAGAAAGTTCAGGTAGCCCCCGCTAACCGCACCCTGGAACTGGTAATAGGTCAACCCAGAGTACTGCTGCTTGGTGAAAGAACCTGCTGGGAGGGTGGCCGAAACAGCTCCAAATTGCAAAGACACAGGATCAGTAAGGAGATTAATTGCAGGGCTTCCGGCAGCCAAAGTAAAAGCTCCGGCTAGCACGACGCTAGGTGTGGCATCGGCGTCAACGAAAAGATGCGGAGAAAAAGCAGAGAACTGGAAGGGCAAGTTATAGACAGGAATAAACAACGAATTAAACGTCTTGGTTTTGCCAGCAACAGCACAGCAGTCATCAACGATTTGGCTGAATATGTCGTGCAAAGCTCGGCAAGTGTTAGACGGATCGTTTGTGCAACTGAGCGCGTTGTCGGTTGCTGCAAGGTATGCTGGTCGCGGTACGCTAGTTGGGTTTACGAAAGAGCTCGTGAAGAACTTCTCTGTCACGCCGATCGATCCAGTAGTTCCTTGCGGACAATTGGCGCCCAGCGGAGTTGTATTCGAAGGGGTTGTGCAAAGGGCAATGGTTACCGCGCAACCAAAAACTCCGTTGCCAAAATCTTGCTGGAAACACTGGCTTCCTTGTGCGAAAGTTCCGGCGACCAAATTCTGAAACTCGGAGTTTGAAATTCCTCGCAGTGTGACCTGCATAGTAGTACCAGTCGGGTTTGTACCAGAGCCCGTGTAATCAATGGTTTGCTTGGTGACCGAAGCTCCGGTATTGAAGGAAAAATCTGTAGCACCCGGCTGTAGGGGTTGGGTGACAGTTTGTGTCGTCTGAACTTGTACATTGTCGATTCCGAGTGCGGATGGGTACGTCGTGTCACCAACATGCGACACCAGGAACTGGAGTTGGTAGTTTCCTGCCGCAGCGGGATAGGTCACGTGTATCCACCCGGTCGGGCCGCCGGGACCGCCGCCGAATTTCGGGTTCGCAATGCCACCATACGTGGTCGATCCGAAGGTGACCGCAGTGCCTGCGAAGACTGCCTGGGAGGGACTTAGCGTTGCGACTCCTGAGTTTAAAGATACCGGTGGGACCGCAGTGCAAGCCGCGCATGTCGTGTTCGCCACAAATAAATTAATCGGAGTAGTATCCGAACGCATAAGTTGGACCAAAGCAAAGTCAGCGAATCCATTGGTTCCATCGGTGGTTATAAAATTTACGTCGAAAGAGACGACACCGGGAGACAACAAAGAGAACGACGGCGATGTTAATGTAACCTCCGTCGTCGGCGCTCCTAATCCGGTACCAGCACCAAGGCCAAGAAAAGCGTAGGGGGGCGTGACTGCTGCAGCAACATCTGGACACGTCCCCGTAGGGGAGCATCCAGTTGAAATCCATGCATAGGAGCTTCCCTCGGTCGGGGTGATGCCCGAAGCGACTTGAGCGGTACCGTCGAGGAGGGGCGGCAATGCTGGATTCGTTTCACCACTAAACGACCAGCCGGCGGGTATTCCATGTTCGAAGCCCTCTGTCAACTGGCAGAACCCACTTGCGGGCAGGAAGGAAAATAGGAACAGGAACAAAGATGTGATCGCTGCCCTTGAAATTAGTCTCATAGCTGCCTCTTTATTTTGCTGATCGCGGTCGCCAGCTGATTAGTGGCGAAGAAATGCGTCACGCGAACTATACGCTCATAACCGTGCGAGAGGTGATTTATTATCTTGCAATATGACCTGACTTGCTTCGACCGCAACCTGGGCAACTCCCTTTTGACATTGCGGGTCCAGCCCTGGCATCGGTTGATGCAAAGCTCCTTTTCTTACTCTTAAAGGGTCCCCCGATGAGGGTGTGGCATGGGCTTGCCGGGCCAGGAACTCAAAAAATCCTGAAGGTTCCTTCATAGACTTGCCTCTTAACGCCTGAGACCACTTTTGGACGATGCATTGGCCTGAGTCTCGGGCTTTCGGGCGGTTCATTTTCCGAGCAATCTCCTCAGAACCGCCCACCTAATCGGCGACCTAGAAATTCCGGCCTATTGGAAATATAGTTTTGTAACTACGGACGCCGCGGGATTTGTGCCGCAAGTTAGGGTTCCAGTGAGAGTGGCTAATCCCTGAACCGCTGGATGGGTCGCTCCAATCATAGTGAAGCCTACGGTGCTGGCTTTTGCCGCAAAGTTGGTTTGGGCAGTAGTTATCAGAGTTGTCCCCTGTTTGAGTACATAAGTCTGCTTACACGGTCCCGTGTAACTTGAATCTTGGTAATACAGAACGTAGGACAAAGAAGCGCCCACCGGGATATAGCTCAGCGGGGCCGACAAACCAAAACTAATTGGCACCAAGGCACCGTTGACTGACACACAGCCAAAGCAGGGTGTTCCAGGCTGCGGCTGAGTTACCACGATGAACGTGGGCATGATGGCTGGAGCGGAAGTCGCTGCCGGGCTGGGAAACTTAAGATGCCAGCTCTTGTGTCCAGAGTTTTGAGCAAATGTAAATCCGCAAACAGCGAGGGTCAGTACAAGGGTCAGAACTTTAGCGAGTTTCAATAGAGAGAACCTTTCTGGGAAAATCTAGAGTTTGTCTAAATACCACGACTGTTGAACGCCTGCAGTATGGCTTTCCCGCAGTACAGTGTCAACAAAACTATTCGCCCCACCAACTCCGGGACTCAAGTTTTGTGCCATCCATATCAACAATTTTGCGAGTCGCGTCGTTTTCGCGACTTTGACGGTAGTGATGACTTACGAAGCCTCGGTGGGAAGCTCAGGTTATTTTCACCCTGACCTATCTGCGAAAGAATTAGATTGTAACCCTGGTCTGCGCCGTCATCGTCCCAGCCCACGACCTCGCGGATTGTCATCAGGATGTCGGGAACGTCCTGCGACCTGGGACCAGAATGGCCGAGCTGGTGGAAATGCCAATCATGCTCGACAAAGTGCGCATGGTTCTAGGCACAGAGCCCGCTCCGAATACGAGCGCGAAGTAGGATACGCCAGCTTTTAAAATCGGCTCATGATTTGCACCAGCGGCATAATCATTCGAACTATGCAATGAGAGAAAGGTAACGATGGGCAGTCTCCCAGTCATAGTAAATCAAGAGTTGGAGAATCAAGTTCCCCGTCAAAATACTTTTGCAAGGCATCCTTAAAATCTTGTTCTCAGAGGTGCTTTTGAAAAATAGCGTCATGGAAGATTTAAATTTCAAATCGTCTGGGTCTCCCAGAATGTCGTGAATCGAACGGCCCTCGACAAAGTTCACAAGCCTGGTGCACTGATTGAGTCGATTGCCGAGTATTGGGTGTTTTAAATATTCCTCGGCTTCCTGCTGGGATGAGATGGCGAATTTAATCGCAGTATCGCTGTATCCCAAGCCCCTAAGCTGGGGGAATATGAACCACATCCAATGGCCCCTTTTCCGACCTTCCTGAAACTCTGCGCAGACCTGCTCAAATACCGCGTTTTGGGCGTCCACAAACCGCTGCAAATTAAAAGGATCGTGCGAGATCATGGTGATTTAAAGCAGATGACCAATTATGTAATTCTGCTTAACGCCTTCCCTCGGCGCAGTTTAGGCGTCTGCCACATGTCCCGTTATCGCAACTCCACTATGAGGGGTGTATGGTCAGAGGGTTTTACCATAGAGCGCGGTCCCCTATCGATCTCACATTTCACCAATCGCTCTGCCAGAGCAGGCGAAAGCAAGAAATGATCAATCCTGATGCCGCGATTATGTTCAAAGGCCTGCCGAAAATAATCCCAGAAGGTGAAATGCCCTCGTTCGCCCGGATGCAGCGACCGGAACGCATCGGTATACCCTAGCTTGACCATGTCGCGGTAGCGCGCTCTGGGCTCGGGCTGAAAAAGAGCGTCGTGCATCCAGGACGAAGGCTTGTGGCAGTCAATGTCCTCTGGGATGACATTGAAGTCACCACCAATC
>JALYIM010000148.1 GCA_030775785.1 Acidobacteriota bacterium
TTGAAGCAGTTCCTACCACACACACTGACGTAGATAGCACCCTGATCGCGAGGCTGCCCAGCGACAGCGTAAATTCGAGTCTGTTTTCCGTAATCTCACAGGCCACACCGGGAGTGGCGCAGGATTCAAACGGACTTTCTCATCCTCAAGGTGAGCACGCTGACACTACTTTCAGTATTGATGGCCAACCGGTTTCAGACCAACAGACGCGAATTTTTTCCAACGCAATTTCAGCCAATGCAGTTCAATCCATGGAAGTCATCAATGGCGTTCCCCCGGCTGAATACGGAGACAAGGCCAGCATGGTGGTGCGCACCACGACGAAGTCAGGACTGGGAATTTCGCGTAAGACGGGAAGCATCTCAACTCAGTACGGATCTTTTGGGACCGCCGGAGCCAACGCCGCCCTGTCCGTTGGCAATGAGAAATTTGGAAACTTCATTTCCATAGATGGGACCAATAGCGGCCGCTTTCTTGATCCGCCCGAGTTTTATTCCATCCACGCGCACGGCAATTCGGAGAACATTTTCGATCGGATTGATTATCAACTGGACCAGAAAAATACTCTCCACTTAAACCTTTTCGCCGGCAGGTCGTGGTTCCAGATACCCAACAGCATTGACCAGTTCGTGGCCGGGCAGGACCAACGCCAGCAGAATAAAAACGTCAATATCTCACCGTCGTTCACTCATCTTCTCGGCGCCAACGCGCTGCTCACCGTGAATGCTTACGTGCGACAAGACCGGGTAAGTTATTATCCCAGCGGAAACGCATTTAGTGATTTGCCGGCAACCTTGAATGAGAGCCGCCGCTTAACCAACGCGGGAATTAAAACGGATTTCTCTTATGCGAAGGGCATTCACAATTTCAAGGCGGGAGCTGATTTCTACCATACTTTTCTCTCGGAACGATTTGGGGTCGGAGTTACCGATCCCGCATTTAACGCAGTGTGCCTAAATGCTGACGGAAGTCCGGATACTGCATCGCTGCCTACAGACCCCAGTCAGTGTGGAAGTGGCCTGGCGAATTCCGGGTTTTTGCCCGGACTTTTACCTTTCGACCTCACTCGGGGAGGTCGCCAATTCGCCTTCCAGGGAAAAACGGACATCAAGCAATTTGCTGTCTATGCGGAGGATGTGCTCACCCTACGTGACCTGACTCTGTCTCTGGGCTTGCGTGGAGACGTGTACCGCGGCATCAGTTCGGGAAACGCCGTAGAGCCCCGGCTCGGAGCTTCTTATCTCGTGAAGAAAACGAATACCGCGATACGCGGTTCATATGGACGGTTCTTTCTTACTCCATACAACGAAAACCTGATTCTTTCCAGCTCCACCGGAGAAGGTGGGTTGGCACAGAACGTGTTTGGTGCATTCGCCGCACGTCCCCTACAGCCGGGCCATCGCAACTATTACACCGTGGGAATCGCGCAGGCGCTCGGTAGATACCTTTCCATAGATGCCGATTATTTCTGGAAATATACCGATCCAGATTACGACTTCGACGTCATCCTAAGCACTTCCTTAAATTTTCCAATTCAGTGGAAGAAATCAAAAATAGATGGAGCGGCAATCAGAATTAATGTTCCCGACTTTCACGGAGTGAGCGCATATTCAGTGATCGGCCACACTCGATCGCGCTTCTTTGGACCTGAAATCGGGGGCATTATTTTTAACAATCCCGCCGATACCAGTTCGAATCTGTCGTTCCGAATTGATCATGACCAGGCGTTTCAGCAAGTCGCGCATCTACAGTATCAGCTGAATAAGAATGCGCCCTGGTTTGGATTCACATGGAATTACCAGAGCGGGTTGGTTGCAGGCAGAGTACCGTTATCTCCTGATGCGTATACTTCGGTGAACCTCACCGGATTGACCAGCGATCAGCAACTTCAAGCAGGTCTGTTTTGCGGAAGTGCGCGGCCGACAGCCGGTGTGCCGCTGACGACCTGTGCAGCCTCGCAATACGGATCCACACGAATCAATCTTCCCAAACCTGGCACTGACAATGCGGACACAAATCCTGCACGAATTGCTCCTCGGCATACCTTCGACGTCGCCGCTGGGTTAGACAACCTCTTCCATACCGAGAGATACAAGGCTAATCTGCAGCTTTCCGTAGTGAATTTGACCAATAAGGTGGCGCTCTACAACTTCCTCTCCACTTTTAGCGGGACGCATTTCATACCGCCGCGAAGTTATATGGCCCAGATTGGGTTCACATTTTGATAGATGAACGGCAGGCATCGCTTTTGATCCCTGCCCCGCTAATTGCAGTCATGTTGAATGGCTCAAATCCCCATTTAACAATGCCTTAATTCCAGCGCTGAAGCGCTGCGCCACCATAAGATTACAGATTGCCGGAGAGTTACCGTTCTTAGTAGTCTGTCCGCGCATGATCTGCTTCAATCTTCGTTATCACGATCGTCGTCCGTTCGCGCGCGCTCTTCTCTCCGTAATTGTGCTCGGACTAACTTTCTCCACAATCGTCTCGGCAAGAAAAGCACCACCTCTTCCACTGATTCGCTGGGAACAGGGAAAAGCCTGCTGCAGTTTCGCCACCGGAGACGACGGAAAGTATCGCTATTCCTTGTTGACCAGCGACCTCGTAGTAACGCTGACCATGGATTCTCAGGAGCTTCAGAAAGTTCATCGCCGTCCTATCGCAATGCTGGGAGTGAATTTAACTCTCAAATATCTTGGACAAGAATTCGTGGACGTCCCCACGAACAAAATCACTCTGGAAGCTGAAGATCATTCCCACGTAATTCTGCCTGCCTTTAATCCCGAAGGTTTGGCGGCGCATTTACAGACTGAAATGGATGCGATGAACGACGAAGTTGCGCATCAGGTACAGAAGCATCCGGAGACCAAGGAGAAGCAGGAAACGCTACTTCAGGCCCACTTAAAAGACACCAGCGAGATGATAGAGTTCCTCAGCCGAAACAGTCTGCCATCGAACAGACTCGATCCGGTCACACGGGAAGTAAGCGGATGGATATTCTTCGACACCAACAATAAATGGATTGGGAAGTGGAAAGAACGTGAGAAATTCACGCTACGCATCCAACTGAGGGATCGCATCCTCGAGTTCCCTTTCATGCTGCCGCCGAAAGATGCAGGCCTGATCTTGCGCCGACGGCCGGAATAGACTTTCAGGCCTTTCTCCGCCGCTGAAAGCACCCCACCCCTAGTGACTTCACCAGGTTACCGCCGTAATCGTACAAAACCCAATTCGACCGATAAGCACGCCGCGAAGCACAGTAACATTGGGGTTATCACCGCTTGGGCGTATGTCTACGAAAATATCTACAATTTTGGGCCGCTACGAGATCGAGGACGAGATCGGTCGTGGTGCTATGGGCGTAGTTTACCGCGCGCTCGATCCTAAAATTGATCGTATTGTTGCGATTAAAACCATCTCTATGTTGGGGCAGGAAGCCGACGAGGAGCAGAATTTCCGCGAGCGATTTTTTCAGGAGGCGCGCGCTGCGGGAAGACTATCTCACCCCGGAATTGTGACGATTTTTGATGTTGGCGAAGAACCTGAAACTCACGAACCGTACATCGTAATGGAGTATGTGCAAGGTCAGCCTCTCAGCAAGATTCTTGCCGCCAACAACAAAAAATTGCCGCTTGGCCCTGCACTGCATCTAGCGCAGACGATCGCCGAAACTCTTCACTACGCGCATACGCAAGGCGTCGTTCATCGTGATATCAAGCCCGCTAATGTCCTGGTCACGGATGACGGACGCTGCAAGATTACCGACTTCGGCATCGCCAAACTAAATCAAGTCAGTCTCACCGTGCCGGGCAGAACCTTGGGAAGCCCCGCCTACATGGCACCCGAACAATTGAGCGGAGAGGGCGGGGATTCGCGCAGCGACCTTTTTTCGCTGGGGGTGATTCTGTACACGATTCTTACCGGGCATCGCCCGTTTCAGGGAAACAGCGCGGCCACGGTGATGTTCAAAGTTGTAAACAACGATCCGGTCGCGGTCAGCGCTCTCGATTCCGAACTGCCGCCGGAAATTGATCGAGTGGTGTCAAAATCCATCGCCAAAGATCCGGCGCAGCGCTATCAATCGGGATTACAGATGGCGCAAGAGATCCAGCAATTGCGCAGAGATTACGATCTGATGCAACAGACTGCAGTAGCTTTAGCCGGAGTGGCAAAAGCCGCGGTAACAAGAAGAAACATCCCCAAGGCTTCCACGCTGAGCGAGATATCGTTCGCCAATTCTCGGCCGGCTCCTATGGCCGACGCCGTGTCTGTATTCGGTGGACAAATTTCCTCCACAAATATACCGATCACAGCGTCGAACTCCTACGATCACATGGCATGGGCTGGCGTGGTTGGGCTGGTCGCAGTTTGCGCGCTCACGTTCTGGGAATTTTCCCATTTCAAGCATTCACAATCGGACCCTGTGGCTGTTGCTCTCCCAAGTGCTCAACCTTCTCGTGCGTCGGCCCTATTAGAGTTGCTCGGTGCGGATTCCATTAAAACTGCGACTTCCTATGCCACCCGCATGGTGCCAAGGCGAACCCATGAAAAACCGAAGACCGCTACCCAGCCCACGGGCACTACACTCCCGTCGCAACCTGCTCCGGTCGTGCTAGCAAACTTGCAACTGGAGATTGAACATTCGTTTCCAATTGGACAAGCCAGCGTGTGGCTGGACAATGTATTGATCTACACCCGCGCTCTGCACGGTGAGAACAAAACCCACGCAATTGTTTTTAAAACTGTTAAAGGTGATGAATCGGACAAGTTGGCGTTGCCTGCCGGCGAACACCGCGTGCACGTGAGAATTCAATCGTCATCTCGCGATTTCGATCAATCGAAAACTATCACCGGCACCTTCGCGGCCGGAGGCGAAAGTGTGTTGCACATCGTCTGCGATACCAAAACCAACCAGATCCAGATGGCACTTCACTAGCCCCTCTGCCAGCAACATAAGACTCAAAAAAAAGGCTGCCTGCTTTAGCAGACAGCCGCACAGTTGAGCGTCACTCGCAGAGGCTAGAAGCGGAAATGCGGTCCGAACGTAACCCTCAAGTTGTTGTGGGTACCATTGCTCAAGAAAATTTCGTCTCCCACATCAAGGCGTAATCCAACAGGACCCGCAAAAGCCTCCAATCCGACGCCGGGATAGAACGCCACATGGGTATCGCCGTAGGGAACGTTGCTTATTGTGTTACCCACCGTACCCCCGGTAGGTGTGCCTGTGGAGTTGCTGAAGTTAATGAAACCGATTTTGCCGGTGGCGAAGACCCGTACCGGGCCTGACGAACCTGCTTGAAACTTTGGTCCAAAGAGGCCTGTCAGGGGACGCAAACGGGTGGTTACCAAGCTACCGGTGGCACTGTTGTTGCTGTTGGTGATATAGCTGCGCTTGAAGTCGTAATTCATCTCACCTTCAAGTTGAATATTAGGATGAACATTTACCCCGAGCCTCGCTCCGAGACCGACAAAGTTGATCTTTGGACTGGTGGGGTCGAAACGCAGATAGTCAGCAAAAACACCAACTTCCGCATGGTTTTCCCGGAAAGACGACTGCGCCATTAACATGGAAGGAGCCGCGATTAAAAAACTGATGATAGCGAACAAGGTACTTCTCTTCATGGTTAAACTCTCCTCTTAATTTGTTCCGTTGTAAGCCCGCGAATCTTCGTCAGGACGGAATCATCCCCTAGAAGTGGGATGGTTTAACGATTTTGATGCATCACTGTTCGCCTGGGTTGGGTGAGAATGCTAACTGCTTTTAAGACGAACAAACGTTTGGGTTTACCTGAGAATGTGAGGGGAAGATCACGAGAACCGTGCAAGGCGACTGATCTGGGGCTGGAGGGCCGTCAACAGAAGGATTGTGTTAAACCTGTCCACCATCTGATATCTTTTCTCGCGCACTTGAATTTCGTTTTTTCAACGGATATGAATGCAACAACTTGAGCACCCCGAACCTCCGCCACGCTATCGCTGGATAGTGTTGTTTTTCGTAAGCCTGACCATGTTCGGGAACTATTACGTCTACGACTGTATCGCTCCAGTCGCGGACTTGCTCACCAAA
This sequence comes from Acidobacteriota bacterium, assembly GCA_030775785.1. Lineage (GTDB taxonomy): Bacteria > Acidobacteriota > Terriglobia > Terriglobales > Acidobacteriaceae > JALYIM01. Next base: position 6,068 of record JALYIM010000148.1, read on the forward strand.
CAGCTTGGGTTTTCAGATTCCAACATAGGCCTGTTGCAAGCCATTTACAGCATTCCAAACATTTTCATGGTGGTGATCGGCGGATACATCGTTGACCGTATCGGCACCAGCAAAGCGATTTTTATTTTCGGCTCACTCTGCTTGGTGGGGGCTGTGGTCACTGTGTTATCTCCGCTGCTTTGGGTGATGGCAACAGGAAGGCTGCTCTTTGGCCTAGGAGCGGAATCTTTAATTGTGGCGGTAACGACCGCGGTGGCGAAATGGTTCCGAGGACGAGAACTCAGCTTCGCTTTTGGCCTTAACCTCATGCTCGCAAGAGCCGGATCGTTGCTGGCCCAGCAATCCCCGTCCTGGGCCGGATACGCCTACACAAACTGGCGGTCGCCCTTGCTTCTTTCCGTTGTATTCGCAACTTTCTGTGTGACCGGCGCGGCCGCCTACTGGATACTTGAGAATAGGGGAGAAAAAAAATATCAGATCGGCCCTTCAGCCTCAACCGACAAAGTGGTCTTTAGCGATATCAAGGGTTTCGGAACTTCGTACTGGCTCATCGTT
>JALYIM010000149.1 GCA_030775785.1 Acidobacteriota bacterium
GGGGAGGGGTAGGCCGACTTGTACCAAGACTCCTAAGCCAGTAATGTTGGCAGTTTCTCCAACGTTAATAGCCGTGGAAATCCCGTAGCGGGTCGCAACGTAATTCATGCCAAAACGGCAGTTGCGAACCGCTGGGGACACACCATGACTAAGTTTCTGGCGGGAGTACGCGGTCACTAAGCTTCCGAAACGATCCACCTCTACAGGTAGATAGGAATCGAAGCTCACAGGTTAGGCGCCGGTGATTACGTCGAAGCCCACGAGGCAGGGTGAGTCAGGGGAAGCCAGCGACTTACCAGCCGAAGACGCGCCGACAGAGGCAGTGTAGGCAGTGGCATTGGCGATTTCCGTGCCGCCACCGGTGTAAATCTTGACAATGTATTGGAGGTTTTGGTTGGCTACCGGAATGAGTTCAAAGTAGAACGCACCCGACATAGCTACCGGATAGATCATCAAGGGACGGCGCGCGGAGAACGTCTTAAAGCCGTCAAAGATTGAGTTGTTGGTGATTTTTGCGAGATCGAGAATCTCGCCACCGTTCGCCTGGTTGGTGTAGCTGCCAGTGAACGTTAGCTGCAAGACCCTCGACGTGATGCGTCCGGGTACAGAGAGTTCAACTAATGCGCCTGTTACTGCCATGGTGTATCCTCCAGAAAAGTTAGTTAAAACCAGCCAGTGCCGCCACCTTGCCCATAGGCTCGTTGACGGACATTTTCTTTTTGCATCTCCAGCATGAAGTTACGAAACAGTTGTGACTTAGTAGCTTCGTACTCCGTCTTAAATCTTGTTGCTTTCTGATCGTTGCCATGCGCCTCAGAAATAGCTGCCGCCAGCCCCCAGGTCAGACATATACGGGAGTTTGGTAGTACCGGGGATTGTTCGGACACAATGACTTGCGGCTCCCACTCTCCCCAGATACGCATATCAAGTGCTTGATTTGCGCCTGTAACCAGAATGTTGTCGCCTGTCCAGACATACTTCGCGTTGAATCCGGTAGCTGCGTAGCTTACCGGCAAGTCATCTGCCGGAAACATATCGAGATAGGAAGATTCGGCGGCGCCGGCTTTCTTTTCCCGAATTGAAATAACTTGTTTCAGTCCACTAATCGAGGGAGTGTTGGTACCATTGAACCAAGCGGAGAAGTTTTGCGTTCCCGCCGGAACATTGGCTAAGACAACAGCTTGTTTATTGCGCGCGATGTCCTGATTGGCATAGATGTCGTTCATCAGGTCGTCTTGCACAATTTGCAGCAAAGGCTGGTAAAACTCGAACTTGCAATAATCGCCGTTCGGGTCACCAGCCAAGGCTGCGGCTACTTTGGCAATATCTTTCGCTTGGTCCATAGGTTAGGTAGTCGAGGGTTTGTGTTTCTTCGGCTTGTCTTCCACTACTGGATTCTCTGTTGCTACGGGTGCTTCCCCTGCGCGTCGAAAGCCTTCGCCTTCAATCACTGCTCCGCAATAACGGCACTGCTTGGCCGCCATCTTGATGGACTCAGCGCAATTCGGACACGCCTTGATACCTGCTTCGCCTTTGCGTACCGAAGCCCATTCTGGTAAGGCATCAATCTGCCCATGGGCATAGAGATACTTGGCAGCATCTCGCTGGCGGTCGGTAACCTGGTTCGGATCGTGACGAAATTTCTCCCACGCTCCGCGGCCTTTGTTGTATTGCAGTTGATACCAGTGGGAGAGACGGTCATGCGCCTCGGCCATCAATTCCCCAAAGTTTTCAGGGGGGTTATCTTTGGTTCCAACATAGGCGAAGACTCCGCCCGGCTTCATGGAGACTTTCTGCCCGGATTCGTCAGTTACGTCTTCGCCTTCTTTGCCAACATACTTATCAATGAATTCCTGCGCGACATCTACTGGCAGGAGCGCGCTGGGCGAATACTTGCCATCGCCTAAGTCCCGCATATCCATACGAATCGCGGAAGCATCAAAAGTGTGAGCAACGAACTGCTCGCCCTTATCGAGTTTGCAGCCAGGAACGTAGTGGTAGAACGTTCCGCAGGTTGCCTCAATCCTCCATGGCAGAATGCTTACCACGGTGACAGGCTTGATGCCGACTCGCGCGAGTCCTTGCCACACATCGCGGACATGGCCATCGCGCATCCGGTCTTCAATGCCTCCGGCGCGCATGGCTCCCTGGGGTGCAAGCTGTTCGATAAAGGGCGCAGTACGAGCGTTGCGGTCAGCAGCTTCTTGGGCATCCCAACCGATTGCTCGGAGATGGCCGTGTTCGCGTAGGACGCCAAGTTGATCTTCTCTTTGAATAGGCATTACTTACTCCGCCACACACCTCAGCCTCTACGATTCCCAAAGGAAATACGCAGTCGGTTTGGTAAATGAGGTTGTTATGTGGGAACTTGTTTGTTCAGTTAATCGCGATGTTCAAGAAACATGAACAGGTCGCAATGTTGAACGAGAAGGCGCCGGGAGCGACTCCGGCTCTAGGCTACAGAACGCTCCCTGCTCGCGGCTCTGTCCGGTTAGGCAGAGAGTTCCGCGAACCTTGATTGCTTAGCTGTTTTGGGATTTATGTGGGCAGACACCGTGGTTTAGATGTCTCCCGAGGTTGCAGTTGTGGCACATTACTCGGAATCCTGGCGGGAAGTTTTGCTGCACAAGCCAACGGTACAACATCCCACCCTTGATTTGTCTTTTATGTGCGTTACCGCCACCATTCTTGTGATCCATTGACAAGAACCACCACTCTGTTTCGCCACAGCAGGCACACTTAGCACCGCCGTACCTCGCGAACACCACTGCTTTTAACTCTTGCTTGCCTCTGGATTTCTTCTCACCGTACCCGTTGATGTAATATCTTTTGGCGAATGCCCGTCTCTTATTAACCCACGCTACATCCACAGGGTCCGTAGAAGCGAACCTTTCCCGCTGTCGCAGATTCTTGTAGGCCCTGACTTCTTCATGGCTACTCCAGTCAAGATTCCGTACAACATGCGGCCTAAGAGATCGCGGACCTGGGACGTAAGGACGGGCCCGCTTGTTGCGCTTACTTCGAATCTTGAAACAAGTCTTACACTCAGAATCAAGGCGCCCGCTATCGCTCCGCTTGTAAAAATTCTCTAATTCTGTTGCGACATGACACGTCCGGCACTCCCTTAAAACGGGTGGTTGCGTATCCCGATACTCTCCGCAAATCTGCATGCTTCTGCCCTCGCTCCTGGAGTATAAACTGAGAGCGGGTCATCCTCTGCGCCTAAAACTTCGGCAGCATAATGGTCAAAGTCTTTGTCTTGCTGCTTCTCGCGGTCTTCTGCCATGGAAGTAGCTAATCTTGCGCGTTCCATCGGGTCCGCCGGAATCATTGACTGTCCGGTTTCAATCATTCCAATGGCAGTCACACAAGCCAGTTCCGAGAGTTCGGAATTCTCGAAGTAGAAATTCGCTTCGTAATAGTCGCCGCGTTCGGGATACTGCCCGGCTCCTGGCAGCCATTGACCTTGACACCAGATCATGGTGCCGCCTTGACCTTCAGGGGAATAGAACTGCTCGCGCGTGCCCCACTTCGACGCCGGCCGCCATTTCTCTAATATCCATGAATGGTCGCCCGGGTACATAGGGACGGGTCTAACATCAGGGATGGAGGAAAGCGGTCGGCAGTTAGGATCGTCGGGATTACGTAGGGATGTTGGGGTACCTTCAGGCCATGTGCGCCAGAGTCCGCCGACCAACTGCTTACGTCCTTCGGTACGGACGACTCGGTACATGGGTTCGCCATAAGGGTTTGTGCCTCCAATGGAGCGGATAGCTTTTTTGATATGTTTCGGCGGTTGGATGGCATAAATGCCGGTATAAAGACTTCTACTCACTGGATCTCCTCTGCAATGCGAATCAGGCCGTAAGGGGTAATGCCAAAGATGTTGGCGAAGCGCTCGATACTCGATAGGTTCGGCGTGGCTCGGTGCTGCTCAATTTTTGAAATGTAGGTACGCGGGACGTTACCGATTGCGGCGGCTAACTGCCTCTGAGAAAATCCGAGGGCAGTACGAAGTAATTTCACGGCCACGCCAATTCCGTAGAAACGCTCACCGGGGACAGATACATACGTCGAAGTTCTTGTCAACGGGCTAATAAATGAATCGGAGTTTAATATCCCGGTTACTGCTTCGATAACAGGCTCTCGCAAAGGTTCGCGGCACTTCCGGCAATTTCCGTGCGAGGTGAAGAACTGATTAAGATTGCATGACTTACAGCGGATTACTTCGCGCATAAAAAGATGTTGCTGGAAACATTTTGTCGCGGGAGCCGCATGTTTAGCGGGTTTTTGAGTTGTTGCTGGAAACTCTGGGTAAAAAGAAGAGGAGCCCGGTTAAGAGCTCCTCTAAGGGTTAGTAGCCGGAGGTTACGCCAAGTGACGTAATCCCGCCAACGGCGCGAGGATTATCTACGAAAAACTGCAAGCCACAAATTAGATAGCGTAAGTTGTTATAAACAAAGGAGTTAGTCTTTGTCTAGCCTAGTCATTTCTGCTAGGCTCTCACGCTTCGCGTTTGCGTGAGACCAGACTGTCGCATCACCCGTTCTGGGTGTTCTCTCGCTCAGTCGTTACTGCTGCCCGGCTTGCGCCTGCTTGCAGTCTGTTCCCATCTCAGGGTTCAGCTTGATCAGAGAGAATTCTTGACCCCACATTCCTGTGAGGTAGGTCCTATTAGTTGAACAGGTAGCTTGCAGCTATGCCGCCAGAAGCTCCGTAGACTGGGTAGCCAGATTGTTAACGCCATTGCTGGCGTACTTGGTCATTTCTGCCAAGTTCTGCATCTTCATATTCGATGCAGAGCAGACTATCGCACCATCCCATTGGGATGTTCTCTCGCTTAGTCGTTCACGGTGGCTTACGCCTTCCGCCCTGTTTGGAATCTCACCATCCAAGTCAATCAGAGAGAATTCACACATCGTCATTACTGACGAGTGCCACCTATTGTTGATGGTTTGTCCACCAATCTCCAGATAATCTATCTCCTTCCACTCAACGCGGCCCCATGTTTCCAGATTTAAAAGATCCAATCTGGTCTCGTCAGCGTGTGGGTTCCAGAGTGGTTTGATTCCGGCGATGGTACCCTGATTGGTTCCCATCATCATGTCAAAGTTCTGGTCTCCACCGGTTTTGGCGAGCATCGAAATCGAGAATGCGATTTCCTCATAGGCCGCTTGCTGGGCAGGGTGACCGTACCAGCGCAGGGACTTGAGGGCTTCGCCTTCTTCAATGCCGATGTTCTGCATGATCTTGTGTTTTGCCAAACGCACGAACGGGAGCGCAAAGCCCGCGCTATTGGCATTGACCATGTCAGCTTGGGTGTAAACGTTGGAACGGGAAATTCCCATCCAAGTTCCAGTTGAGGCAGTCGAGTGATGGTAGGGGACACCATACAACCCTACCGGAGACGCGCCCGCAAGACCGTCAGACACTAGAACGTCAGTGTTAACGATGTTCGCAAGAGCGCAGGTTCCTGCGGTCAGCGTGACAGTTTGGGTTAGACCTAAACCCTGCTGTCTGGCTTGCACAGTGACCGTTCCGCGGTTAGTGGCGAGGGTGGTGTCGTAAACCTGCAACACCTGGTTCTCACGCACCAGACGCGCGCCGAAAGGCGTGGACGAGAGCGTAAAAGTCGGGTTACCGGCAATGGACGAAACCGTGGCCATAACTCCGTTGCCCGCGGTCTGTAACTGGGCATCGAGGTCACGACGGAACTGCTTCATCGCATCAGCGACGTTTTTCTTCGCAACGTCGGCCACTGATTTCTCAGAGGCGTTCGAAGCGAACTCTACAAGTTTCGTGATTTCCACGGCGAAGCGCATACCCACTGGGGTAATCTGCGCAACGTCGTAGACGGTTCCTGAACCACGGCCCAAATCGCCGCCATCAAGTGAAGCGTAACCAAACGCTCCGCCAGGTGCGACTTGGAGAGGAATACGAGCGGTTCGTGTCGAGACTTTTTCAACATCCCTTTTCTCGATCACGTTGAACAGAACGTCGCCACGCTCGTAGAGGATAGGCAATTTCTTGCGTACCTTCTCAAGCTGTAGAGCAACAGTCTGAGTGTTTGTTAAAGCCAAGGACGTTAGCCCTTTCCGAGTGACGTTAGGTGGGAGTTAGGCGCGCCGTGCCTTCGCTGCGGCTTTCGCGCGCAGTTCAGGAATTCGTTCCGCAATGTCGAGGATCTCGAAATCGCGTAAGGAGCGTCCGTAAAGTTTTTGCGAGAGCTTGTCGCCTTCAGCAATCAGGTCGGACTCGTCCTGCCGGGAAGGAGAGGGTACGCCGGCTCCGCCTTTAACTGCTGCTTGCGTTTTCTGAGTATCGAGTTTGGCGCGCTTGTCAGCCGATGCAGCTACTACTGGCTGTGCGTATTCAGCGACGAGAGATTGAAGAATGGGAGCATACCGGGCCTCGGTAAATCGGAGCATTTCGGCCACGTAGCGTTTCTTCGCTTCTTCCCCACCTTTAGCAAGAATGCTTGCGCGCTGTTGTTCAAAGAGCTTGGTGCCTAGAGCCAATCCGCCAATTTCCTTTAAGGCGTCACTCACTACCTTTTGCTGGCTACTGGCAGACAAGGCGGGCGCCATGCGCTGTACTCGTGTCAGAAGAAAACCGTTTAACGAGGTTGTAGTAGCCTCGAGAACCGATTTGTGGTATGCCTCCGTTTCCCCTTGTTTGGCTTGCGCCTGCTCGCGTTTCAGGCGGTCTAGCTCCGCGAGTGCCTCACGTTCTTGGGGACGAAGACGGGAATCGTCGGTGTTCTTTGTTTCTGCTGTCTTGGGCGCAACAGCGGTTACAGGTTCTTCGCCCAAAAATTCTTGTATGACCGCCAGGGCTTCCCCAATTTCTGCTTCGCGGCCATGTTGCGCGGCTACTCTTAGCAGTTGTGGGTAGAAGTCGTTTTGTCGGTAGTCATGAAAAAAGTGGTCATAGCGGCCATGAACCTGAAAGGTTCCATCGGCATTTCTGAGGGGCTCGCCGTTCTGGTCGCGAACGAGATCGCCTTCCCACATCTGCTTGCGCAGTTCCGCGGCGATTGTGGGATCAGTCGAGCCAAAGTATTTCGACTCCACATCGTGGAAGTCTTCAGCGGCAATCTTTGCCATCTCCGCAGTTGCGAGGGTGGGGAAATGTTCTTTGTATTGCGAGGCTTCGGT
>JALYIM010000150.1 GCA_030775785.1 Acidobacteriota bacterium
GTAAAAGCCGACCCACGAAACCGTGTGATGGGCCGAGAATGAACCCGTCGGTAGACGTTGGGAACCCGCCGCGACCCTTTAGGCATCTCCGCATGGCGGAGCACTGCACACCGGATCGTAATTTACGAGTCAGGCCCCCGTTCATTCAGTGTTGGTTCAAAAATCGGTGACCACCAGCACCAACTTAGCAGGACGGCTTTCACCTTGGATGCTAGGGAAACAGCGAAACTTTCGCAAGAGGGAAAAGCGAAAAAGTTGGAACTCCGCTTGCCAGCAACTTTCGTCATGTGACTTTCAAGAGAAAATTGCAAATAGCGAAATAGCGAAGAGAAGCGCTTTCGGACGTAGCAATACCAGGGGGCTTAACGAGCCTCGCCGTACTACCCGGTACGCCGTCGGTCGTCCAAAACTTCATCGAGCGCATTCGACAAGTGCAGGGCCCGCTGACGGTAATCCGGAGTAGCTCCGTCAACCTTGCGCTTGATCAGATGAAATTCGTCGGCAATATTCAGCGCCGCCAATACCGCCAGGCGGGCGGTATCCACCGTATGCGTCTGCTCGGCCACCGCTCGCATCTTGGTGTCAACGTAATCCGCGAGCTTCAGAATGTATTCCGGATCGGAGCCACGCAGATTGTAGCCCTGATCGAAAATTTCGACTCGCACGCTGTTATTATTCGGATCTCTAACTTGTGGTTGTTTGACAGCAGTAGCCATACTCTCGCCCTCTCATCGGCCAGATGAAAATTCATCGCAGCGTGCAACTTAGCTCGCGGCCTGCTCCTCAGCAATCGTCTCAATCTGTTGCAGCATTTTTTCTACTCGCCCACGAATTTCTTCGCGCTCCCGGCGTAGCTGCACCATCTCGCGTCGCAGAGTCTCGACTTGTTCTTCCCGCTCTTCGAGTTGCTCCCGAATCCGTTGCACATCGCGCTCGGCTGCGGTACGGGCCTCACGCGCGCTCTTGTATAACTCAATAGTGCGATAAACTTTGCTCTCAAGCGCCTGAAAATCGTCAGCCGGAACCAGCGCAGGTACCTCTTCAGCCATCCTTACCGCCATAAGTCACTTCTTTCCCGAAAAATTAAAAACTTGAGCGCAGTATACCGCAGAAAGCTGTGGACAGATCATCGGTTCGCGGGAAAATACGAATCACTTGGTACGGATTTTCAGCCGCCGTAATCTTTCCGCCGCCGCTTGGAGTGTTTCCTCTTTTTTGCAGAAGGCGAAACGTACCTGGCGCGCTCCATCGCGAGGGCCGCGATAAAAACTTGAGCCCGGAACCGCAGCCACCCCGATTTCTTTTACCAGATACTTTGTAAATTCCAAGTCGTCGGCAAACCCAAATTCACTGATGTCTGTCATCACGTAATACGCCCCTTGCGGACGAAAACATCGAAAGCCGGCGTCAGTCAGAGCGGGAATAAGCAGATCGCGGCGCTTGCGGTATCCGTCGGCCAGGCTGTGGTAGTAACTCTTCGGCAACGACAAGGCCGTAGCCCCGGCTTCCTGCAACGGGGCGGGCGCACCCACGGTAAGAAAATCGTGTACTTTGCGGATGGCATCGGTGATCGCCGCGGGAGCAACCGTCCAACCGATTCGCCAGCCGGTTACGCCGTAGGTTTTTGACATGCCGTTAATGGTGACCGTCCGCTCCGCCATGCCGTCGAGCGCAGCGATCGAAATATGCCGGGCGCCGTCGAAGAGGATGTGCTCGTAAATTTCGTCGGTGATGGCGAGAACGTTGAACTCCACGCAGAGATCGCGGATCAATTCGAGTTCCACCCGATTGAATACTTTGCCGGTCGGATTATTTGGGGTGTTGAGGATAATAGCTTTGGTCTTATCGTGAAATGCGGCGCGCAATTCGTCCTCGTCGAATGACCATTCGTCTTTCTCCGATTCCGGAGGCCGTAACTTCACAAATCGCGGGTTCGCTCCCGAGAGAACAGCATCCGGCCCGTAATTTTCATAGAAGGGCTCAAAGACAACGACTTCGTCACCTCGGTTGCACACTGCCAGCAGGGTGGAAATCATGGCTTCAGTAGATCCGCAGCACACGGTTACCTGTGTCTCGGGATTGACTTCGATGCCTTGCCACTCTCGCATCTGTCGTGCGATGGCCTCGCGCAGATTTTTGGCCCCCCAGGTGATCGCGTACTGATTGATATCGTGCGCAATCGCGTTCTGTGCCGCGAGCTTGATCTCGGATGGAGCAGGAAAATCAGGAAAACCTTGCGCAAGATTCACCGCGCCATAAAGTTTCGCTTGCCGCGACATGTCACGGATGACGGATTCGGTAAAGAGTCCGACCTTGTCGCTTAGAAAAGTGTTCTGGTGGATGATTTTCTTTTGAGAGACCGCGTCAGCCATGGTGGGCTCAGGTTAGCACAGCGTTTTTACGCTCGCTGCGTGCCACGCAACCCTTGCAGCGCGTTCACGATTAGCTCTGACCAACGTGCCACTTCCTCTTCACGCAGGGTGCGTTCGTAAGATTGAAATGTCGTTCGCAGAAGCAAGGAATATTCTCCGGCTGGGATTGCCCCGCCCCGAAACACTTCCACGGGAACAAAGCTTTGCATCTCGGGAATCTTCAGTTCGGAAATTGAGTGGCTGATCGTCTCGAAGTTGACTTCGTCCGAAAAGATGAAAGAAAAATCGCGTGCAACTGCGGGATAGCGCGAGAGAGGCTGGTACCGAACTTCGCGCAAACCGGCTTTGTAGATCTGCTCGCTGTAGATTTCGGCAATGAAAACTTCCTGTCGCAATTTTCGAGCCGCCGCAATCTCGGGATGCAATTGTCCGAACTGCGCTACCAGAAGCCCATCCATTACAGCGCGCGCAGCGCGTCCAGGATGATAATAATCGGAAGTTGTTCCCTCAAACTTCAATGTCTTGTACTGGAAGCCGTGCAGCAGTTGTTCCACATCACCTTTGAGATCGAAAAACGAGAGCGGACGCGCCTTTTGATTCGCGTCCTGCAGTGCTGCGCTACCGGTCGCGCCCATACAAATTTGGCTTCTCTGCACAGCAAGTTCGCCAGACCTTTCGAAAACATTGCCAGCCTCGAACAAACGCATGTTCTCGCCGCCGCGGTTCAAATTGTAGGCCAGCATATTCAGCATTCCCGGCACCAGGGCCGGGCGCATGACGGAAGCCTCTTCGCTGAGCGGATTTTCAAGTTCGAGCACTGGGACAGAAGAAAATTTCTCCACGTCCTCGTGCGAAATAAACGTCAGCGATATGGCTTCGTCATAGCCGAGCGCCAGCAGGGAGGAGCGCAGCTTTTTGTCCTCGGCGGCGTGAAGTGTTTCAATGACCGATCCCGTATAAGAAGGCAGCGTGTTGCTGAATTTATCGTAGCCGTGCAGTCGCGCAATCTCTTCGATCAGGTCAATCTCGCGTTCGACATCCAGACGCCAACTGGGGACACGCACCGTGAACTCTGGTTCGCGCTCAGGCTCGGATATCAGTTCGAAGCCGAGGCGCTTCAGAATGCGCGTAATCTCGTTCACGGGTAGCGGCTCTCCGAGAATGCGATGAACTTCCGCCACCCGCAGAGCCACCGGAGCCTGATCGAGCGGGCGGTCCATCACATCTATGATTTCGCCAACGAGTTCGCCGCCTCCGGAGTTGAGAATTAATTCCGCAACCCGGTCGCAGGATAAAATCGTCGCCTCAAAGTCAGCACCACGCTCAAATCTGTGCGATGCGTCGGTGTGAATCCCGTGTCGCTTCGACATTTTGCGGACGGTCACCGGATCCCACCACGCAGATTCGATCACGATGTTGCGAGTTTTTTCCGTAATCATCGTGTCCCATCCGCCCATGACGCCGGCCAGCGCGACCGGCTTCTTTGAGTCGGCGACGACGAGGTCTTTCGCGGTCAGCTTTCGCTCCACGCCGTCCAGAGTCTTGAGCGTCTCTCCGTCGCGAGCATGGCGCACGATGATCTTTCCGCCTTCCAGCAAATCGAGATCGAACACGTGCGTGGGTTTCCCCATCTCCCACAACGTGTAATTGGTGGCATCCACCGCGTTGTTGATGGGGCGCTGGTCTATCAAAGCCAACCGCTGTGCAATGTTTGCGGGAGAGGGCTTGACGGAAACATTTCGCAACACTCGCGCCGTGAATCGCGGACACAGCGAAGGCTCGGCGATCTCAATGGAAAAAGTACCCTTGCCAGTCGCGTTCGGTAGAGCTGGAGCAATTGGTTTGAGCGGAAGATCGTATAGCGCAGAACATTCGCGAGCCACGCCATAGTGATTCATGGCATCAGGACGGTTCGTCGTGATCTCCATTTCAAACACAGTGCTCTCGCCCTCGCCGCTGACGGATTCCACCGCGATTCCGGCTAGAGTAAGGTCCTCCGCCAGTTGGTGATAGTTCACCTTCAGGTCAACGAAATCGCGTAACCATCGTGGGGAAAGTTTCATAGTTCGGAGGTTAAGGAGCTACTAGCTAAGAGCCAACAGCCGCTTATCGAAATTGCTGTAAAAACCGCACATCGCCCTGGAAAAAGTGCTGAATATCATCCACGCCATACTTCAGGATTGCAATTCGTTCCACGCCCATACCGAAGGCGAATCCACTGACCTTCTTCGCGTCGTAGTCCACGAATCCGTATACGTTAGGATCAACCATGCCGCAGCCCAGCAACTCGATCCATCCGCTGGATTTGCAATTCGGACAGCGCGCTCCATCGCGGAATCCCTTCCCTCCACAAAAAATGCAGCTGATCTGTACGTCGGCGCTGGGCTCGGTGAAAGGGAAGAACGACGGATAGAATCGCGTCTTGACGCTCGATCCGAACAGCGCCTTCATCGCGTGATCGAGCGTGCCTTTCAAATCGCAGAAGGTGATATTTGTATCCACCGCCAGCCCTTCAACCTGATGGAAGATGGGTGAATGGGTGGAATCGAGCGCATCATTGCGATGAACTTTCCCCGGACAAACGACACGTATCGGAGGCTTCCGGCTCTCCATCGTGCGAATCTGCACGGGAGAAGTATGCGTGCGCAGCAGCAAGCGATCCCGCAGCGGCTTCGATTCCTGAGTCGCAATAAACAGCGTGTCCTGTGTATCGCGAGCGGGATGATCGGGAGGGAAATTCAGCGCTTCAAAGTTGTAATAATCAGTTTCAATCTCCGGCCCTTCCTCGACGGAATATCCGAGATTGCGGAAAACAGAGACGATCTCATTCATCGTCTTGATGATCGGATGCTCAGCTCCCAGGGTACGGCGAATGCCGGGGAGGGTGATGTCGAGCGGTCCTGAGCCGTACTTGCGCTCCATGCGAGCTCTATCCAACTTCGCACGAGCAGTCGGTACATCAGGTCCAGTTGCGTTGAGAAGGTCGTCGAGACGAGGGCTGATATCCATTATTCTGGACTCAACCGTCTGCCTTAACTTATTGACGCACGCTCCTATTTCCGGTTTCGCGTCTTTCGGAGCGGCTTTCAACCACAAATCATTGAGCTGAGTGAGGACGCCATTCTTGCGGGCCATCCAGTGGTCGCGAAAAGCCTTCCAGTCGGCTTCGTTGTTGACCTCTTTCGCTTCCTTTTCAAGCGCAGAGAGCAGCTTGTCCGACTCTTTCGTCAGAGCCTTCGCCGAAAAATCGGTTAGTTTCGAAACCGTGTAGGCCATCTGCTATCTCAAATAAAACTGTCATCCCGAGCGCCAGCCGAGCCGCACTAGCGCGGTGAGAACAAGTCGAGGGACTTGCCTCTACTTGATACAAGCCTTTGCGCCGCTACGAAATCTCGATAACAGCAGGTCCCTCGATTTGCAGCTCGGCGCGGGCGCCAAGCCGTCTGCACTCGGGATAACAGAATAAAATTAGGGTTGAAATGTTGCTGACAGCCTAAGCTGCCTTCGCGATCGAGCCCTTGGCCTGTTCCGCCAGCGTCTTAAACGCCGCAGCATCATGCACTGCGATGTCGGCGAGAATCTTGCGATCCAACTCGACGCCCGCCAACTTCAGTCCATGAATAAACTGGCTATAGCTCAAGCCACTGAGCTTGGCAGCCGCTCCGATGCGGACAATCCACAGCGAGCGAAACTGGCGCTTCCGCTGCTTACGGCCGGAGTAGGCGAATTTCAGCGCGCGATCAACGGCTTCTTTTGCCGCCCGATGGAGTTTTGATTTTGTGAGGAAGTAACCGCTTGCGCGATCAAGAATCTTTTTACGTTTCGCGCGGCGTTTGGTCCCGCGTTTTACACGAGGCATGGTCGGCTCCTTTTTTATTCGCTGTTACGGCGGCTGGAGGCAAGGATTCTCACTTCGTGAGTCTGGCCTCTTCACACGCCCTGGACCACAGTTCTTCTGGTTAAGTCTGAAGGACGGGCCCGCAAGTGCGTCTTTACTAGAACGCGCTCAGTTCATCTAAAACTAGTACGGAATCATGCGTTTGATCTTCGGCGTATCGGCATCGCTAACCAGCGTGCTCTTTCCCAACTTCTTCTTTCGCCGCTTGCTCTTCGAGGTAAGGATGTGGCGCAGATTGGAATGTCCACGCTTCACCTTTCCGCTCGCAGTCTTTTTAAAGCGCTTGGCTGCGCCTTTATGTGTTTTCAGTTTCGGCATAAATCCTCGAACAGGGATTTCACAATAACATCCCTGAAAAATTTCTAATTAAACTGTTTTACTGAGTACTAAGCTTGATTCGCGCGCTGTTGCGACTGCGCTGCCGCCGTTGCTTGCTGCTTAACGCGGTCTTTTTCTTTTTCGCGATCCGACTTTTTAGGGGCGAGAATCGCATGCAGCGTGTTGCCTTCCTGCCGCGGACGGAATTCCACGATTCCGTTGTCCCCAATATCTTTGATCAGCCGTTCTAGAATCTGGCGTCCTAAATTCGTGCGGCTCATCTCACGGCCGCGAAAGAAGATCGTCGCCTTTACTTTGTCGCCATCTTCCAGGAAGCGCAGCACATGATTCTTCTTGGTATCGTAGTCGTGATCGTCCACATTAATACGGAACTTCACTTCCTTGACTACGATCACCTTCTGATGTTTCTTGGCTTCCCGTTCCTTCTTCTCCTGCTGATAGAGAAACTTCCCGTAATCCATGATGCGACATACAGGAGGGACGGCCGTGGGAGAGATCTCAACCAGATCCAAATTCTTCTCGCGGGCCATTTTCAGCGCTTCGAAGGGAGGCAAAATGCCAATCTGTTGACCTTCATCATCAATCACCCGGATTTCACGCGCCCGGATGCGATCGTTTGTGCGGATAAAGCGTTTATCGATACCATCCTCCGTCAGCTTACAAAGCAAGCCGCGATCAAAAAATTATAACATGTGTGGAGATAGGGACTATGAGCGGACCTACGCGACGACCTTCGCGTCGCGCTCATTGTGTGCAGTGGCCGGTTGTGCAGGATTAGCTTTCAGCAGCGGCCAGCCTCTCCGAATCACGTGTTCCAGCCACGCTCCGGCAGCCTGCGAGGTGAGCACCGCTACCAGGACCAAAGTTGTGTATCCGGCAGCATTCACAATTCCCGCGTCAAAAGCTACGCTGGCAAGCACGATGCCTGGTCCGCCTCTTGCATTCGTCGCAACGGCCAGATTGACGATGTCGAGGCCGCGAAATCCCGCGAGCTTCGCCCCTAAACCGACGGAGAGAAGTTTGATTAGGCACGCGCCCCCGAGAAATACCGCCAACATGGTGAAGGAAAAACTCTTCCACAGGTCGAGCCGGTAACCGACGATCAGGAAATAGAGCGGGATAAATACCGCAAACGAAAATCGTGAGAGAGAGTCGAGCGCCCCGGCGAAGAATTCTTTCCCGTTGGACAGTCCGTAGCCTGCCAGGAAGGCAGCAAACACCAGATTCACATGAAGCAAGGCCGCCAGGGCACAGAACGCGAATAGAACCGCTACCAGATATCCGATGGGAGAAGCCTTCGCCAGAATATTCCAGCGCATATGCTGCAAGCGTCGGAAAACCGCAGGTGCAATCGTCAACCCAACGACGAAGAAGAGAATAGTCGCCGCAATGTGCCGGAAAATCTCAGCTTTAGGGAGTACCGCAGATTTTGCTATGGCCGTGGCCACGGCCAGCACTGCCCAAAGAACGATGTCCTCCAGCACGGCTACGCTCAACACCAGGCGAGCGAATCGGGTATGCAGAATCTTGAGATCATGAAAAATCCGCGATATTACCGGGATCGAAGTGACCGCCACCGCAATGCCGACCACAAGAACCAGGGCGATTCGATGGTTGGCGGACCCCATCAAGCGCTGGATGGGAAACAGGGGAAGCATCAGCAGGGCGATGAGGAATGGCAATCCCGTCCCGATGGTGGTCAGCCACGCAACTTGACGACGATCCTCCCGTCCAAAGAGTTTTCGGGTTTCAGTTCCCGACGTGAACATCAGCAGCAGCAGGCCCATCCAGTAGATAAAGTCCAAAACCACTGCGCGGGAATGTGCCGAGGAAGGACTTGAGCCGGAAAATAGGCTGGCCGAAAACGCAGGCGCGAAATGGCCCATCAGCGTTGGGCCCACAAGCAGCCCGCCTAGAATTTCGCCAATGACACGTGGCTGCCTGAATCTTGTGAAAAGGTATCCGAAAAGATGAGCAGCAGAAATCAGCAGCAGCAGCAGAACGATTATCGAGCCGATTTCCTGATCAGACATTCTGGAGGGGAGAACTACGCCTAGTTTTCGACCTTTCTAAGATGAGAAATATCAGCTTCACGCTGCTATTGGCAGCAATTAAATGACCAACGCGCTCAAGCCTCAACTCTTATCCACCAAAGGAAAAACCGCAGCCAGGCTGCGGTTTAAGATAAATTAAGTGCCTCATTCCAGATCGCTTATCTGCGACGCCGTGACTTGCTGGATTTCTTTGCTTTCCGGCTCGTCGCCTTCTTTTTGCTGCTGGAAGACTTGCGTGTTCCGGATTTTTTCTTCGCTGAACCCTTCTTTTTCGTAGCTTTCCTAGCCGGCTTCCGGCTGGCTTTCTTTTTAGCGGGGGCTTTTTTCTTGGCGGGGGCCTTCTTCTTGGCAGGTGCCTTCCTTGCGGCAGGCCGACTAGCCGGAGGCCTCCCAGAACCACCTCCAGTTCGCGATGAAGATGGAGGGGGCGCACTCATGGGCTCACGCTCCATCCCTCCCACTGGAACTTCTTCTTCCTCTTCTTCTTCCTCTTCCTCGTACCCTTCTTCTACCGGGTCGCCATAGGATCCGCTGTCGCCGAATTCGTCATTATCGTCTTCCCGCAAATACAGGGTTTCTTCGTAGAAGCTCATCTTTCCTCCTGAATTCCGGCTACGCCGGTGCTGCGCAACTGAATTGCGCTAGGGAATAAAAAAGAAAACTAAACTCGAACTGTTGAACCGCATGAGAGTAATTACAACTCATTGCGCATGCAACAACAATTTATTGGATGCCTGTGGCGCGATTTGCATACTACCATCAAGTGATCTTTTGAGAATCACTTCTACCCCGCACCGGTTGCCACAGATTTGCAGAAAGTTTCGGCACGGGAATGAAAATGCCTTGGGGCGAAACCAGGTAGGTCAAACTAGCGGATCAGAAGAATCATGCCCGGGCGGAGAATGCCGAGGTTTCCGTTATTCTCTTTCAGCGCGGAAACGGTCGTGTTGTACGTGCTGGCAATAGAAAACAACGTTTCACCGGCTTTTACTGTATGCCGCAACTGGGTGGAATCGCGCGAAGACACGCTCTTGGCGCGTCGCGGTTTAGAACTTACCTTCGCTCGCCCACTCAAATCCGGAGTGACGGGCAGATGAACGTAAAGCACGCGCCGAGTTCCCAGACTTTCGCCACGAAGATGGTTCCACTGGCGCACCATCACCGGAGAAACGCCAACTGTGTCTGCGACCGATTGCACTGTGTCGCCACGCCGCACTTTGTAATGAGTGATGCGGCGGGAGTAAGCCTGCGTGTCTCCGCCGGGGTGCCTGCCCTGAGCCAGCGGAATGATCAGCTTGTTGTCCGCTTCCAGTTCGTTGCCAGAGTCCATCTTGTTGGCCTGTGCGATGGCGCGCGGTGTCAGATGATAGGTTCGAGCGATGGACGCAAGAGTGTCTGCGGCCGCAACTGTGTGATATCGCCACCAGACCCGCATGTCCGGAGGAATCGCGGCAATGGCAGTCTGATATTTGTCTGTGGTGCCTTGAGGCAGATGAAGCTCAAACTCGTCGCTTTTCGGAGTCGTCAGACGTAGCAGGCTGGGATTCAGGTCTTGCAGCATCTCAGGCGGAGCGTCCACGCATTGAGCGACTAGGCGCAAATCTACCGAATAATTGATCTTCACGGCGTCGTAAGCAACGGGTTTCTCGAGTTCCAGATCGGCTAAACCGTATTGCTCCGGGTTCTTGGCGATGATAGTGACAGCCACGATAATTGGAACGTAATTCCGCGTCTCTTTCGGCAGCACATTGCGCCGGTAAAGCTCCCAGAAGTCTGCATAGCCGGTCCGTTTGACGGCACTCTGGACCGTTCCTGGCCCTGAGTTATAGGCAGCCATGGCCAAGTACCAGTCTCCAAACTGGTTGTAGAGGTCTTTCAAGTGCCGCGCCGCTGCCCGCGTGGACTTCTCCGGATCCTGGCGTTCGTCCACCCAATAGCTTCGCCGTAGGCCGTAGCCTTTTGCCCGGCTTCCCATGAATTGCCACATGCCGCGTGCGCCTGCTCTGGAAAGCGCCAGAGGGTGAAACCCGGATTCAGCTTGCGCTAGGTACATCAAATCCTGGGGTACGCCTTCTTCCTTAAGCACTCGCTGAATCATGTCGTGATAGCGTCCGCTACGCACTAGGGCTCGTTCGAGGGTCCCTTTTCCGCGAGTGGAATAAAAGCTTATGTAGCTGGCGACCTGGTCAGTCATCATCAGTGGCAGATCGGACTTCGTAGCAGCGATCTCGGCGGCAGCTTTCGCCTTAATGCTCGGATCAACGGGAACCGTCACTTCATTGGCTTCGTCAATGGGGGCCGGCTCAGGCTTCTGTTCGTTGGAATCTTCCGCCTGATGCGTAGTGTTGAGATCGAATCCGGTCGTGCCCTCAAGCACGCGGTCATATTCTTTTTGCAGGCGGGCGTCGGATCCCATCTCCACCGAACTTCCCATCAAGAGGTCGAAGGCGCGATCGAAGTTTTCGTTAGCGGCGTCGAGTTTGCCGGCTTTTTGGTTTTCCTGTCCGGCTATGTATTCCTTTTCGACCTTAGCGATGAGTTCAGTAACAGGGTCAGAATGAACCTCGGGCTGTTGTTGAACGGGCGCAGGAGCGGGTGTTGGTTTCGGAGCGACAGCAACCACCGGCGCAAGGCTGGGACTCTGTTTCGTTTCCGCTTTCACCGGAGGCTTAGGTGACGTTGCACTACTTAGCGCGGGGGCATTCGCCTGCTTAGGTGGTCTGGAGGATGCTGTGTGATTTGCGTTCGGGCAAGCCGAAGTGAGAAGCGCCAATGCGGCAATCCCTGCGATTCGAAGATAGAGTTCACTAATTCTCATGGTCTCTATGACTTACTGCGAGTCCTATCGTCGTTTCGCTGGCGAGTCCGGCAGCAGGCTAAATGCTACTACCCTGATTTTGATGGGTCAATCCGTTTCGGGGGTAGCTTCGGTTACTTTGGATACAGGGTACGCAGGGACAGTAGGTGTCACTATTTGGAAGTAGCTTTAAGCAGCACTGTTTCGATTCCGCCAACCCACGAACTGCCGGGATTCCCGTGGGATGGAGACTCGTACTCGGTGGAGCGAGACCGCTTTTCGCCGAGGTCTCCTCGGGCATCACCAGATGTTGTGACTGCGGGTTGCGGAGAGTCGAGAAAGTTACGAATCAGAGTGACGGTTTCGGCAGGTCGTTCTTCCATGAGCCAATGCCCCGAGCCTAGGACCACCGCTTCTCTAACATTGGTGGCAACCTGGCGCATTATCACTGCTTGCAGAGCACCGAACGACTTTTCTCCGCCGACCGCCAGCACGGGCATCGGTAGCTTCACCCGCTCGAAGATTTCGTTGTCCTTTGCGTCCTGGGAAAATGCTGTGAATTGGGCGAACCCGGCCCGCATGCCGCCCGGCTGCGCGTAGGTGGCCGCGAAGAAATTTCGAGTGGACTCGTCAGGCTTTGAAGGATCCGCCGTGAAGTCATTCCAAATACGGTCGAAGTAAATGCGTTCTCGGCCCGCTACGAGCCGTTCGGCATCTGGACCGTGAAAATTGAAGTGCCAGACTCCCGGATTCAGGCGAATCTCATCCCAGGGCCCGATTCCAGGAATGGGAGCATCCATCACCACCAGCTTCTCAACCTTGTCTGGATAGGTCGCAGCATAGGCATATGCGACCATGTTGCCGATGTCGTGTGCGACAACAGACGTCTTGTCATACCCCAGCGCAGCCACCACCGCGCGAATGTCCTTGGCCTGTGTTTTCTTGTCGTACCCGCCCTCGGGTTTTGAAGATCTCCCGATTCCACGTAGATCGGGGACGACGACGGTGTGATCTTTCATAAGGTCTGCGGCCAGCGGAGCCCACGAGTCGCTGTTTTCGGCATACCCATGAATGAGCACCACCACAGGCCCTTTTCCTCCCCAGCGCACAAAGATGTCCGCACCCTCAGGGCTGTGAACGGTTTTCGCCTGAAAGCTGGAAGGCAGCGATGGTCGGGCATAACTGAGAGTCGCGGCGAAGGCAATCACTGCGACGGCGAGAAAAGGTCGAATCATAACGCCTCTCCGTGTTCAGATTTCAACGGAAATTTTGGCACGAATTATAGACCTTCGCCGCGTCGTACAATTCAATTCCATGAAAGCCATCCAGATAAAGCAGCCCGGCGGTCCGGAAGTCCTCGAACTAGCTGAAGTTCCTGTCCCTCAGCCACAAGAAAACGAAGTCGTGGTGAAGATTGCCGCGGCGGGCGTCAATTTCATTGATGTTTATCAACGAGAGGGCCGCTATAAGCTGCCGTTGCCGTTCATCGCTGGGCAGGAAGGCGCGGGAACAGTTTCCGCTGTGGGAACCCATGTCACGAAACTCAAGGTCGGCGACCGCGTGGCGTGGGCTGGAGTCCAGGGCAGTTATGCCGAATATCAGGCAGCCCCAGCTGAACGCCTAGTGCGCATTCCGGAGAGCGTAAGCGATCGTGATGCGGCGGCTTCAATGCTCCAAGGGATGACCGCGCACTATTTGAGTCATGACACTTTTCCCTT
>JALYIM010000151.1 GCA_030775785.1 Acidobacteriota bacterium
ACATATAGAAGCGCGGACGAACGAATAGAGCGTTCGCTCACCATTCTTCACGAGCATAGCTCCTATTTATTCCGGTCTGCCGACTTGTTACTGCGTTCTGCCAATGAGCTGGTTGGAACGAAAACGGACTCCGAGATTACTTCTGATGAAAGTCGATATCACGTTGTCTTGGAACAACTCGCTCGGACTGTCCCACAGATTTGGTCGATATGGATTTTTGCCGCAGACGGTTCGCCCCTTGTTTCCAGCCGGGTGTTTCCCGTGCCCAAGACCTTCGCAAATCGCGATCGGGATTACTTCCAAGCGCAAGTTGAACATGACGTCGGGATGTTTGTCGGGGGCGTTGTAGACCCGAAAGTGCCCGGGGAAGCAATTTTTTCTGTGAGTCGTCGGCGATCGGGCGATGACTTTAAAGGAGTGATCGCAATTGCCATTCGCCCCTCCGATATTCAGACCTTTTATGAAGCGATTGGAAAACTTCCGGGCAGTTATTTTGCGTTACTACGATCTGATGGTGCGTTTCTTGCCCGATATCCAACGCCTACAGCGCTGGGACTTACTCTTACAGAAACGAGCGCAACCCGTCAGGCCATAGGTCGCAATCCAGAGGCAGGAATTCTATCTATCAACTCGCAAACAGACGGCGTCGAACGCCGGATGGGCTATGAACACGTTCGGCAATTCCCGTTGTACGTCCTCGCCGGTCTAGACGAAGCCGCGGTTCAAAAAGAGTGGCTTTCGGTTATGACCAGCCATCTCATATTCGGCGTGCCGGCGACGTCGGCACTTTTCTTTGCAATTTTATACGGCATGCGGCGAACGAAGCGACTTTATAACGAAGCGGCCGCGCGGGAAGCCGCGGAGACAGCTCTGCGACAATCACAAAAAATGGAAGCGGTGGGGCAGCTCACAGGAGGTGTAGCGCACGACTTCAATAACTTGCTGATGATCGTAATGGGAAACCTTTCGGTTGCAAAAAAGGTAATTCAGGAAGGCGGCGATAGCATCAGCCGGCGGTTAGTGAATGCCGTGATGCAGGCTACGCAAGGCGCCGAGCGGGCTGCTGCTCTCACTCAACGCCTTCTGGCATTTTCACGCCAACAGCCGCTTGACCCCAAAGTCATCGACGTGAACATCGCCCTAAAAGGAATGTTCATTCTCTTGCAGAAAGCACTCGGGGAAGAAAGCCACCTTGAAATAGTGGGTTCGGCGGGCTCATGGAAGGTAGAGATCGATCCCTCTCAGCTCGAGGTAGCGCTGCTCAACCTGGTCATCAACTCTCGAGACGCGATGCCGTCCGGGGGCAAGGTGACTGTTGAAACAAGTAACGTCCATTTAGATGAGGACTATGTCTCCAAACACCCTGACCTAAAATCCGGACAATTCGTCTGTATATCGGTCAGCGACACCGGCATCGGTATGCCTGACAACGTATTGTCCCATGTATTTGAGCCCTTCTTTACGACCAAACCAACCGGCCAGGGTACTGGTCTCGGGCTCAGCCAGGTGTTCGGGTTTATCAAACAGTCGGGAGGGCATGTCACGATTTACAGCGAAATAAATCACGGGACGACCGTTAAAATGTATTTCCCGCGCGCGTACCGTGACTCTGAATTGAAAGCGCCAACTACACCGCTACCTCTGTCCCGAGGGCAGGGGGAAAGCGTTCTCGTGGTAGAGGATGACCCCGATGTACGCCAATTCGTTTACGAGGCGCTTTTGGACCTTGGTTACGAGCCCACGCAAGTTAGTTCAGGAGATCAAGCATTAGAGGCTATCAGTAAAAATAAATTCGATGTTCTCCTAACCGACGTAGTCATGCCGGGAATGAATGGTCGCGAATTAGCGTCAGCGATTAACTCGCGACTACCTAATATCAAGGTTATTTATATGACCGGTTACTCGCGAAATGCCATCGTCCACCACGGACGGCTCGATCCCGGTGTAGTTCTGCTTCAGAAGCCTTTTACTCGAGAAGAATTATCAGGGCGTTTGCGAGCAGCACTGGCCTAATGTGAGCCGTGCCTGATACTGCTCTTTTCGAAAGAGGTTCATCGCAACAACCTTCCAAGGCTGAGATTTCCGGCTTGGCCGGTTATTGGTCCAGACTGGTTTGTGGGTTTCGCCCAGCCTGAATATTTGGATGATCTTCGAAGCGATCAGCTCCCCGAGAGGATCGTTCCGATCTTTGATCTGTAGTGTTACGAGGGCGGCTTCATAAGCTTCCGCCATTTTGACGATGGCAGACGGGTCGAATTCTGCCTTTGAAGAAGCCGCAATGAAGTACGCAATCCAAATTAGGAACGAGTGTATTTGCAGAGCGTTACGCTTTTAACGTAGAGGAGATATTATCATGTTCACCGCGCTCAAGAGTGGAATGATCTTGGTAATGCTGGCGGCCGCACCAGTGCTGGCGCAGGCTGGAACACTGGAAGGCGCCGCGATCGGCGCCGGTACCGGCGCTGTGGTTGCTGGCCCTCCCGGCGCCGTTGTCGGTGGAGTTGTTGGCGCTGTGGTTGGGGGACCTAACCTCGTAAGCCGTCGGCATTATGTCCGAGGACGCCGAACCTGCTGGATCACTGCCAATGGGTATCGTCGCTGCCGATCGCGCTGAGGCGGCTGGGGCGGACGGCCTACCTCAATTCCGTCTCCTCTCGCCAACTATGATTGAGGCAGCACGGGGCAGGTC
>JALYIM010000152.1 GCA_030775785.1 Acidobacteriota bacterium
TTTGAGGTTGGCCAAAGACAGTGAGGCCTGCTTGGCCAGGCTGTTCGCCAGTTGCAGGTCGGGCTTTGTGAATTGTTTTCCTTGCGGCAGACTTATGTTCAGCACCCCTAGTTCTTCCGCCTGCGCCATCAGCGGAAGACAAGCATAGGAGCAACCAGATTGGGAAACATGTGAGCAGCTGGGCGAAGGGCTATCGGCCGCGAAAAAGTGGGGATGTCCCGTTCGAACCGCCCAACAACTGCTCACATCGAATACTGTTTCTCGGGGCGTCGTCTTCCACGAGGAGGCCACCTCCAGTAAATTTCGCGATGGCGATAACAGCAGCAACGTGCCAGCACTTTCGGGGAAAAGAGCCTGGGTAAATTTTGCGATGTTGGCGCAAGACTCCTCAAGAGAAATGCAGCCTTGCAGCAAGTCTGATAGCTCGGCCAGCAAACCAGTTTGCTTGGTACGCTGCTCCAACTCGTGGAGCAACTGATCGCGCTCACGGTTTGCGAGAAGCTGCGCGGCATTTTTACGATGCTCCCTGCCAATAACAAAGATTGCGACCGCGAAGGCGAGCGCAGCGGCTACGAAGACCAAAGAGAGCATCACCATGCGAGAGGACCTATAGCTGTTGCGGCTTTCTCGCGCCGCTTGATCCAGCTGGTCCCCCTGAAAGTCCACAAAGTCATCCCACGCGTTGTGATAGGTAATCAGGTTAGGCAGTACCTCCGAGACCATCGCGGTGCGGGCCGCTTCCAGGTTCTTATCTTCGAGCAGCAGATTTAAGGCTTTTTGATAGCTCTGAACGTAAGGTGTTCGGAATTCCCAAATGCTTTGAATGAGCGCCGTTTCTTTTTCGGACTGTGAAAGGCCCTTGATCTGGTTGAGCAGTACCGTAATTTTCCCGGAGTTTTCAGCGCGGCGTTTCAACAAAGGGTCAATCTCGGCCCGATCTCTTAGCAGGAAGATCTCCAGAGTGATGCGATTGTTGAGATTGGAGAATTCGAGGGCTTGCCGCGCTAACTCTACTTTCGCCCAACGCCTGGTCGCGAGCTCTTCCAGGTTATTGTTCACTCTCGCCATTTCGGCCAAACCCAGCCAGCTTACGCCGGCGAGGATGGCGATGAGCAAACCGAAGGATATCCCCAGAGTGAGGTCAATCTTCTGAATCTTCATTAGATTAGTCGATCATATTCTTTTCACAGGCCTAGGCTTGCTGACTTGGCTTGGCGCCACGTATGACGATTCCCAAAGCGAGAATCGTGATCAGAGAAATGACTCCCAAGGATGACACGCAATAAATACACCAGACTCTTAAAACGTGAGCCTCGATGTTGGTGAGATAGAGCGAGAAGGCAAGTCCGCAAAGGGAACCAGCAAGCAGCAAACGGTAAGCGCGTTGGAAAGCCAGGATGGCGATCAACAAATATCCTGCAATGCCGATGATCGCGACAGGGACTCCATGCAGAGTGGCGAACGGGCTCTGGTTGACGATTCCGCAATCCCATTTGTCGTTAATGTCGCAAGGCGAGGAGTCAGTGCGATAGTGTTCGCGCAGCGCAAGGGAAGAAACAGTGATTCCCAGAACAGCCAGAATGATCAGGGCATATCTCATAGCTTGTATCTTTCGCAGGGTGCGTTTGTTAATGCAACTCGCAGTCTAGACCTCTCTACAGTAAATCCGGCGGGACGAATTAACGCTCGCACCACCTTCTAATAATGAAACCGGTAGCGAAATTCCACGAATACTTCGCGAGGATTGTTCCAGTGAAATCCTCCGAATGTGACGCTATTGTCAATGAGCAAATGGCGGTTGGCAAGGTTCAGAGCATTTGCCGAAATAGAGTAGCGTTCTCCAAAATCTTTACCCACCGAAAAATCCACTGTAGTGTGCTGCGGAAGATAATCTGGAGGAGGATCGCCATTGGTGAGACCGGAGCCATAAGAGACGTTTGTAGAAGCGAATGCCCTCCAAGGTAGCGTGACGTCGGCGCCGACGTTCAGAGTGTGGCGCTGATCGTGATCTAGAGCCGAAAGACCCGAGGGCAGTGAGAAATCAGTGAGCCCGCCCGTGATAGTTCCTCCGGCCTGAGCAACTTGATTGGAATATGCAAGATGAAGCTGAACGCGATTGCGAATTCGCGGAGAACGCAGGGTGAGTTCCCATCCGCGAATGACGGCCTCTTGAATTGTCAGTGGGAAGAAGATGTTGGAGTCTCCAACATTATTGTGGTCAAAGAAATTGTGGGCCAGGGTTTTGAAATTATTTACGTCAAGGACCCATCCGCGATAAGGTATGACAATGCCGAACTGATGTTCCTCGTCGCGTTCCCCCCGCAGCGGAATAAAGCCCAGGTTTTTACCAGTCACGAATTGTAACAGTGGGCCCGACGCAGTCAGCAGCGGCGGAGGCTGATAGTAATGCCCGTAAAAAGCGCGGAGTACCCATTTGAGCTTTGGGACTCGAAGGGCGGCACCCAACCGCGGACTGATGGCGTTTTCTGAAACTCCTCCTGAGAAGTGCGTAGGCCGCATTCCGGCCATTAATGTAAGCCACGGAGCGACCGTGAATTTGTCATCAATAAAGACCGCGGCGACCCCACCGGAGGGCCGCTCGATTGCGGTGAAGTTCTGGTTCCCGCTGTTGTCATTGAACATCACGCCGAAACGCTGATCGTCGTGCTGATGAAATCCATAAAAACCTGCCTGTAGATTATTGTGTGCGGCGTTGGCATTGAACGTGACTTGGCCGCCAGCGTAGTGAGAGCCGAGATCGTTTGAAGTGGCAGTCGGCAGATCAGAGGGCGAGCTCCGATATTTGACACTGTTGTAATGATAAAAGGGCGAAGCCGTCAGCAGGAATTTTGTGTTGAAAGTCCGTACCCAGGAGAAATTGGCCAGCACATCGCTTTCGTGCTGACTGTCGCGAAGTCCAGAGCTGTTGAAAGATTGGTTCTGAGCGTCGAATGGATCGGGGTCGTAGGGAATCTGATAGTAATCCCGCCGCAACGTGGTCATGAAGCGTAATTGGTTGCCGGGATCCACGTTGACGATGAGCGAACCAAAGCCGCCGTATCCATTTTCGGCGTCGTGAATAACTTTCGCGATGGGAGTCTCGAGTCCGAGATTGCTGCGGTTTCCATTCACGCTGGCGTAGTAAGCGATGCGCTGGCTGTGGCTTCCGAAATTTAGCTGGTCGTTGCTCTGATAGAAATTTCCCAGGCTAGCGATGAGCTCGGCTTGGTTGTTGCGCTCGAATCCAGTGCGTGGAACCACGTTGAAAATTCCATAAGTACGATCACCGAACTCGGCCTGGTTGCTGCCGCGCTCAACCTCCAGGTAATCAATGTCTTTAGGATCGAACTGCGGCCCAACATTGGACGCGATGTTGCTATTGGGCACCGGGACGCCGTCAATTAACCAGCTGACCTGGTGTCCTCCGCGAATGTGGAGTTGATCATGTGTCATGTAAGCACCGGGCACGAAGTCAGTGATGATCGCGAGACTGTTGCTGCGGCCGGCTCCGGGCGTGCGCGCTATGTCAATGCGATTTACCAGTGTTTTTGGCGTGGCAGAGTCGGTGGGCGCGAGCTCGGGCGTTGCGGAGACGTTCACAGTTTCGTTTCGTCCCGATAACTTGAGCTGGAAGTGAGCGACCGGTTCGGAGCCGGACGTGACGACGACGTTTTGTTCGGTTTGAACAAACCCCTGCGCGGCCACAGCAATTGTGTACTCGCCAGCCGGCACGGCGTTGAATCGATATCCGCCGTTCGCGTCGGTGTAGGTGGTATCGGAGCGGTCCGCTGACTTTGCGCGCAGCATGACCATCGCGCCTTGCAGCGGACGATGCTGTGGATCGTGAACGATGCCGCGGACAGATCCGAAAATTGTGGCACTGACAGATGCCGCCATAAAGAGCGCGGCTGCACATAGCAAGATGCGAGCGCAGGACATGACTTCCCCGAATTCAACGATGCCCGCGGACGGCGGACAGTCTCGACCGTCGCGCGATGCGAACGAGAAACGTTTCTAGTGAGTAGATAACGCTGCGGGTTATACGAGAGAACGTGGTGGAGCGCGTCCGGAGCGTGACGTGCCGGCTTCGTTGCGGTGGAAATTTTTGACGACGACGAACTGCAGAGTAGTTTCAGCGGGAGTTGCGGAAAAGTTTGAGATTGGGGAAGCCTGTGCCCACCGGGAAACCGTTAACGGAAGCCCGCAACCCTGCTGGCAACAAGTGGATGTTGCGTGAAAGTCAGAATTCGGAGATGAAGTGCGCGCCTTCCGCATGCAACAAGTGTGCGGAGCTGGCGCAGCGATGGTCACACCAAGCGGGGCGAGGATCCCTGTCAGAAAAAATATTAGAAGAACATTTGTCGTGGTGCGGGACATATTTCGTAAGTAAGGATAGGCCATGGGGCATTCGGTTGCAAACAAGGGGCGCACCCCGGAATCATTCTGGGCAAGACAGAATTGTTTTATCGGTTGGTCGAGTTCACTAGGAAACCGGATTCATTGAAGCGTGCCCAAGCTCTTGGAACAATTCCATCGGTGAATCCGTAATAGGGAGTAGAGAAATTTTCCACGGGAGTTCCAACGAAGACAATGAAAAATCCTCTTCCTCCGGCCGTGTTGGTCATTCTGGCAGCTTTGGCCGCCTTACCCTTAGCCTCAGCTCAGACGCAATCCAGCGCTGCGCCCGACAATCTATTCAAGACAATCCAGTCTCTCGACACGCGACTCTTCGACGCGTACAACCACTGCGACTTAGTATCGTTTTCGTCCTTGATTGCCGAAGACGTGGAGTTCTACCACGATAAAACAGGGTTGGCACTTGGACGCGCGAACCTGGTCAATGGCATCAAGAACAACATTTGCGGAAAGGTCACAAGGCAACTTGTTTCCGGGTCGCTGGAGATTTATCCCATAGCGAACTACGGTGCGGTCGAAATTGGTATTCATCGTTTCCATCACCCGGGACACGAAGATTCTGATTCCGTTGGAGAGGCGAAGTTCGTCCAGTTATGGAAAAACAAAGATGGGAACTGGAAGATCACCCGCGTCATCAGCTTTGACCACCAGTCAGTCAAGCAGTGAATGGGTAAGGCCGCCCCGAAAGTAGTGGCCTCGGTCCTCTCGCTAAACGCATGCTATGCTTCCGTGCATGCGACGGAATGTTGGCATTATTTTGGTCTTCCTCCTTCTGGCTCTGAGTGCTTCTCCAGTCAGCGCACGGGTACTTCGTGTCGAGATTCTTAGCCGCACCGATGTTCTTAATGGCAAGGCATTCGGCGATGCCGTAAGTTATGAACGGCTCACCGGACGCGTCTATTTCGCGGTGCCAGTTGCGAACGCTCACAACCGCCGCATTGTTGATCTCAGCAATGCGGTGAACCTGAAAAATGGTGAAGTTGAATTCTCTTCCGACTTCGTTGCCGTCCGTCCCAAGGATGAACATAAAAGCAACGGCTCGCTGCTTCTCGAAATCCCAAATCGCGGGCAAGCACGCATTCTCTCTCTCGTTGATGGAGGAGACCAGAACCTTTCCGCGGACGCGGGAGATGCATGGCTGCTGCGCAACGGTTTTACGGTGGTCAGCCTTGGATGGCAGTGGGACGCGCCTGGCGCCGATGCATTGCTGCTGTTTGCCCCAGTTGCGAAGGAGAACGCAAAAACTATTTTCGGTCTCCTGCGAGGAGATGTCACGCCTTGGAGGGAAATGTCGGAGATTCCACTTGGTCATATGTTTCGCGCGGGCCTTGGCGGCACGGTGGATCTCGGTGGCACCGAATATCCGGTGTCGGTTCCAGACGATTCCCGAAATGTGCTAACGGTGCGGGATTCGCCTGATGCGCCGCGAACAATGGTCCCCCACTCGGCGTGGAAATTCGCCTACACGGTCGAAGGGAAACTCATTGCCGACAATCGTCATATCCATCTGGATGGCGGTTTTCATCCTGGCAAAATTTACGAATATGTTTATGTGGTCGCGGATCCGGTCGTTGCCGGCCTGGGCTTTGCAGCGATTCGCGATTTCGCGTCCTACGCCAAGCACGATAAGGATTCCGTTTTCCCAGCCGCGCGAATTTACGGAGAAGGAATTTCTCAGAATGGCCGCTTTCTGCGCGACTTCCTTTATCAAGGTTTCAATGCCGACGAGGAAGGACGAATCGCGCTCGACGGAGTTCTGGCGCACGTTGCCGGAGCCGGCCACGGCAGCTTCAATTACCGTTTCGCCCAGCCCTCGCGCGACGCACAACCCATGTCCGCTGTATTCTTTCCGACTGACATTTTTCCTTTCACTGACGAGCCCGAGAAAGATCCGGTAACGGGAGAAACTGTAGGCCTGCTCGACCGTGCCGCGTCTGAGAAAGTCTTGCCTAAAATCTTTTTCTCCAATACTTCTTACGAATACTGGGGCCGCGCCGCCGCGCTCATTCATACCAGCGCAGATGGAAAACAGGATGCTGCGCTCTCAGACCACGTTCGCATTTATCACCTGACCGGACTGCAACATTTTTCTGGCCCCTTCCCTCCAGAGAAAGGAAAGGATGACTTGCTTGGGCAACAGCGAGAATCGCCACTTCCGGTGAGATATTTCTGGCGCGCGATGATCGCCAACATGGATGCCTGGGTGCGCAGCGACACGCTCCCTCCCGCCAGCAGTTATCCGAAAATTGCGGACGCAACTCTTGTGCCTTTGAGTCAATTTACATTTCCGTCAATTGCCGGGATTAACCCGCCCCATGACGCGAATCGAGCTTACCGGTTGGATTTCGGTGCAGGCTGGCCAGACGGGATCCTAAGCGCACAGCCTCCCAGAGTGGGCGAGCCTTTTCCTGTTCTCGTGCCGCAAGTGGATGCCGACGGCAATGAGCGCGATGGTGTCCGCCTTCCGGAGATCACCGTGCCGCTGGCGACATATACAGGCTGGAATCTCCGCGATCCCTCTCTCGGAGCGGCTGACAGGCGAATCGCATTCGAGGGATCTTATATTCCGTTCTGCAAGACAGCAGGCGATCGCCGCAAGGCCTCAGACCCACGCAGATCCATCGCAGAACGTTACTCGGCCCACGAGGATTATGCTGCCAAATACAAAGCTGCGGTGGACGATCTGGTAAATCAGCGCTGGATACTGCCTGAAGACCGCGATCCGCTGATGCAGCGGGGCGATGAGGAATGGGCCGAGGCTACAAAATAGAGCGTGATATCGCTCTGCGACGGTTCTCCCCAGGAGTTATCCGATCCGCTTCACCTCGGTTTTCAAGCCAAGATTCCGGATCAGTCGGTGTAAATACTTGGGGTGAATTCCCAGGAGACGTGCGGCTTCGACAGGACTGCCGTTGGCTTCGTCCAGCGCCGTAAGAACGAGTTTTTTCTTCGTCTGATGCAGAGTGTTGTGGTACCGGGCCATGGAGAGTACCGAGGACTCTTCCTCCAGTAGTGAAATGGGCAGGTCTTCGATCAGGATTTCATCGGTCAGTCCCATCACGATCGCGTGTTCAATGGCGTTCTCCAATTCACGAACATTGCCCGGCCAACTGTACTGCGTGAGCAAAGCACGTGCTTCCGCAGCAATGCCTTTGAAGGCACGCTTGCACCGTGCCGCATATTTGTTGGCAAAATGTAGAGCCAGAAGCGGAATGTCGTCGCGATGCTCGCGCAGTGAAGGCAGAGATACGGAAACGACATTCAGCCGGTAATAAAGGTCCTGCCGGAACTCCCCCGCCTTGATCGCCTGCTCGAGGTTCTTGTTGGTCGCAGCAACGACGCGGGCATTAAGTGGGAGCAGGCGATTCCCGCCGAGGCGTTCGAATTCGCGTTGTTGCAAGACACGCAAGAGCTTTGCCTGCAAAAGCGGCGCCATCTCTCCGATTTCATCGAGAAACAGGGTGCCATCTTCGGCGGCTTCGAACTTTCCCTTTTTAGTCGCGATTGCGCCGGTGAACGATCCTTTTTCGTGACCGAACAGTTCACTCTCCAGCAGCGCTTCGGGAATCGCCGCGCAGTTGATGGCCACGAACGGCTTGTCGGAGCGCGCGCTGCTAGCGTGAATGGCGCGGGCTACGAGCTCCTTGCCAGTGCCGCTTTCACCGCGAATGAGCACGGTCGAATCGCCTTGAGCCACTCGTCCGATGAAGTCGCTCACGCGCCGCATGGGCCTGCTATCTCCAATGAGGGTGCTGCCGTCACCAACCTCCGCCCGGAGGCGCAGATTGTCTGCTCGCAGCGAATCCAGTTTCGAAATATTTTCCAGGGTGACTGCGGCGATCCGTGAAACTGCGGTGACGAAGAAAATTTCTGCGTGGCCGAAGGACGGCATTGAAGTGGGTGCGCTGAGATAAATTACTCCGAGAATTTTCGCAGATGCAACCAGTGGCACGCACAACAGATGCTCGGAACTCGTCGCTTGATCCGAAGCTGCGGCGGCGATGGCACTGTGTTCCCAGATCGCTTGCTGCACCAGATCCTCCCGGATAACCAGTTCTTTCTCTGCAATCCCCTCTCTATTCCAAACACAAGGTCGCGAGGCTTCGCCATCGGATGGCTGAAGCACGATTGCAGCTTTTGTGGCGGGAATTACTTCGCAAATCAGCGCCAACAACTTGCGCTGCAAGTCTTGCGCGTTAAGCGTGGAATTAATGATGTTCGCAATCTTGAACAATGCGGTGAGATCGCGCGCCATTCGCCCGATACCTGAGGCATCCACGGGCAGGCCGGATGGATTAAGAGAAATGGTCTTCCACGTGGCGCCCACCGGCTGGGTGCCTCGGAGAGATGACAGCAAAACATCGTCATCGGGGCCAGTTAGAAAGAGGAACTCGCTGCTTCCGACCCGAATACGATCTCCGTGCCGGAGAGTTTCGCGTCCCACCCGCACGCCGTTCACGAAAGTTCCATTGTGACTGTCGAGATCGGCGATTTCGAAATTTCCGCCGCTGAGCTGACTGATCGAACAATGCTTTCGTGAAACAGCGGGGTCGCCCAGCGTCAGATGATTTGAGGGATCTCTTCCCAGAACAACGGCGCCGTCTTCGGCGGTGAGCGCCAACTCTTTGTGCGAGCCGGAAATTGCCAGAAGTCTTGGATTGATCACAATCCTTCTCCGGCTGTTCAGTGTAGACCAAACTGCTACCAAACATCGTTGTATTCAAACCCCAGCCGCTGCGTAAACCAGATGGCTACCCGAGAGTATCCGTTCGACTACCGCTACGTCCGATGTTGAAACATTAGCGAAATTTGTTTTGTAGCAAAATCAACAGGTTCGATGGCACTGGCTCGCTTCTCGGGCTTGGCATTAGGGATGCAATAGATAGAAGCGTCACAGCAAGCTTCCAGCGATAGCGCGAACAGCTTGAATGACAAATTCAGCTTAGGTTCCGCTGCAAGGAACCCGCAAGGAGGATGTCATGAAACGTAACTTGATCGCGATGCTGTCGCTAGCGGTGGTCTCTCTGATGTTCAACACTGCGGGCGCAAATGCTCAGACGGCTACGAAAGCCGATGTACCGTTTGGATTCAGAGTAGGGTCGGCACAGCTTCCCGCTGGCACCTATGAGGTGAGAGCTAACGGGGCCAGCGCAATCTCTATCAACAACCAGCAGGCCAGAAAAGGCGCATTAGCACTGGTCAGGTCCGAACCCTCACGCGAAACGGACGCCAAGTTGATTTTTCACCGTGTGGGGAATCAGTACTTCCTGGCGGAAGTTTGGGGAGACGCGGGACGAACCGGAATGGTGATCCCTCGCTCTAAACTCGAGAAGAACCTCGTGAAAGAATTGGAGATCGCCAGCGCTCCTTCGAGTGTCATCGAAGAAGTCATGATCGCTCTTAAGTAAAGACGATCATCCGAAGCAAGAGCCGGAGCTTACAAGCTCCGGCTTTCTTGTTTCACTAGCATTAAATCCTTCCTCCTATTACTCGTCGTCTTTATTGCTTGTCATCCCGAGCGTAGCCGAGGAACCTGCTTCTTGCACGAAGCTCAAGGAACGGAGCGCGGCCCTCACTTAGGCGGCGGGCGGTAGTGGCTCAATTTGAAAATGCGAGTGAAAAAATTTAGGCGTGGAATATACGTTCTAGTTCACATTGCAGAGTGGCCGAATCGAAGATGACCTTGAAATGCTCGAAAAATCCACTCATTCCTAGTAATCCCAAAACGGGTAAATCCTTTGAAAAACCAGCCTCTGTCTTCACGACACCGCCCGGAAGATAGAGCGAAATTTGGTGCATGTAAATTTCGTTTGACCCAGATATTCCTAGGGTTTCCACCTTGTCTCCCTTTTCTATGTCTAACCCTATAGCCGCTCCGATGGAGGCGTTAAACTGACAGGACGAGGCACCGGAATCAATGATGGCCTCGAACCTTTTTGTTCGCGGGGAGTTTATCTCAGGTGCTGCGATCTGGACAGGCATAACGACCGCGTAGAAATATCCACCTGTGCGCGTATCCGGGTACACCTTGTAGGGGAGTTTACGATTCACACAGAGATTGGCGTCCAGACCTTGGGAGTCTTCATCAATACGGGGTCTGTAACGCCCGCAATTTCGCTGTTTTTTACTACCTCTTCATACGTTGATCCCACTGCGATAACCTTGGTTTCATCTTCGGACAGGGCAATCCACTTATCCGTGGGTGCGGATCGGAGCGTTTCAAGGCGGGCTATGTTTTGGCTGGTCATAAACGTTTAGACGCACTAGGGTAACGTAAGGTTTCAGGCGAGTCAACGATTCCTTTGGACACCTACTGTTCTAGTACCTTTGGTATCAACAAGTTAACTAGTTCGTTAATGTCCCACACGTGGTTCGCCAATCCAGCTTCCATTGCTGGTGTCACGCGCAAGGTCTGATGCACGCGACAGAAGTTGTAATACATAAACCATAGCGCCACGGCTGCCGCGTGATTCTCGACCTTCTTTGAGAACGCATTGGTGAGCCTAGTAAACCGACGAATGCTCATCCGCATAGATAGATTCTGCCGTTCTACAAAGCTGGTGCTTACATGCTTTGGGTCGGGATTGCCGCTTACAACTTTCATGTCGCAACCGATGCACGTCGCCGGAGAATATCGCCTCTCGTTATCCGTTGGAGCGCCGTAGACCTTTTGCAACTGCGCATAATCAATATCCGCTCCGAAGGCATTTTCTACTGCTTCCAGATAGCTCTTGTGGCCATCCGTCGTAATCTGTACGCGATTGCTTATGCGACTTGCGCAGTCCTGCATGAACTCCGTAGCCCACCCGAGATCACGTCCGCCCACTAGGTAGCTAACGCAGAGTTTTGTATCGACATCTAGGGCAGTCCACGTCCAGGTGTCGCCCCATCCCTCAGCCTTCTTTTCAGGAGTTGCGTTCTTGGCTTTAGCTCCAAGCTCGTGCAACTGGTATAGAGGTAACTAGTGTGAGCTAAGTACGGGAAGCTGTTCTTTTTACTGGGACGGCTTCCCTGAAAGGCTCACGATTGCCAGCGTGCACGTGCGGCCTTTTTAGCGATGGCGCTTCTCTCCTCAGAGGTTAGTCTTTTTGCTCTTGCTGCCCCGCCGATCTTGCCGCCTTTTCTGCCGCGTGCAATTGCAGATGGATTCTTGCCGCTGTTGTCGTCAACGAGGGGAGTACCGTCCATCTGTTCCCCGATGGCCTGTTCTACCACTCGTCTAGCAACAGTGAAAAAATCGTGGTCTTTTCCTCTGGCCATAGACACATCATGCCACGATTCATTCATCACGGGAAGTCCTGTGGATTTCAAATTGAGCCACTACCCGGCGGGCAGTCCAGTTGGCCGCGAAATTCCGCTGTGGTAGCATCCTAGGCTTTGGATGGCTGTTCGACTTTGCTGGTGTTCGGCTTGGCATATGGACTGTCCTCTTCTGCGTTTTTCTACCTGTTCGATCAGCACTCAGCTTTGCTCAGTTAAAAGTGTGCGGACGATTGTACGTGGGTCCGACAGCACTGAAGATAAGGAGCATTACCTTGAAAGTTTATGAAGGCCCCAACATTCGCAATGTAGCAGTCGTCGGCCACGGACATGCCGGAAAAACTTCACTAGTGTCGGCCATGCTTTACACCGCTGGCGCGACCCCGCGTTTCGGCCGTGTTGACGATGGATCAACCATCACCGATTACGACGAAGAAGAGATTGCGCGGCGGATGTCCATTGGAGCGACCCTGGCAAACGTTGAGTGGGGCAAGACCAAAATCAATATTCTGGACACACCCGGGTTCAGCATGTTCGTGCATGAAGCCAAGATGGTACTGCCGGTAGTAGATGCGGCCATCGTAGTCGTGGACGGCGTGGCAGGCGTGGAAGTCGTGACGCAGCGCGTGTGGAATTATTGCGAAGAGTTTCAGACTCCTCGACTGATTGTCGCCAGCCGCATGGATCGCGAGCGCGCTGATGCTGAGCGAGTCCTCGATTCACTGGAGACTGCGTTTGGGCGAATGGTGATTCCGCTGGAACTGCCCATCGGAAAGGAACGACATCTGCGCGGTGTCGTGGACCTGGTGCGGATGAAGGCTTACACCTACGAGTTAGGCGGAAACGGCAAAGGGAAAGAATCGGAGATTCCTGATGATTTGAAAGATCAGGCGCAAGAAGCGCATGAAAAACTGGTCGAGATCATTGCCGAGGGCAACGACACGCTGATGGAGGAATTTTTTGAGAAGGGAACGATCCCGGAGGAAGATTTGATCCCGGCGTTGCACAACGCGATCAGAGAAGACAAGATTTTCCCGCTGATTTATGGATCAGGCCTGGGAAACATCGGCGCCGACCGGGTGATGGATTTCATCGTGGATTACACGCCCGCTCCTTCGGAGCATGAATGGGTGCAGGGAGAAGTTACCGGCAACAACGGGGACGCGCCGCGACGGAAAGAGGCAGACTCGGATCCGGTTTCTCTCTATGTATTCAAAACTGTTTCCGATCCATTCGCTGGACGCATCTCTTACTTCAAAGTATTTTCTGGCGTGCTGAAGAACGATGTAACGGTGCAGAACTTCTCGCGCAACTCACAAGAGAAACTTGCGCATATTTCTGTTATTCAGGGGAAGACCGCTGTGCCGGTGCAAGAGCTTCATGCTGGTGACATCGGCGCGGTGGCTAAACTAAAAGACACGTTGACAGGCGACACGCTGGGAGACAGGAACGCGCCCATTCAGTATCCGCGGGTGAAGCTGCCGGAGCCGGCAATCACTTTCGCGATCGAGCCCAAGAGCCGCGCCGATGAAGATAAGTTGGGGCCGGGAATTCACAAGATGATGGAAGAGGATGCAATGCTGCGATTCTTCCGCGATGCCCAGACCAAAGAATTCTTGATTGCGGGAACCGGCCAGCAGCACATTGAAGTTGTGGTCTCAAAGATGAAGAAGCGCTATCACACGGAAGTGATTTTGAAAGCGCCCAAGGTCCCGTATCGCGAGACCATTCGAGGCAAGGCTGACGTCCAGGGCAAACACAAAAAGCAGACAGGCGGCCACGGGCAATACGGCGATTGCAAAATCAAAGTCGAGCCGTTGGCACGCGGAGGAGAATTCGAATTTGTAAACGACATTTTCGGTGGCTCGGTTCCGAGGAACTATATTCCCGCCATCGAGAAGGGCATTAAAGACGCAGCCGCACGCGGATATCTCGCGGGATTTCCCATGGTGGATTTTCGGGTCATCCTTTATGACGGTTCCTATCACGATGTGGATTCGAACGACATGTCGTTTCAGATGGCAGGACGAATCGCCTTCAAGAAAGCCATGGAGCAGGCGCGTCCAGTGCTGCTGGAACCTGTGATGCTGGCCGAGATCACGATACCAGACGATTTCGCAGGGTCAATCATGGGAGATCTGAACAGTCGTCGCGGACGCATCCAGGGAATGGACAATAAAGGCGGCAACACGGTGGTCAAGGCCGAGGTACCGATGGCCGAGATGCTAACCTACGGCGCCGATTTAACATCCATGACGCAGGGGCGCGGTAGCTTCAACATGGAGATGCATCACTACGATGTTGTCCCGGGACAGCTACAGGAAAAGATCATCGAAAAAGCCAAGGCGGCGCGAGGAGAGGTAAAGGAAGAGGAAGAATAAGGACGACAGAACAACAGGTCCCTCGATTTCGCTTGGGATGACAGGCCAGCGAGAGCTTTAACCAATTGCCTGATCTTCGATTTCCGCTTACCATCCGTGACAGTGGCTACCGCTAAGAATCCGAATCTTGAACACAGAAATCTTCCGAATAGCAACGACCGCCTCGTCTCGGCGGCCCCCGTTGAGGACGATTCTTCTTTTGAGCTGAAGTTGCGCCCGCAGCGACTGGCTGAATTCATCGGACAATCCAAGGTTAAAGAGAATCTGGCGATTGCCATCGAGGCGGCCAAATCACGCGGCGAGGCACTCGATCACGTCCTGCTCTATGGGCCTCCGGGATTGGGTAAGACGACGCTGGCGACCATTATTGCGAACGAGCTAGGCGCGGCCTTTCAACAGACTTCGGGCCCGACGTTACAGATCAAGGGCGATCTGACGGCCATTTTGACGAACGTCCGCGACAAGCAGGTCTTGTTCATTGATGAGGTGCACCGGTTGCAGCCCGCTTTGGAAGAGATTCTTTATTCGGCGCTGGAGGATTACAAGCTCGACATTATTATCGGGCAGGGCCCGGCTGCGCGTACGCACACGATGGATGTGAAGCCATTCACTTTCATCGGAGCGACGACGCGGGCAGGACTGCTTTCTTCTCCGCTGCGATCGCGCTTTGGAATTGTGTTGCGGCTGGAATTTTATGGTCATAAAGAATTGTGCGTGATCGTAGAACGGTCAGCGGAAATTTTAGGCATCGCGGTGGACCGCGAGGGCGCGCTCGAAATTGCCAGCCGCTCGCGCGGCACTCCGCGAATCGCCAATCGGTTGCTACGACGCGTGCGTGACTTCGCGCAAGTGCGCCGATCGGGGAAGATCGATCTACCGACAGCGCAGGCCGCGCTCCAGATGCTGGAAGTGGACCGTCACGGCTTCGACGAAGTGGACCGTAAGCTGCTGTTAACGATCATTGAGAAATATCAAGGCGGCCCGGTAGGAGTGAACACGCTGGCCGCGGCCCTAGCTGAAGAAGCGGACGCCATCGAAGAAATTTACGAACCGTTTCTGATCCAGATAGGATTTCTCAACCGCACTCCGCGCGGGCGTGTGGCTACGCAACTTGCCTATGAGCATTTTGGAATTACTCCCACCCGAAGGCAGAGTTCGCTGTTCTAGCTTGACAATCACTTCGGCGCGAAAGCGGATAAAGGCACTTCGACTAGAATGTCGGCAGCATGATTGCTCATCTGCGCGGAAAGCTTTTGGCGAAACATCCTAACCAGGCGATTGTCGAAACCGCCGGCGTCGGATATGACGTGGTCATCACGGTGCCAACTTTCTCCGACTTGCCCGGCATAGGCAGCGAAGTCGCTCTCCACATTCACACCCATGTGCGCGAGGATTTGCTGGCGCTATACGGATTTCTGCGTCCGTCGGAAAAAAATCTCTTTGAGAAACTCATCACCGTAAGTGGGATTGGTCCCAAACTCGCGGTGACTATCTTGAGTGGCATGGCGGCGGATGAAGTGGTGTCAGCGATTCGCGGTAACGATGTGGCACGCCTTACTCGAATTCCCGGCATCGGGAAAAAGACCGCGGAACGCATGGTGCTGGAGCTACGCGACAAGCTTCCCGTTCAAACCGGCAGCGAAGTTGCAACGGCGCCCGCAATGAGTCCGATAGAGGAAGATGTACTGTCAGCACTCATGAATCTGGGATATCAGCGAGCGTCCGCGGAAAAGGCGCTGGCTTCAGCCGTCAAGCATGGTGGGGCAACGTTCGAGGCCATGTTTCGAGAGGCCTTGGGAGGGTTATCAAAGTGAAACACCAGAGGCTGAGAACCTTCACTTCGCACTCATAGCGCTCTGAGAACTAGCTCGTCCCTCTTTCACCATCACTTGATTTCGAAACACAACCGTTTCCTTCGCGGAAACATGTCGAGCTATACCAACGTCTGGAATTTTCGCCATCTTCGCCAGAGCGAGAGTCCCCGACTTTCCGGCAAGTAAAACAAACAAACTGTCGTTGCCGACAGGTGTGAATCCGGCAGTCAGCATTCCCGCGGGCTGCGACACTACGAAAGTGATCAGAATGACGCCATATCCTTTCACCGGACATCCGCCATCGGCCGGGCGATCCATTCCTACCAGGCGGTAATGCACCTTGGCTGTTTCATGATCAAGACCCTTGGCCTCGACCTGCTGTTCTTTCAAATTGGATGACTCCTGAAGCGATGCAACAACGTCGAGTATCTTCTGCCCCGGCTTTACCTCAATTGGTGGAGGAATTGAAGCAGTATCGTCGCGCACCTGCCCGCAATCCACTTCTACCGACCTGGCGGTTTGCAATGTTCCGACTACCGGAGCGGGATTCGGCGTGGTTTTGCCCGCTGCGGTATTAGGAGGCTCGGGGAGCGGAATGGCTGCGAAAGCTTGTTTGAAAGCGACGTACGGCACATCACTCTTGTCGCGTGGTTTAACAATATCAATGTGATTGCTGAGCACTGGGTCCACTGTACTGTCGCAAAGAGCACTGGCGCTCTGCTCATCAACGATCCTCTCGCCGTAGGTATTCAGTGTCTCGTAGGCGCAGCGGCTATTGACGTGAATCGGTAGCGCTCGCCAGTCGTGTTGAAGTTCCGTGACGTACTCTCCCGCACGGGCCGGGAGCATTCCTTTGAGTTGGGGATTCTTGCTCAGAAAATGCGCGAGCTGCGTAATGTGGGACCCAGCTGTTGGAGTGGAAAAGAAATAGATCAAGGGCACCGCGGCTGCACGAGGCTGGTAACGCTTCAGAAAGCCACGGACTACAAGCCCACCCATACTGTGGCACAGAAAAACAACCCGCTTGTGGCTTTGGAAAACCTCGTCGTTGTCCAACATGAGTCGCATGTTTTCGATTAATTCATCTATGGTATAGCTCGCGCCGAGATAGGGGCTCGAATAGGAATAAACGTACACGTCCGCGTTCTTGAAAGTTGGGTCATCCAGTAGCAGGTTCGGCCAATATGCATGGCTTTGCGAATTCGTCCAGGTGCCTACGCTTCCTCCGAATACCCCGTGGACAAAAACAATCACCGTCTCCGAGTTTGTTCGCCGAACGTATCGAGATGTGCCGGACTCTTCCGGTTGAACAGCAGGCGGTGAACCAGGCTTAGGCTCGCAAACATAGAAAGTGGAAAGTAGAAGGAGTAACCCCCAGAGTGGGACGCTTCTGCCCATGACAGCCTCCGCTTTGGCCGTACTGTTTCAGTCGTGGCAATTATGACCGCACATGCGACGGCCGTCGAAAAAGCGATCAGCATCATACGACGAAGTCTTTAAATAGCAAGCTAAAAGCTCATCGTGTTACAAAACCGAAACAGGATGGTAAGCAGATGCGGGGATGAGTCCTAGGCCTCGCTCGTGTCGGACACATACTGACCCCACCCCGATGCCAAAGATCTGATCACGCTCGCGGCATCGAATGAAAAACTGCACTCTTAACTTTCGACTACTGAACTCACTACCGCGTCTAAGAACGTGATCGTCACCATCGGCCCTTCGCGCACGTTCAGCACTAGCGGAGGGCGGAAGCAGGCAATGCATACTCCGCCCCGATGGCGGACACTTGTATATACGATTCCCGCTGAGCCTTGATTCAGTAGGCTCTGAGCGAGCATTTGGGACGCTGCATAGCTATTCGGATCGAGGCACTCGGCGAGGTCTGGGGCTCTGCGGAGGTCGTGAAATTCGTGCCGGAAGTCGGCGACGTAGTCTATGTAGTCAGACACCTCTTTCGCGTTCCATCCAATTTCCTTCAACTCGGCAGAGCGGTGAAAAGCGACTTCTATTTGGGAGGTTTGCATTTCAAAACCGGCATACCAGGCTCCCCGTCCGGGATTGTTGAAGCGCCCTCCCATCGGATTCGCGTGCGTGAACGATGCGTTCACGATGTGTGCGAGACGGAACCCGGATACCAACTCGATCGCGGTCACGCCCTGGAGTCTGCCACTCTCACCCAGCAAGCGATCGTTGGTGGCGCCTTCCAATTCCGTGAGATCGTTGAGGAGATCGTCGTCGCCTTGTGCAATCAGATCGAGGATGGGCCGGCCGCCGTTGCTGTAGCGGTACGGGATGAGGCGATGCGTCGCATCCCGCTCCACCCTCGTCTGCTTCGGAGATTTCATCTGCCGCCGCGTCGGGCGTCCAGCAGTTGACGGACTCGCACAAACGCTGGGATCCCGCCATTTTTCATGTAATTCAGGGGAGAGTCTCCGCCGAACATTGGATTTGTGTTCGGCAGCGATATCCACGCATCGGCGAGTTTGCGACTGTAGAGGATGTTCAGAGCCTTATAGATTCCGACGATAAGAGATATGCGGGTGAGTTGATCTTCGCTCAGTTTTTTGGAGGCCCGTTGCTTCAGCGCATAAAAACTGCCGGTGGATATGCCTCCGAGCAAAACACGGGTATCGTCATCGCGCAGTTGCCAGAAATCTGCAATGCGTAGAAGACCCTTGATGGCAGCCGGACTGAGGCGCGCATGGTTCCTTTTTTCGGAGAGGCCTACCGCTGTTGCCCAAGGAAAGCC
Source organism: Acidobacteriota bacterium (assembly GCA_030775785.1). Taxonomy (GTDB): domain Bacteria; phylum Acidobacteriota; class Terriglobia; order Terriglobales; family Acidobacteriaceae; genus JALYIM01. The sequence goes on from JALYIM010000152.1 coordinate 18,621, forward strand.
CGCAACAGTCGGCTGTAGCGTAGCCATAAAAAACTACCTCCATTTATGATTAAATATTACTCCATATTTGATAAGCAGGCAAGTTACTTAAGCGCAGCGTGGGTACTTCATTCTAGGGTATTTAGGAAAAAAGCCCGATAACACTAATTCTGCACGGATGCAGGGACCTGGAAATCAACTCCACGGTCGTCGTTTTGCTTGACGGTAGCTGGGATGTCGAGGTCGGCGAGCGAGATTTTGCGCTGGCGACCGCCGCCTAAATCGTAAAGCGTACCGCCGGAAATCGCATAGTTTGCGATCTCTGCCTGGTGTCCGTCTTTGAAAATGAGCAACGTTTGCGGTTGACTGGAGACGGTGGTGGGTTCAGGCGGCGTAACTGATCGCGCATCCGCTTGTAAATCTTCGCGGCGCTCGCGATCTTCATCGCGGTAATTCCGCGCGGGAGTTCCCGGGCCACGGCGGTCGAAAATCGTGGGGCCTCCGTTGTACTGCTCGCTGTAACGTCCGTCGTCTTGCTCTGGCTGGTCAGGATAAACATCTGACGGATACGGGATCGAGTAAGCGGGCGCAAACGGATAGTACGTATAGGCAGGATAAAAAGGGAACACTGGAGTACGTGGGTGGTACGGAAATGCAGGATCACGCCCGTGGCGCGGGAAGTTCGGCTCAACGCGGAAGTTTGAACTGCGTCCGAATCCCTCCGGACCTAGCGAGGTAACGCTGGGAGGAACTCCGGATATGCGTCCGTGCTGACCTCCAAATCCCGGGGATGTAACGGAAGCAGGCGTGCCATTAATTTGCGCGTTCGCCGAGTATGCGGAGAGCAAAAGCACCACCAGCAATGCCGCGAAAAAGCACGTCCCTGGGTTTCCCGCAGAATGACCGGCTTTATGACAAATATGCTCGCGCACACCATGATTATAGGCTCCTGAGCCGCCCATGTGAAGTTCGGCCCGGCGGGGCTTCCCGCTCAAACTCTATGCCAGGCGGGCCAATGCGACCAGATTCCAGAGCGCGCCTCCCGCTAATAAGATCCAGAGTGTGAGCACTGCCAGGCGGCGGTGTTCGGTTTCAAGCACATCGCTAATAACCCCCGCCACAAACACGAACGCAAACGGAATCACGCTCAGTTGAAATCCCAAACCTGGGAAGTGGGCCGATCCTACTGCATACGCGAAAAATATAATGCAGAGCAATAAGGGCGCGGTGTTTCCAAAATATCGCGCGCGCGGCCACGCGCAATAGGCGATAAAAGCAGCCGGCAAAAGTATCACCATTGCCGGATTGCTGTTCAGCACCTGGACGGCAACGGCGCGATAGGCGCCAGGCATGAGAAATGCCCTCCATATTATTCCGAGGAAATCGGCATGCCTCATTCCCTCAAAGAAAGCTCTCGGATGAAAGAAGTACAAGGCGAAAATAATAATGAGAGCGACGACACAGGCGGACATCCAAATCACGATGGCTGCGCCTCGGCGCGTGGGCGCGAGGTACACCAGAAATAACAGCGCCATGGGAACCAGCACCAGCAAAGAAAATTGCGAGCCGATTGCCAGAGCAAGCGAGAGTCCAAGCAGCAGAATGCGCCGCCAGTTCCACAACACGACTTCGCGCGGAGCGTACAGCGTGTGTGCGACCGCGATGGCAGTGAAGATGGCTCCGAAAGCTCCCCAGGTAGCGCCCATCTCTGGAAGCGCAGACCAGATTGCGCTGCTGCGAATGATTACCGGGGAGAAACAATACAGCGCCAGAGCGATGAAGCCGCCGGTGTTTCCGTAGAGTCGGCGCGCGACGTACCAGAGCGATGCCCCGAGAAGTAATCCGAAAATGAGAGAGGGAGATCGCGCTAACAAGTCGAGGGCCCAACCCTGGTAACCGGCTCGAGGATCTGTAAGCAGGAGCTTCTGCGATGCCACGACGGGTGCGGCGGCCGTGAGATACCACAACGGAGAATGGTTGACATCGTAGCCGGAGGCTTGCTGGCCCTCCGTCTGAAACGCGACCTGGCCTGCATGGAGATAGGCAGGAGTGCCAGCGATAGATTTTCCGCGGATCTGCTCCACGCCCGACTGAATTCGCGACATGTGGCCCAGATCATCTGATATTTTCTCGCGCCCCCGTTCTACCAGCCAGAGGCACTGGGCGAAAAATAATAGCAGTAGCAATCCCGCCAGCATTTTCGGGCGGCTGAAACGCTCAAATGGAAAAAATGTACTCATGAAGGTGAGGGAGTGTTTTACCATGACGACGGGTAATTACGAAGACTCACGATGGATGGCGTAAAACCAGCTTCGGACGTTGCTTCGGAAAACACTCCGGCCAACGGGGCAGAACCGGCCACGCATTTCGAGGCGTCACCGTTCGAGGTCAATCCAGCAGAGCCCGCGCAAACGATATTCGTCGGTCCACATGGCATTCGAACGCCCTGGCGGTTCCTGCTCTACATCGTGCTCGCGGCCGCGATTTTTCTCGCGCTGGTGGCTTTTACCCGCGCTCTTTTTTCCCACCACCTGCCATCCATGTTAATAGGCTTGATTACCGAGTTCGATCTGCTCGTTGCGGCCACCGGTTCCGCGCTTGTTATGGCGAGAATTGAGAAGCGTCCTTTTGGAGCTTATGGGCTGCCGCGCACCGATGCCTTCGGCAGAATGTTTTGGATTGGCTCCCTATGGGGATTTGCTTCAATTTCGCTATTGATACTTTCTCTGCGGGGAGCAGGGGTATTTTCTTTCGGCTCATTCGCGCTTCACGGAACGCGCGTATTTAAGTTTGCACTCTTCTGGGGCGTATTTTTTCTACTCGTTGGATTGTTCGAAGAGTTTCTTATCCGCGGATACACCCAGTTCACATTGGCGCGCGGGATGGGCTTTTGGCCAGCCGCATTCCTGATGTCTCTTATTTTTGGGGCCATTCATCTCGGGAATCCCGGCGAGGCCTGGATAGGCGGCCTCGCAGCCGGACTGATCGGATTGTTTTTCTGCCTCACTCTCTATCGCACGGGTGCTTTGTGGTTCGCGGTCGGATTCCATGCTGCCTGGGATTGGGGAGAAAGTTACTTTTATTCGGTTGCAGATAGCGGTGGTATTTCCCCGGGACACTTGCTCAATTCCTCATTTCACGGCTCCCGCTGGCTTACCGGAGGCTCGGTTGGTCCCGAAGGCAGCGTGCTTGTTTTTGCTATCATTGCTTTAGTGTGGATTGCGTTCTCGCGCCTGTATCCAAAGGTAAATTACGTGAATGAACGCGAGTAATGCTATTCGTTTCCAACTGAGGTGAATGATGGATTCCAAGACTGCCGGTTCTCCACAAATTACTCCCCATGACCCTGAACATTCTGGCAGCCGCCGCGATCCCGAGGAACGGCCGGTCGAGAGCCCTCTCGAAGGACGTGAGAAATCTTTCGATAAGACTTTGGCGGACTCCTTTCCCACCAGTGATCCGCCGTCTTCAATTCCTGATCCTGGCGGAGAACACGCCGCCGCGCAGATTGCGGACGCCGAGTCGCATGTAAGACTGTTGGCAAAATTACCCGAAGGAAGCTGGGCGGCATTCGCCGTCGAAGGTCACAAGCTGGTCGGGACCGGAGCCACGCGTGACGAAGCGGAGGAGAATGCGAAGAAGAATTCCACCGGCATGCTGGAGTTGGTGCAGGTAACGCATGAGGGAGAAGACGCGCTGAATCAGGCGTCCTAGGCGACGGTAGAAACCGGAAGTTTAAATTAAAATGGGCGGCCACTAAGCCGCCCTTTTTTGTTGCTTACTTGCAACCAGCCGGTTTAGATATCCAAGTTCTTAACATCCAGCGCATTGTCTTCGATGAATTTCCTGCGCGATTCCACATCTTCACCCATCAGCGTGGTGAAGATGGTTTCGCACTCAGCGATGTCCTCGAGCTTCACTGATAACAAAGTTCGGCGTTCGGGATCCATGGTCGTCTCCCAAAGCTGCTGCGACGTCATTTCGCCGAGTCCTTTGTAGCGCTGGACGGTGAAGTCAGCGCGACCCTGTGCCAGGACATACTCAAACAATTCTCGAGGCGTATTCTTTTCGACGGTCTCGGTTTTTGCCTGCTTCTTGTTAGCAGGTTTCGCAGCGATTTCTTTCTGGGCCTTGTCGTCTTCTTCTGTGATATCGGCCTCCGCTGCCTCGTCGTTCTTTGCGGAGCCCTTGGCAACACTCTCGACGATAAACGGGGGCTCCATGTAAGCCTCAATCTGCTTGTACTTCGAAAGCAACTGCCGGTACTCAGCGGTGGAAGCCAGTTCCCAATTGATGAGGTGCTCGGCGCCCTGTGAGTTCACGAAGCGTATTTCCCACAGATTGTGCTCTTCGTCGAAGCGACTTTCCACTTCTTGGAAATTGCGTTCTTTTTGTAACTTCTTGAGGTCTTTCTCCAGCTTCTCAATTTTCTTCGGCGGAGACTTCTTCTCCCCTTCGAAATCTGCGCGCTTGGAGAGATCGAGCTTCGGCAACATTTCAGTTACGCGTTCGTCTCGCATGCGCTTGGTGACCTTATCGTAGAACGTTAGATATTCGTTCAACACAGTGATGAACTTCGCCAGGTTCGGACCCTCCAGCTTGGCGGCGCCTTCTCCGTAGCGCACGATCAATCCGTCGGACGCGCGCTTCACCATTACCTTCACGAATTCGCGGTCGTCTTTAATGTACTGCTGAGTCTTCCCTTTTTTGATCGAATACAGCGGGGGCTGCGCGATGAAGACGTTGCCACGCTTAATCAAGTCTTGCATGTGGCGGAAAAAGAACGTGAGCAGCAATGTCCGGATGTGGCTTCCATCCACATCGGCATCTGTCATCAGAATTATTTTGCCGTAACGGAGTTTCGCAGGATCGAAATCTTCCTTGGAAATTCCGGTGCCAAGCGCGGTGATCATGGCACGAATTTCCTCGTGCGCCAGCATCTTGTCGTAGCGCGCCTTCTCGACGTTTAGGATTTTTCCCTTCAGCGGCAGGATGGCCTGGAAACGGCGGTCGCGTCCCTGCTTCGCCGTCCCTCCTGCGGATTCGCCTTCGACCAGAAACAATTCGCAACGCTCCGGTTGACGTTCCGAGCAGTCGGCTAGCTTTCCCGGCAGCCCTCCGCCGTCGAGTGCTCCTTTGCGGCGAGTCAAATCGCGTGCTTTGCGTGCGGCTTCACGAGCGCGGGCCGCGTCAATCGCTTTGTTGATAATCTTGCGTGCGACTGTCGTGTTCTGCTCGAAATATGCTCCCAGCCTTTCGTTCAAAAAGGCCTGGACAACTCCCGCGATATCCGAATTCAACTTGCCCTTGGTCTGGCCTTCGAACTGCGGCTGCGGCAGCTTAACGCTGATGACGGCCACGAGTCCTTCGCGAACGTCATCGCCAGTTAGATTTTCCTTAACGTCTTTGAACAGGCCCATCTGCTGCCCGGCATAATTGATGGTGCGGGTGAGGGCCGTGCGGAAGCCGGAGAGATGAGTGCCACCGTCCGCGGTGTTGATGTTATTCGCGAAGCTGAACACCGACTCGGAGTATCCGTCGTTATATTGCAGTCCAATTTCCATGGCGACGGTATCTTTCTCCGCCTCCATGTAAATCGGCTTGTCATGCAACACCGTTTTGCCACGGTTCAGGTGCTTAATGAATTCGGCGATGCCACCGTTGTATTTAAATTCTGCGATCTTGGGCTCGCCGGTTTTTGCATCAGTAGTGCGCTCATCGGTGAGCGTTATCAGCAATCCTTTATTGAGGAATGCCAGTTCACGCAACCGCTGTGCAAGAGTATCGAAGTTGTACTCGGTAACTGTGAAGATCGTTTTATCGGGAGTGAAGTGGACCTTGGTGCCGCGCTTTTTTGTGGCGCCCGCTTTCTTTAACTTGCTGGTTGGAACACCCTCCGAATAAGTCTGCTCGAAGGTGAATCCGTCACGCCAGATCTCTAGATCGAGTTCCTCACTTAGAGCGTTTACGCAAGAAACGCCAACACCGTGCAAGCCTCCGGAAACCTTGTAGGTTGAAGAATCGAATTTGCCACCGGCGTGGAGCGTGGTCATCACAACCTGAGCGGCGGGGATCTTCTCGCCGTCAATATCCATGGTATCCACAGGAATTCCACGACCGTTGTCTACGACCGTCACAGAGTTATCAATGTGAATAGTGACTTCAACTTTGTCGGCATGTCCCGCGAGCGCTTCGTCCACCGAGTTATCAACGACCTCATAGACGAGGTGATGCAGACCCATGTCGCCGGTGGAGCCGATGTACATGGCGGGACGCTTGCGGACAGCTTCCATGCCGCCGAGCACTTTGATCGAGTCGGCAGTGTAATCACCATTGCCGCCAGTCGAGGCAGCTTTGCCGTTCTTGCCTTTTAATTCGGCTTTCGAGCCTGCCTTTTCGTCGGCTTTTTGATCAACAACGCTTAACGCGTTTAATTCTTTCGTAGCCATTCAACTCCGTGTCAACCGCCAGATTTGAAACTCAGATGCGCCGAGCTTTCGAGACTGCTTGCGCAAGGGTCACGAAGCGCCTCAAATTACTGAAATTACTGCTACTTACGCCTAGTGGAAGATCTATCAATTATAGCACGAAAAGAGTGATTTTTCCGACCCGTATTGGATGGGTAACCCCCTTGTTTACAATGCTTCCCGGGCCATAAGAATTGCTCCCAAAGCAGTTGAACTTTCCGGCACCCGGGCATCATCTAACCATCGCAAGCTGTTAGCATAGAGACTTACTTTTAAGATAGAACCTCGGTAGTCAGTTTCAGGAGAAATTGTTTTCATGAGTGTTCCGATTTCCCAGATGTGGACGGTGGCGTCCTACGTGGTGCGCCAAAAGCTGGCGCGGCGGAAGCAATACCCGCTGGTGCTGATGCTCGAGCCGCTGTTCCGCTGCAACCTCGCGTGCGCAGGCTGTGGCAAGATTCAGTATCCCGCCCACATTCTTAAACGCCAACTCAGTCCTGCCGAATGTTTCAGCGCGGTGGATGAATGCGGCGCGCCCATGGTGTCCATCCCAGGCGGCGAGCCACTGATGCATCCGGAAATTGCCCAGATCGTCGAAGGCCTCGTCGCACGCAAGAAATATATCTACCTCTGCACCAATGCTCTTCTTTTGAAGGAGAGGATTCATCTCTTCAAGCCCAGCAAATATCTGACTTTCAGTGTCCATATGGACGGTCAGCGGGAGCACCACGATCTTTCGGTATGCCGCGAGGGTGGATACGACGTCGCGGTCGAGGGAATTCGCGAGGCATTGCAGCGCGGCTTTCGCGTGACAACCAACACGACTCTTTTTGACGGAGCCGACCCAAAGAGCGTGCGCGCATTCTTCGACGAAATGATGGAACTGGGCGTCGAAGGCATGATGCTTTCTCCTGGGTACTCCTACGACAAAGCACCCGACCAGCAGCATTTCCTCGGACGCGCCCGCACTCGTCGCCTGTTTCGCGCCATCCTTTCGAACCGCGAGAAGAACTGGCGCTTCAATCTGTCGCCGTTGTTTCTTGAGTTCCTGATGGGCAAGCGAACTTATGCCTGCACTCCGTGGGGTATGCCCACCTACAATATTTTCGGATGGCAGAAGCCCTGCTACCTGCTTCAGGACGGCTACGCTGACACCTTTAACGAATTAATCGAGACCACCGATTGGGAAAATTACGGCACCGAGTCCGGAAATCCCAAGTGCGCGAATTGCATGGTGCACAGCGGTTACGAAGCCTCGGCAGTGAACCATACCTTCGGATCGCTCGAGGGATTCTGGTTCACCGTGAAAGCGACACTGTTCTCTCGCTATGAGGACGAGGGTGCGTTGCGATTGCTGGACGAGCCTGAGCACGCGGGTCACGCGCTGGTTCAGATTGCATCCGCAGATGAGCAAGTGCTGCAGGAGACTCGAGCATGACGGTGGACAGCGCAGCGCAAGTAAATGCAACAGATCCGAATGCGCTGGAAGTCGCTCCCGGACGAGAGCGAGAAAAACTTCAAGGCTGGATTCCGGCGCTCGCTACCGAAGATGAGATTCGCGGCGCGCTGGAAAAGGCTTTTGACTATCGTGGCGACATCACGCTCACGAAACAAGACGGGACGAAAATCGAGGGCTACCTGTACGACCGGCGCAGCGGAAAGACGTTGGCTGACTCTTACGTTCGCGTACTGCCGGCAAATGGAAGCCCGAGGGTCTCGGTCCCTTTCGCGGACATCGCCGCGCTAGCCTTCACCGGACGAGATACCGCCGCCGGGATTAGTTTCGAAGCCTGGATCAAGAAGTACAAAGAGAAAAAAGCCGCCGGCGAAAAGAATATTGGGCTGCATCCGGAAGCGCTGGAGTAGGTCAAAGACAAAGAAGGGCGTTCCCTCTACTTCGCTATCGCCCCCGCCTCCTCGCTCCAAAACTCAGATTCTCGATCAACCCGTTCACCTCGTCTTCACTGCCTCCAATAAACGTGAAAGAAACAACCGTCCCCTTCTCCAAGATCACCATCGAGCTCTGATACATCGTAAGCGTACCTTTCGGTTTGTCGAAGTCTCCGCGGACAAGCGTTTTCGCGCCCAAAAAAAATGCGTACGGCTCCTTGGTAACCTTGAATCCCTTCGCGACCGTCAACTCCTCCAAAGGCCCGAAATAATCGGCCGCCGTCTTTAGGCCTCGGTAGGAAGCTGGGCTCTCGGTGGCGATCACGACAGCTGAATTTATGTCCTCGCCCCGCGCCTCCGGAGGCCGCTGGAATATCGCCAATAACACTTTCGAAATTCCCTCGTCCCTGCTCTGCTGCATGTCCTGAGTACGATCTACCCATCCAAAAGGGATTTTGTAAGCAAATCCGAACGATGGATTGGGGTAGGCGCCGTCTGAAACTCCATCGCCGACAGTGGAAGCTAGCCTCTTGTGATGAGCAGGCGGGGACGAAATAGTTCTTGGGGATTTTGTCTGAGAAGACGCCGCAGAGAGCGAAAGTATCAAAGCCAACGAAACAAGAGTCCCCTGCGAAGCCGCCATCACGTCATCTTAACGTAAGGCTGTTGAAAGACTCCACGTTCTCACAGCACCTATGCCGCGACCGGCTGCGTGCAGTTGGCACAGCGGCGCGCATCAATAGGAATCTCGCTAAGGCATTCCGGACACTTCTTGGTCGTAGGATCGGCCGGCGCTGGCGCCTTGCGCATTCGTTTCACGAGCGCATTCAGCGGAGTAATCACGAAAAAGTAAACCGCCCCAGCAATCAGCAGGAATGAAATCACCGCGTTGATGAAATCTCCCACCGGAAAAACGCTGCCATTAACGGTGTAGGTAATTGCGGAAAAATCCGGCTTGCCCACCAGCGCCGCGATCAATGGCATCAGCAGATCTTTGGTAAAGGCGGCGACCACCGTGCCGAAAGCCGCGCCTATGACTACACCGACCGCCAGATCAACAACGTTGCCGCGCAAAATAAATTGTTTAAATCCACTGAGCATGGCTCGCTCCTGCCGCAAGATATGGATGGGGGATCACTGGCGGCCAATGTAGTACGGTTCGGAAGGGCTAGTCAACCTGACGCGCTGCAGTATCCAGATGCTCAGATCCGCATCGGCATAACAATGTAGCGGTACTTATAATCTTCGCTGTCGGCGGGACGAAGTTGACCAGCGGATTGGGCATCTTTTAATTCCAGCTTTACATCTCCCGCGCCTGCGGCTTTCAGGAATTCCAGAACGTATTGTGCGTTGAAGCCGATTGTTAGCGGATCTCCGTTGTAATCAATTTCGATTGTGTCTTCGGATTCGCCCGTCTCGGTGGATGACGCGGAAAGTTTCAATTCTCCTTTTTCCAGTTTGAGGCGGACCGCCCGGGACCGCTCATCCGCGAACTGCGCTACGCGGGAGATTGCCGCGCTCAATTCGTCCGAATGAAGATTGATGCTTTTGCTGTTGTCTTTCGGCAGTACCGCTTCGTAATTCGGGAATTGTCCCGTGAGTTGGCGCGACGTGAGCAATCGCTGTCCGATGCGGAAGAAGAGAGTGGACTCGTCCTTCGCGAACTCAATCGTGTCAGCGTCGGTAGAATCTAGTAAAGATTTCAGCTCGTCCATGGCCTTCTTGGGAACGAGTGTTTTCATCTCTCCCGATACCCCGTCGAACTTTTCTCCGGGACGTTCAATATGCGCCAGGCGATGGCCGTCGGTGGCGACCATGGTGATGGATTCCGGCTTCAACACCATCAACGCGCCATTCAGCGTATAACGCGATTCCTCGCTGGCAATGGCGAACCCGGTCTTAGCAATCATGGACCGCAAAACTTGGGCGGGAATTTTCACAACGCCTACTGTGGGAAACGCAGGCAGGCCGGGAAAATTTGAGCGCGCCATGCCTACCATTTTGGTGTTGGAGCGTCCACAGCGAATGCTGACGTAGTGGTTCTCCAACAACTTTATGGTGACCTCGGCGTCCGGAAGCAACTTCACGTAATCGTGGAGTTTTCGCGCTGGAATAGTGCAAGAGCCTTCTTTTTTTACTTTGGCATTACAGGAAGTCCGCAGGCTTAGATCAAGGTCAGTGGCAGTGAGGGAGAGTTTATCGCCGGCGGCTTCAAATAAATAATTGGAAAGAATTGGAATCGTGGTCTTCCGCTCGACCACTCCCTGGGTGGCCGTGAGCTCCCGCAAGAGTTCAGATTTAGTGACCGTGATCTCCATGGTTGTGGTTCCCGTCGCTGACGCTATGGCTTCAACCGGCATGACCGAATTCTCCCGCGAGCGATGCTACTTTGAATACTTCTCTTATATCAAAATAAAAACTATTAAAACCAGTAGTAACAGTAGGCAGGCAGGAAAAGTGGAAATCCCGCTTAACTATCAATCTCAGAGCCACTTCCAAACCTCAACCTTGTGTCCAAAATTAGGCTTCAATCGCACGCGGCCAGGTGTACATCTAGATCGTTGCTCCGATTACGTACTGATCTTTCACAGCTTCCACATCTACTCCACAGGCTTCACTCGAAACAAACCTCTCGCAAAGTGCAAATCGAGGCCGAACGCTCTGTTTAAGCACTCAACTGCTCGGTCATTTTATTGATCAGCCTGTTTAAATCTTTGTCCGTTTTGCGGACGACGTCAATTTTGTCCACGGAGTGCAACACTGTGGTGTGATGCTTGCCGCCAAACTGGCGTCCAATTTCGGGCAGCGAAGCTTCCGTCAAATGTTTTGCAAGATACATGGCAATCTGCCGTGGATAGACGATGGCCCGGGAATTATTTTTTGCCTTGATCTCAACCAGGCGCAGTCCAAACTGTTCCGCAACAGCCTTCTGAATGGACTCGATAGTTACCTTGCGCGCCTGCGAGTCAATGAAATTCTTGAGCACCTGCTGGGCGTAAGGCAGCGTGATCTGTGCACCGATCAGAGAGGAGTGCGCGACAAGTCGAATGAGGGCACCTTCGAGCTCGCGGACGTTTGAGCGGATATTGGAAGCGATGTAGAGAGCGACATCGGTCGGAAGAGAAACTTTCTCCTGTTCCGATTTTTTCTGGAGGATGGCAACTTTGGTTTCAAGATCGGGCGGAGCGATGTCAGCGATCAGTCCCCACTCGAACCGGCTGCGCAATCTATCTTCAATCTCAGCGAGTTCTTTGGGGGGACGGTCGCTGGCAATTACGATCTGCTTAATCGCGTCATGTAGCGCGTTAAAGGTGTGGAAGAATTCTTCCTGCGTGCGCTCTTTTTGGGCCAGGAACTGGATGTCGTCTACGAGAAGAACGTCCACGTTACGAAACTTGTCGCGGAAGCTGATCATCTTGTCGTAACGTAGCGAGTTAATCATTTCGTTGGTGAACTTCTCGCTAGAGACATAGCAGATGGCCGCCTGCGGCTGCCGGCGCTTGATTTCGTGTCCGATGGCCTGCATCAGGTGGGTCTTGCCCATCCCGACACCGCCGTAAAGAAAGAGCGGGTTATAGGCTTTCGACGGACGCTCGGCGACGGCCTGGCAAGCTGCGTGGGCAAACTGGTTTCCGTTGCCGATCACGAATGCGTCAAAGGTATAGCGGGGATTCAGTTGCGCCGCGCTGTCCCAATCGAACCTCGATTGCGATGGATGCGAAGCAACTGGAGTTGGGCGGCTTGAGAGGCCTCCATCATGGCGCACCGGAATAGTCGCGGGATCATCTTCGGGGGTTACAAACTGGACTTCCTGATATTCCAGCCCGAGATTGTCCAGCGCTTCCTGAATTAGGTCCGCGTACTTGTCGCCTACGTGGCGAAACTCAGTTGTAGGCACGCGGACGAAGAGCACGCTTCCGCTTGCATGGCTGTAGCGAGTCGGTTTGAGCCAGGTATCGTAAGAATGGCGATTGATTTTCTTTTCGAGCGCGTCCAGAATGCGCAACCACGGATTGGGGGCAAGTGTAGGTGTTGGAACGGACATAAGAAGTTTCGTTTTATTAGCCCCCGCCAAGAAGGCGGCAGCCGATATCAGTAGTGCAGAAAAAACAGCTGTATTTTCGAAAGAAAGCCTTAAAACCCGCGCGTAGCGCTGGAAATAAATCTCAATCAGTGCGGCATACTAGCACAAAAGTTTTAGCTGTGTGGAAATCTTCGGCCAGAAATTTTTGCTGACAGTCACGATTCAAATCTCAACAAAAAACTCTGTCAAGTAGCAGACTTATAAACTGTCGCGTGATTGGTGCAACGCAAAATATAATGGGTAAAGATACTTCCAATTTTTTCGCTGAGAGCCGTACTCTCGAACTGTACTCCGTTTGCCCCATTTGCGCTGCGTCATTTATACTTCTCGTTCGTCTTTCAAGCCCATTCAGATCAGGAGTAAGTAAGTTTCATGCCCAAGCGCACATTTCAACCTAACCGCCGACACCGCGCGAAGACGCACGGATTTCTAACTCGGATGAAAACGAAGAACGGCCAGGCGGTGATTTCGCGCAGGCGAGCGAAGGGCCGCAAGCGGGTCGCAGTGAAGCCCGGTTTCCGTGAATAATCTCAGTTTCCGCGTATCTGTAAGCCTGCGATTTAAGTCTGGATCGTGAGCCGTGAGCGCAGACGGTCCCAAGAGTAACGCTGATTCTCCCAGTGCCAGCAAGCGAGCTAGGTCACCTCGAAGTGGCAGGTTACTTCGGCATGCGGATTTCGAAATTGTTTATAAGCAGGGACGCCGCCACTTTGCGCTTCACTTGACGGTATTTTATCTCCGGCGCGACAAGAGCGAGGGGGGTAGCGGAGAACTTCGCGTGGGATTCACTGTCGGCCGCGTCTTGGGTGGCGCGGTGGTGCGTAATCGAATGAAGCGCCGTCTGCGGGAGGCGGTCCGGCTTTGTCGGCCTACTTCTGTCATGCCGGTGGACGTGGTGATCAATCCTAAGAAATCGCTTTTGACCGCAGATTTTGGCGACCTCGAGCGGGAGATCACTCGCGCTTTCCAGGTCATAGAGAATTCGATCGCGAACAAGCAGCGTCCGCGAACGAGCGACATAAAGCCGGCTAATAAATGAATTTGCGAATCATCAATATGGGATTGGCGAACTCCTCAAAATCTATTGTTCTATGGCTGCTTCGTGGATACAAGGGATTTGTATCTCCATCGCTATCGCCAGCCTGCCGTTTTTTCCCGACGTGCTCTGAATATTCCATTGAAGTTGTGGAGCGCTTTGGAATCGGCAGTGGAATCTGGATCGCGATCCGTCGCGTGCTTCGTTGCCATCCTTTCGGTGGCAGCGGATACGATCCGGTGATGAAACACGCAAGAGCTCGCAACGACGCACACAACCCTTTAATGAACAAAATGAACAGCCCCAATATTGAACCTGCAGTGACAGAGTCCTAAATTTGCCTAATTATCAGAGTCCCCAACAGGAACCTGGAATGGAGCGGCGGCTGCTATTGGTCTTCGCGCTCACGTTTCTTATCATTGTCGCCTTCCAACCGTTGCTCAAGAAATATTTGCCGCAACCCGCGACTCCGCCCGGCCAGACGTTGAACCAGAAGCAAACGCAAAGTTCATCATCACCCGCAGTGGAAACTTCTGGGGCTGCAACTCCCAATACGCGCCAGCGTCAGCCACTCACCAGCAACGAGGGCGTTAGCAAGCAGGCGGCCGCAGAGACTGAGGTGGTGATTGAAAACGACCTCTACCGCATCACCTTCAGCAATCGCGGCGCAAAAATAAAATCGTGGGTGCTGAAAAAGTTCGACGACGACAAAGGGCAACCTCTCGAACTGGTCAATGCAGCCGCCAGCGACAAATATGGCGCTCCGCTTTCGTTATGGACATATGACGAGAAATTGCGAGAGAAGCTCAATTCGGCGCTATATGTCACATCATCTTCCGGCACTATGACGGCCCCGGCGGAACTCACCTTCGATTACGCCGACCGCGAAGTGACTGTTCACAAGGCTCTCAGCTTTGAAGGCAATTACTCAATTCACGTCCAGACTTCTGTAACCTCCAACGACGTTGCGATTGCCGCTTATCCTTCCTGGCCGGCAGGCCTCGGAGACCAAACGAACCTCGCTGCCTACCGTTCCAGCGAAATTGCTTATCAGTACAACAGCAACACCGAGCGTCTGGACATTAAGAAGGTGAGTGGCGGCAACACGCTCACCGGTCCGTTTAACTGGGTTGGAGTAAGCGATCAGTATTTTGCCGCGATCTTTCTTCCCGACGACCCCCAGAGCGCATCAACTGTAACGCTTCGCAATCCCATCGAAGTGCCGAAAGATTCGCGCAAGGCGAATCAGGAACTGACGAAAGTGGATGTGCTCGGTATAGCGGTCGGAAATCCACGCGGTGTCACCAGTGGACGGCTTTACGTTGGTCCCAAGTCGCTACAGATACTCGAATCAGTGCCAGCGCCCACCGTATCCGGCGCGCCTCCAGACTTGCGGTCGGTAGTCAATTTCGGTTTCCTCGGAATCCTGGCGCGACCGCTTTTCCTGTGGTTGAAGTGGACCTATGACCACGTCGTCTCCAACTGGGGATGGGCCATCGTCATTCAGACTTTGATCATTAATCTCGCGCTGCTGCCGCTGCGGATTTCGAGCATGAAGTCGGCGCTGAAGATGCAGAAGATTCAGCCGCAAATGAATTCGATCAAGGAAAAGTATAAGAAGTACAGCATGCGGGACCCTCGCAAGCAGGAGATGAATCAGGAGATTGCTGCGCTCATGAAGCAGCAGGGAGTCAGTCCGGCGGGCGGGTGTCTGCCAATGCTGATCCAAATGCCTTTTCTGTTTGCGTACTACCGGATGCTAGGCGCGGCCCTCGACCTGCGCCACGCTCACTGGCTCTGGATAAGAGATCTCTCCTCGCCGGATCCGATCTATCTGCTGCCGATCGGAATCGTTGTTACCATGCTGCTCACGCAGAGAATGACACCGCAAGCAGGAATGGATCCGGCGCAACAGAAAATGATGACTTTCATGATGCCAATGATGATGGGTATCATAAGCTTCAATCTCGCCTCTGGCTTATGCCTCTACTGGTCGGAGGGGAACCTGATTGCCATAGTGCAGCAGTACATTATGAATCGCACCACCCTCGGACGCGAGATGCGTGAGATGGCGTTAAAGCGGGCCAGAAAGAAAGACAAGTAGCTAATCTCTTGTATATGCCAATCCCTGACAAAGTCGCTGCCGCGAAAAAGATTGATGAGTTTTTAAAGCTGATTGTGAATCAGGGTGGTCTGCGACTGCGTTACCGCATCATGGTGGATCCTCCTTTGCCCGAGCAGCGCGAGTGGGAGCGTCCTGAAATTCTTGTGGATCTTTCCGGCCCCGATTCCTCATTAGTGCTCGAACGCGGGGGCGAATTGCTGCGCTCCCTGGAATTTCTAGCGCTGGAAATTCTCAGGCTGCCAGGAAACGAGCATGAGAAAGTTCGCTTTGATTGCATGAATCATCGAGCCATGCGGCTGGAAGAGTTACGCATCGCCGCTGATGTCGCAGCCGAAAAGGTACGTAAGTCGGGAGCGCCCTACGAGTTTGCTCCCATGTCATCGCGAGAGCGGCGCATCGTCCATCTTGTATTGCGCGACCATGTTGATCTGCGCACCGAAAGTCAGGGCGACGGGTCTCATCGGTGTCTGGTCGTTTATCCCAAGGACTACAAACCGGCTAGCAACAAACCTGCGCGCCGAACTCTTCCTTAACCGCACCGCTACAATCTTTCTGCTACTTCCTAACAAGTTTGTATGAATCTAGACGACACCATTGTTGCCATCGCCACGCCTACCGGAGCCGGCGGGATTGGAGTAGTGCGTCTGGCCGGACCGGAGGCGAAGGTGATCGCTTTGCCCATGTTATTGCTGAAGCACGAGCTCGAACCTGGCCACGCCATCTTAGGGGAGCTGGTTGATCCCTATGAACGACAGCGTATCGACGAAGTTGTAGTTACGTATTTTGCGAAGCCGCGTTCCTATACCACCGACGACATAGTTGAAATTTCCGCGCACGGCTCTCCCGTCGTTCTGCGGCACGTAGTGGAGCTAGCGCTGGCCAGAGGGGCGCGTCTCGCCGAGCCCGGGGAATTCACCATGCGCGCCTTTCTCAATGGTCGCATTGATCTCACCCAGGCGGAGGCTGTCCGCGACCTCATTGAATCGCAGACTCTTTATCAGGCGAAGGTTGCAGCGCAACAACTCAATGGCGCACTCTCTCGGCGCTTGCAGCCTATTAAACAAATTCTGGTGGAACTGATCGCGACTCTGGAAGCTGGGGTGGATTTCGCAGAAGACGATGTTTCAGTCCTGCCGGACCAGAAAATCCTGCAGCAGATTGCTAACGTGCATGCGCCGCTTGAGAAACTTGCCGCGTCTTTTGATTATGGAAAAATTGTGCATGAAGGGCTGACGCTGGCAATTGTGGGACGGCCGAACGTAGGCAAATCCAGTCTCTTTAATTGTCTGGTGGAACGTGAGAGCGCGATTGTTACCGCGATGCCCGGAACGACGCGCGATCTAGTCACGGAAACCGTTGCAATCGGCGGGATCCCGGTCAAGTTGATTGACACCGCCGGAATTCGTCGCGCGCTCGATGAAGCGGAGAGCATTGGCATCCGCAAATCCAAAGAAGCGCTTGCAGATGCCGATTTAGTGCTGGTTGTGCTCGATGCAACCCAGCCGCTGTCTTCGGAAGATCAGGAAATTATTAATCAGGTGGAAAAGGAAGCAGCGATTCTTGTGACAAATAAGGCCGACCTAACAGGAGCTGATTCGCCGCTGGTGGCCGCAGAATCCACGACGGTGGTGAGTACTTCCGCCCTAACTGGGGATGGGATACCGGAGTTGCGCGACGAAATTTTGCGTCACATTGGAGGAGAGTCCGCCGGACGCGGAGAAAACGGATTTCTCACCAACATTCGCCATCAGTCCTTAGTGAGCGCATCACTGGCTGGCCTTGACGCCGCCTGCTCCGCCATCGTCAATAAAGTTCCCCACGAGATGCTTTTGCTTGATCTTTATAGTGCGCTGCGTCCGCTGGATGAAATTACCGGAGCGACTACCGCAGATGACATCCTGAGTCTGATTTTCAGCAGATTTTGTATTGGAAAGTGAGCGGTGCAGCTCCCTCTCTCTGTCGGTAATGACAGAGTTGTGGAGGGATTAAGATCGAGAATAAGGAAATCTTCGATTGAATCTATGCGGACCTTTCTACTTCTATTAGCTACGACTTTGGCTGTAAGCAGCTGGTCTGCCGCGCAAAAGCAGCTCTTCGACGGCAGATGGTGGGTTTCAAGCGACTCCGAAGAGCGTTCGGGTTTCATCAATGGGGCTTCTGACTGCATG
>JALYIM010000153.1 GCA_030775785.1 Acidobacteriota bacterium
TGGAGAGATTTGATGACTTCTTCGCGGGTGAATGGCCAGTGCGTGGCCAAAAATGAAGTTCCCGCCAGAAGCAGCCCCAGAACCGCTACACCGGCAATTACCATCATCCTGCGTGGAGCTTTTTGTGGCGCGGCAATGCCGGCAGTGAGACTCATGATGCAAACTCACCAGCCAGTCGATAAGTCAGCCCTGTCAGGATTCCGTTCACGATTCCTCTGGACACAGTAGATAATTAATACGCTCATGTCGTCTATACGGGGAAATCAGCAAATTTGAATATTCGTCGTGGTAAGTGTCAATCCAAGGCGCCGGTATGACTCAGCCTGACTCTTTCGCTTCACGCTGGCTCTGACAATTGTGCGCGTCGAACAGCGAATGCATCGCCTTCAGCGCGTCGTCTTGCAGCGGCTCCTGAGAGTGGACTTCCTTTCCGCAGGATTCGCAAACAGCGATAGCAATCGGTGTGAGCTTGACAACACGCAGGGCAAGGGGCATCCGCAGGGGTCTAGCGGCGGGAGGACAGCGGTCCGTTCCTCATCGAACCATAGCAATTTTTAACAATTTGTTCGTACCACTTCGCTCTAAATCTCGAATGCAAAGCTGGAGTTGCGGATAGTGTTAAACAGCCAGTCGCACACGCCTCTACTGGGACCGTGGAACTACCTGTCTGATAATTTTCGATTATTTCTGCGTCAAGCAAGAGAAAAGCGCCCGCTGGAGGAAGGCGCTTTTGATTACGTCAACGATTCTCTGAATATTAACTGTTCCTGAACGCGGTTCAATCGGGCTTTTACTGTAGGAACAGGTAAGTGGGGCAAAGTCCTCCGCCTCAACGCAGCTTCTCGGCACCCAACGGTGTGTCGTGTGCAGACGCGTTCTGAGCAAGTGGTGAATGCAGATCAAATAAGAAAAGCGCCCGCTGGAGAGGGCGCTTGGAAGACTTCTGAAGGAGTTAAAGAGAACCTAACCCTTCAGCATTAAATGTTCAATCCGGTGCTCACTGTAGGTGTCCTAGGTGGTCGAGGCGTCATTGTTACCGTCGCTCTGAGCTCTTGTATTTTCGGGCGGCTTAATCACGCACTCTTCTTGCGACGTAATCGAGGCTGGATCTCAGCAGCAAGAGGGCTTCCAGAATCCGATCCGAACAACCTCTCCTTAAATTCATCTCGGCATTGAACTGAACAGAAATGAACGCCCAAAGGATGGAGAGCGTTCGCTCTGTCCCAACTTGAAAGGATCGTAACTTCTCTCATAGCGGAAACGGACCAACCGACTCTGCCGCTATGCCAAGGATCCAAGCCTCAGACGGTTCTTTCACGGCACTACAAGCATCGCAGACAAACTGAATCATGGGAGCACCTCGTACTCTGAATTATATTCCCCTCGTCAGCGCGGTCGCGATATTGCTCCAGAATTGAATTTTGTGGCAAGCTGGACGGATGGCAAAAGCGTACAGATCTGACGTGTGCGGTAAGGAAAAGTTTCAACGGGAAATCGCGCTGTTCAAGCAGTCTTCCAAGCCGGAGCGGGTGCGATGCCCTCTATCCGATTGCGTGAGCACCTATGCAATGTACGGCTGTTTGCCTTCAGATCTTGAGGCAACATCGCGACTCTCCAACAACGGCTGACGCGAGAACATCCGGGACACACTAGCGAAGTGCTCGCCGTGAATGAGTTCCGGAAGTCACGCAATTGACTCACTCGCAGACCACCATCCCGGTGCGATCACCTCGACTTGTTGTTCTGCGCTGTCGAGACAAGACTCTGCCATACTTCGGGGGCGAGTTGGAAAAGATCCAGTTCGTTTTGGGGACCTCTCGCTTCAAACCACCGAACGATACATTGGCTGCAAGCAGCGGATTCGAGGAACCGGGCTTTAAAGTGCTGCTTGCGCGTATTTGGATGTGGACACGTACCACCCTTGCTGACTGCATGGCAACTAACCAAGATGATTTTTAATGGCTTAAGACTCGCCTCGCGAGCACCGGTGGACCAGTTTGCGTTTGACGGGTCCTCGGACCGGCTACTCCCCGAAGGGAGTGACCTGCGTCGGGCTATCATCCGGCGCCTAGCTTTGGGCCTGATACGTCTTTACCAAATCCATGTTTCTCCCCGCAAAGGGTTTAACTGCCCATACCGCGAGTTGCACGGCGAACTTTCATGCTCCTCGTACGTGTCCCGGGCTATTACAAACGGAGAGCTCATTCTCAGCAGTTTTTTCCGAGTCTTTCAAACGCTTCCAAGACTGTGCAGGAGCAAGCACCCAACCAGCTTCCCAAAGTCCACGGATGAAATGCTGGGTGGTGCCGTGCTGCTTACCGTTATGACGAAGTGAAATCGTTGCCCTAAAGGCATACGTAAATGTAAACGCTGAAAAGAATGTTTTGTCCCTGAGCGCAGAAACTAAACTTCTAGCCCAACGGGCGTCAATTCTTCGGATTGCTGGATATCAAGTCTTATCCACCATCAGCGAAGCAGCAGTTCGCTTCGAAATACAAATGGGGCAGTGCGGCGTGTTAATACTCTGCTACACCATCCACCAAGTAATTCACCGAGACTTGGCCGAAATATTCATCCGCAATTGCCGCGGCACGATCGTATTTGTGATGCATCCTCTAAGAAAGGAAGAGTCACGCCACGCTCACATCAATCTTCTGGACTCAGAGTTTTCG
>JALYIM010000154.1 GCA_030775785.1 Acidobacteriota bacterium
ACTGGCGTGGTTTCGTCGAAATGAATGGCGACGTTTCGACGAAAGCTCGCAAATTTTACGTGCGAATGCCCGGGACGGACGGACATCAGATTTTTTTGGGGCCTTCTGTTCTCGGAATTTACAAGAACTATGCGATTGAGGGTGGGGTTCAAGTACCCGTGTACCGGGATGTAGGAAGTCGTTTTCAGCCTGAACGTGTTCGCTTTGCATTAAATTTCAGTCACTTTTTTTAAGGGAGAGTTTGGATGAAACGATCATTTCTCACATCTATTCTGTTGCTGCTGACGGGGCTCGCCCACGCAGAATACAAGCAAGTGGATCTAGCAATCTTCGGCATGGATTGAGCCGTCTGCGCCCACGCCGTGAGCGTGGCAGTGAAAAAGGTGCCCGGAGTCGAAAATATAAAAGTGAGCCTGACTGAAGGCATGGCCCACATTCAACTGGCGCCCGGCAATACCGCGTCACTCGAGCAGCTACGGAAGGCCGTCAACGAACAAGGGTTCACTCCGAAAGACGCCACGGTCACCGTTACAGGTGATTTGGTCACAAAGGGAAGCGAGACGCAGTTTAAGGTTAGCGGATCAAATGACATTTTCCATCTGGAAGCAATTGACGCAATGAAAGTGAAAGGCGTGAAAGCTGTCACGCTGAGAGGCTTGGTAGTCCCGTCTCAGAATGGCGGACTGCCTAAATTGCAAATCAAAGAAGTGTTAAAAGGCTAACGAAAATTGAACGGAACGCAACCCCACGAAAATAAGCTGGCGTTTATCTCGCTGTTCGGTTCCGTAGGCACATTACTTTGTTGCGCCCTCCCGTCACTACTTGTCCTTGCCGGTCTGGGCACAGCAGTCGCTTCAATCTTAGGTTCGCTCCCGTGGCTCATCACGGTGTCCAAACACAAGGAAATAGTGTTTATCACTTCCGGTCTGATGATCGCCCTCAATTTCCTTTATGTTTACAACCTCGCGCCAAGGCTGAAAAGTACAGGACAGGCATGTAGCCCCGGGGATGACGCCTGTCATACAGCGAGCAGGATCACCCAGGTTTTTCTGTGGATATCGGCTTTCTTATACGTAGTAGGTGTTTTTACGGCGTTTATACTTGGTCCGATTCTCGTGAAATTCGAGTAAATCCAGATTAAAGATAAGGAGCGCGGATTCCCGCTTGGCCATTTTGGGACAACCGCAGATCCGGCAAAGGGAGATCCCATGGGGAAGATATTTTTTATTGGGCTATGGATTGTTTGTTTACACCCCGTTGCTCAGCCAGCGCCCTCGGCACACGCAAAACCAAATAGCATTCGCAACTTGTACGATGCATTTGGGTATGAGATGAAAGGTACAACCTTAGACTGGGGCTTCTCAGCATTAATCCGATACAACGGAAAAACCATTCTTTTCGATTCGGGCAATGACGCAGATACTTTCGAGCACAACGTAAAAGCATTAGGGATTGATCTAAAGACGGTTGACTTTGCAGTTCTATCGCATCGTCACAACGATCACGCTTCAGGACTCGACTACCTCCTCACAATTAACCCCGGCATTAAGCTTTATCTTCCTGATGATCGGGCGCTCGGAGCGTCGGAGGAATGGAATTGGCCGCCGCTGAGGGGAGAAGTTGCAGCTCTTCCGAAGGAAGAACTGTATTTTCGCGGGAACACCAAAATCCACTACAAGAGCAGCGGTCGATTCTGGCATGCCAATAAAGATTTCGTGCCCAGCACGAGAGAGATTGCTCCCGGTGTGTTTCTGATTGTCACTGAATCCGTGATGATGGGCGACTTCTCGAAATACCCTCCCAACGAAGACCAGCCAGAGCTTACTGGATTTCCGGAACTCTCACTCGCGCTCATGACTTCCAAAGGGCCAGTCCTGGTCGTCGGGTGCTCGCATAGCAGAGTTGAACGAATCGTCGCCGAGACCGAAAAACAACTCAAGGGCAACGTCGACCTTGTGATGGGAGGATTTCATCTCCTCAATTATTCGCCGGAGTACATCAATAATCTTTCACACCGCCTCAAGGATGATCTCGGCGTCAAGAGGGTCGCGCCTGCACACTGTACAGGAGTTTTGGCGTTCAAAATTTTGAAAGATGTATACGGTAGCAACTACTCCTACGCAGGCCTTGGATCAGAAGTCGCATTCGCTCCGTAGGAGGTGCTGTTGAGGTGTGCTCCCGAACCAATGATTTTAAAGACGAGGTTCTGCGGGATCTCTACCCTGCAGTGTCGCTCAGTTCAAACCGCCCACTTCGACGATTGCGCGCGTTCCGATGAATTCCGCAATTGCCAGCGGCGCCTGGCAGGCCCCCACTAGAGGCTGATGTCATTGCGGACCCTCTTCGGCGAAAGTAAATGGTGCGCCAACAACCAGGATTTCTCCTTGGTTAGGAACAGCTCTCGGTGACAAAATATTTCTTATCGAATACACTTTTATTCACTTAAAATGACACCGATTCACTTTTAGTCTTCAAAACTATCAGGGGCAGCTGCAGTGTACGAAGGGCGAGTAATGACGCTCAGGGAAGTGGCCCGCTATCTGAGTGTCCATCCCAATACGGTTTATAGACTCGCAAAGCGAGGAAAAATTCCCGCCTTTAAAGTCGGTTCCGACTGGCGCTTCAACCGTTCATCCATTGAACTGTGGTGCATTGAGCAGGAGCGGGCGCAATCGCGAACCCGGCCACTGTTCCAGGACCCGGCGTCCGAAGCCCTCTGCAAAGAACTCGTCGACATCAAAAAGAACTCAAACCACAGCCGCTCCTCCTTGTTGCAGACTTCAAGCAGCGCCTCTAACTCTTCCTTCTCGTATACTTCGGGTTCCTCTTCCACGAATCGGGGCCAATCGTTTTTGCCAACCAATCCGCGAATTCCTTGTGCCTTTAGAAACGACATCACGTTTTCAAACTTGTTGTAGACGCTACGCGGTGCCTGTTTTTTTTCATCTCGGAGGAACGCCGAGAACTTCAGTAAGTCCTTGCGATCTACATCCTCGACATACAGTTTGTGACAGGATTCGATAAAGTACGACAAGGCAGTCGAATAGGCGGCAAATGTCTTGGGCTTCTTGCTGAGTTTGGTCTCATCGAGGTAATCGGCGA
>JALYIM010000155.1 GCA_030775785.1 Acidobacteriota bacterium
CACTTCATGGAGGACCTTAGAAAGAAGATGCGCGAGACCAGCGCCCACATCGGCATCGCGACCGATGGCGACGCGGACCGTTTTGGGATCGTTGATGAGGATGGCACCTTTGTTCAGCCGAACTACATTATTGCTTTGCTGTTTGATTACCTGGTCGAAAGCCGCGGATGGAAGAATGGCGTGGGTAAATCCGTAGCGACCACCAACATGATCAATGCACTGGCAAAGCATCATGAAGTTGAGTTGCACGAGACTCCCGTAGGCTTCAAGTACATCGGCGAGCTCATCAAAGCCGACAAGATCGCAATCGGAGGCGAAGAGAGCGCCGGACTTTCCATCCGCCATCATGTCCCCGAGAAGGACGGAGTACTTGCCGGACTGTTGTGCTGCGAAATGGTGGCAAAGCGCGGCAAGCCGCTAGGACGCCAATTGAAGGAGCTGTTTGTCAAAGTTGGTTCCTTCTATCCACAACGCGAGAACTTTACCTTGACGGCGGAGGTCAAAGCGAAGTTCACTAAGAAACTAGAGCAGGATCCCCGCGAGTTTTCAGGACACAAGATAAAAGAGGCGGTCCGCACCGACGGCCTGAAGCTGGTGTTCGAGGACGGTTCGTGGGTATGCTACCGGCTCTCGGGAACCGAGCCCGTCGTTCGGGTATATTCCGAGGCTGGCAGCAAAGAAGCTCTGGCGAAATTAGGATTGGCAGCGAAACAATGGATATTCGAGTAGAAGGTCTTCGCAAGCTACGTGCACTGCAGAAACCCGCTCTTCAGGAAAGCTTGCGCTCGGTAGTAAATCGCGCGCCGCAAGCAGAGGCCTACGTGGAACAGGCGGCGGCAAGGCTGCGGCCGGGCTGGGCCCGAGTATATGAGTTTCGGCGCCGGATCGCTACGGCGCTGGTCTGCGTTTTGACTGCGTGGCTCTTTGTCCACGTCGTTTTCGCCGCCAACGGCATGATGGTCTTCAATCAGAAGCGCGCGGAATACAAGACTTTGAACAAAGAGATATTGGAATTACAGAAAGAGAACGAACGCTATATAAAGCAGATCAGAGGGCTGAAATCGGATCCGACGACGATTGAGCGCGAGGCCCGCGAGCAGTTGCACTATGCCCGTCCGGGAGAAGTAATTTTCGTGTCACCCTCCACTGTTTCTACCCCTCCTCCGGTTACCCATTCCGCCAGCAATTAGCCGTCGCGCGCCGTTGAATCTTGACCCTGTTGCTGTGCTATAGTTCGCAGGTTAGAGCGAACGAAGTGTCCTTGTTTTCGATGCTTGCTATGCAACGCGGCGTAACCGCAATTTGAGGAGGGTATGGGTATGAAGAAGTCAGTATTGGTCAGTCTTTGTTTGTCTGCGTTTCTTTTCGTTATCGTGGGTATGTCATCGGCTGGCGATAAGGCTACTGTGAATGGTTGGGTCAGCGATTCCAAGTGCGGAGTCAAAGGTGCAAATGCGAGCGCTGCTGAGTGCACCAAGAAATGCCTCGAAAAGGGAGCCAAAGTCGTGGTCGTGACTGACGGAGATCAGAAAGTGCTGGCCGTGGACAATCCCGATGCGCTCAAGGGTCATGAAGGCCATCACGTGGCTGTAACCGGAGAAGTAAAAGGAGACTCGATCCACGTAGACAGCGCGAAAATGATGTGAGATTCGTGGAGCAGAATTAAGGCGGCCATCGCGCCGCCTTTTTTATTTGGGAAATCTATCGCACTACGCCCTCGACCGGCGAGCTGGCCGTGGCATAAAGTTTTCTAGGCATGCGGCCCGCCATGAACGCCGCGCGTCCCGCTAAGACGGCATGTTTCATGGCCTCGGCCATGAGTTCCGCATTCTGCGCCGCCGCGATTCCGGTATTCATCAACACGGCCTCCGCGCCCAATTCCATCGCTATTGTCGCATCCGAAGCGGTGCCGACTCCGGCATCGAGAATCAGCGGAACGCCTGTGATCATCTCCCGCAAGATTTGGATATTAGCAATATTCTGTATTCCGAGGCCGCTGCCGATTGGCGCTCCCAATGGCATGATCGCGCTGGCGCCGGCATCCAGTAAGCGCTTAGCGAATACGATGTCATCAGAAGTGTAGGGAAGGACGGTGAATCCTTCTTTCACGAGCACGCGAGTCGCTTCCACGGTCGCGTGAACGTCGGGATAAAGCGTCGCCTGATCGCCAATGACTTCAATCTTGACCCAGTCGGAAAGTCCGACCTCTCTTCCTAGACGCGCAGCGCGAATTGCTTCATCAGCCGTGTAGCAACCAGCAGTGTTCGGAAGCAGAAAGTATTTCTTGGGATCAATAAAATCCAGCAAAGATTCTTTGTTGCGATCGAGGTTCACGCGGCGAACGGCCACTGTCACCATTTCGGCGCCGCTGGCCTCGAGTGCGCGGGCAGTTTCCTGAAAGGATTTGTATTTCCCAGTTCCGACGATCAGACGGGAACGAAACTGCCGGCCGGCAATGATGAGAGGATCCATGCTGACGATTGTAAATTGTGCGGATGCTCAGTCCAAGCTCCGCTTGGGTTGTGATTGAATTTACGACGCCGGCCCGGATTCTTCCGCGCGAGCGTACATATCTGCAATCCGCTGGCGGTATCTCTCCTCTACGACGCGACGGCGCATTTTCATACTAGCGGTAAGTAGTCCGTTGTCGGAGGTGAACTCATCCGCCACGAGAATAACCTTCTTAAGCTTCTCGAAGCGAGCGAGATCTTTAGTTGCGACATCCACAATTGCTTCGTAAAGCGCTTGCGTTTTGCCATCAGCCACGAGTTCCTGACGTGAAGAGAACGCAACTCCGTTGTTGCGCGCCCAGTCTTCCAACACGACAAAGTTAGGGGAAATCAGCGCGGCTGGAAACTTATGTTTGTCGCCCAAGACCACGGCTTCAGCAACGAACGCGTTATGCTTAAGCGAATTTTCGATTGGCTGGGGCGCAATGAATTTTCCGCCGGATGTTTTTATCAGATCTTTTTTTCGATCGGTGACGGAGAGAAATCCGTCCGCATCCAAATTGCCGATGTCACCGGTCTTGAACCAGTCGCCGTTAAACACTGCCTGGGTTTCATCCGGCTTGTTCCAGTAGCCAGGAAAAATCGAAGGTCCCCGCACCAATATTTCGCCATCATCAGCGATACGCGCTTCAATGTTCGCCAGCGGCTTTCCCACGGTGCCGATTTTGTGGGCTTCGGGAGAATTTACTGCGATGACTGGTGAAGTCTCAGTCAGCCCGTATCCTTCGTGGATGCGAATCCCAACGTTCGCGTACCACTCGGCGAGCTCACGACCCAAGGGGGCGCCGCCGGAAATAAATATCCGCACGCGACCACCAAGTCCCGCACGCACTTTGGAAAAGAGCAGTCGGCTGGCAAGGTTCCAAGAGAAAGACGTTGGAAGTCTTCCGGCAAGCGTTTCGTTTCTGTAAGCCTTTCCAACGGAAAGGGCCCAGCGATAAATCTGTCGCTTGGGAAACTTCTTCGCTTTAAGTTCTACCTGCGTGTGGATTTTCTCGTAAAGCCGCGGCACGCTGACGAGGATTGTAGGGCGAATTTCGTTCAGAGCGCGAGGAAGGCTGTCGAGAAAGGGAACATAGCAAATCGTGACTCCGTGGTACAACATCGCGTAATCCACATGGCGGGCGGTGACGTGTGACAAAGGAAGAAAAGACAGGCTGACGTCTCCGGGATTCAGATCAAAGCCTCGCAGCGAGCATGACAGATTCGCAGCCATATTTCCGTGCGTGAGCATTGCGCCCTTGGGAGTGCCCGTGGTGCCGGAGGTGTAGATAATAGTCGCCAAATCCTCGGGTCCAACCGCGTGGGCGAGCGCATCTATCTCGGCTTTCCGCTCGACCGTGACGTCTTCGGCAATATCCTGCATCAGGACAATGTCACTGCCGACGAGAGGGGCAGAATCCATAACAACGATTTTTTCTAACGAAGTCTGAGCGCGAATCTCGCAAATCTTCTTGAGTTGTTTTTCGGACGATGCGAAAACTATGCGTGCTCCGGAGTTTCGAAGGACGTAAGCAGTCTGCTCCGCCGTCAACGTTGCATAAATCGGGACTACAACCGCGCCCACCAGCAGGGAAGCGAAGTCAGCGACTGCCCACTCAGGACGGTTTTCGCTGAGTATGGCAATCCGATCGCCCTTGCGGATGCCCCAGTTCAACAGCGCTTGACTAAGGCGCATGATCTGAAGACGAAGCTCCTGAGCCGAAATTGGAATCCAGGCTTCATCTTTACGGTAAACAATGACGCGCGGCTGATCGCGCTGGATTATCGAAAAAAAGACATCATTGAGGGTTCGCAGATTCATTTGCGAAGACAGATAAGAAAGGAGTCTGACACAGTTCGCATTGGTCGTATTCTTGACCGAATGTACTTCTTCAGTGATGGATAGGCAACGCCAGAAATCTCCCTAGCGATGACTAGAGGGATTCGGCACACACGCCTCAATAGCGAAGCATCTCCAGAAGTTGCGACCAGACCCTCGCACGAAATGAGGAATCAAAATTCTCTCGCTCTTGTTGGCGCGATTCGATGCAAGATCAGCATGAAGCGATTGCAGTTGTTGAACGGCGGAAGTTTGACCATGCTTAACGAGGTTGTTATGATGAATTCGCGGGGTGGAGCAGTCTGGTAGCTCGTTGGGCTCATAACCCAAAGGTCGCTGGTTCAAATCCAGCCCCCGCAACCAACTCGCCCTACTCATTCCAATCACTTAGCTTTCCCCACTTTAACAACCAAGGTCCATTTGGGTCCAAAATCAGGCATTGCCACCTATCAGCATCTGCCCGAGGCGCGCCGCAAAGCGACGGCCATCTTCTGATATAGCGTGTGTGTATCCCATCGTAGTGCGTGCGTCCGACTGGCCAAGCCGATTCTGCCGCGTGGCCATTGGCACCTGCTCCTGATCCATAACAGTTGCATTGCCATGGCGGAAAGCGTGGAATCCGCAGCGCTCGATCCCTCTACTCTTGAGCAGAGGATAAAGTTTGCGTTTCCGCACCGTGTCTGTGTCCCAAGGTGTTCCATTGCTAGACGCAAACAAGAGACTTCAAACGGTTGGGCTTGAGGGAACGAACGTAACCGCGAAGGTGTTCCACCAGAAGCGGGGAGATTTCACAAATACGGTTGCCCTTGTTTCTTGCCGTGCCATACGCTCTGCGCGATCCGTAGCACACCCAGATCCAAGAGGAGGTTCGGTACGGTCAGCGCACCAATTTCCCCCGCACGTACTCCAGTCTCCGCCAAGATCCAGTAATAGGTTCTGTAGGGCTCGTTCAGTTAGTTGCAAAATCTATTGGAACGAACGGAGCCGTCCCTGACGAGCAGAGCAAAAAAGCTAAAGGTGTACGAGAGTCACGTAACTTGGGTTCCCCGATGTAGCGGGTTTATTTCTGAGATAAACCCCGTGTTTTGCCACGAATTCTCTTATTCCGATTGTCCAGAACAATAATTGTACTTTCGCCAAGCTCGGCCTCAACCATCACAATTTCTTGCCTACAAGTCCCGTCCACTCTCTCGAACGGATTTTTGTTTTTCCTATAGATCAAGAGAGATGCTTGCCCGGCAATCCTTGCTGAAATTCTGCGTTCGGGTTAAATCGTCGCCAATTCGTCAGTGATAGAAAGGTAACTGCCGGTTTGTGGTGATTTAGGCACAATCCGTAAACAGCGGATGCAAATCACCCATAGTCAAGCATTGCGCGGGAGAAGTTGACAGCGACCGGCTGTCACTGATCCACGCTCCGAAGCCGTGTCGTCACGAGAATCGGATTGACAGCCAAGGGAACGTCGGTGGCGTCACTGGCAGCTCGGGGTCGCGCTGATCTGACCTCAAACGGCTTTCAATCCGGGTCGGTTCGCGATTTACTCATTGTCGGGCAGATAGACGCTTGATTTTGGATTCGAGATCCGGAATGTAGCTTG
>JALYIM010000156.1 GCA_030775785.1 Acidobacteriota bacterium
CCATAGGCTAACAGTGATCTCCAGTCAGATATTTCGTCGCATTAATTGTCAGATTTATTTCTTGTCAGACAGGGCTTCCACGCCGGGCAGCTTCTTGCCCTCTAAGAATTCGAGCGACGCGCCGCCCCCAGTTGAGATGTGAGTAATTTTGTCTGCGACCCCGGCCGCGTGGATTGCGGCCACGGAGTCGCCTCCGCCCACGATGGACGTAGCGCCTGCGTTTTCCGCCACTGCCTCGGCGATCTTGAACGTCCCGCGAGAGAAAGGAGTCATCTCAAAGACACCCATTGGCCCGTTCCACACGATAGTGGCGGCCCGCGAAATTTCTTCCGCGAAAAGTGCGGCCGTCTTTGGTCCAATGTCGAGGCCCATCATGTCATCGGGAATCGGTTGACCCTCGCCGGTTGTGCGAGTTACCGCCGTGGCTTCCATCTTGGTGGCTACAATGTGATCTATCGGTAGAAGAATTCGCACGTCCCGCTTTTTAGCGTCCTCGAGAAGTTTACCGGCAAGTTCGAGCTTGTCTTCTTCCACTCGCGACTTCCCAACGGTATAGCCTTGCGCCTTCAGAAAGGTATAGGCCATCGCGCCTCCGATGATGATCGAATCCACCTTGCTCATCAGGTTTTTAATCACGCCGATCTTGTCGCTCACTTTGGCGCCCCCAAGAATCGCCACAAAGGGGTTCTCGGGGTATTGCAGCACCCTGCCCATGTATTCGAGCTCTTTCTGCATGAGTAGTCCAGCAGCGGATTTCTGAACAAACTTGGTTATGCCCACCGTGGACGCGTGGGCTCGGTGGGCACTGCCAAATGCATCGTTGACGTAATAGTCGGCCAGTCCGCCCAATTGTTTGGAAAACTTCTCGTCGTTGGCTTCTTCCTCGGCGTGGAAACGAAGATTTTCAAGCAGCAGGCTTTGTCCCTTTTCTAGCTTTTCCGCCATCTCTTTCGCTTCCTGACCAACGCAATCCGGACAGAAGCCCACGTTTTCTCCGCGGGCGAGTTCGCGGTCGAGCAGCATCCGCAGCCGTTCCGCCACTGGCTTCAAGCTCATTTTAGGATTGACCTTGCCCTGCGGGCGCCCCAAATGCGAGGCCAGAATCAAGCGCGCGCCGTGTCGCAACGCGTACTCAATGGACGGTAGAGTTTCGCGGATTCGCGTATCGTCCATCACTCGCCCGTCATCGAGCGGCACGTTGAAATCCACGCGCATAAAAATGCGGCGGTCGTTAACTTCCAGGTCGCGAATCGAAAGCTTCGGCATTCAATTAACCTTCCGCAAAGAAACACTTGCCGGGGTCGGTTCTTATTCGGACGTTACCAGTCGTCCTGCAGCGCTGGCCTTTCTAGAACTATGTAGACCAACGCTACCGCAATCACAAGCCCTTGGCGCCTATGTAATTAATGAGATCGCGTACCCGGCTGGAATATCCCCACTCATTGTCGTACCAGGAGATTACTTTGACGCAATTGCCTGCCACCACTCTGGTCATGGGCGCGTCCACAATGGAAGAACGTCCATCACCTTTAAAGTCGGAGGAAACCAGCTCGTTTTCTTCGAATCCCAAATAGCCCTTGAGAGGACCGCTCTGCGAAGCTTTTTTCAGCGCCGCATTCACTTCTTCGACAGTGGTCTTCTTCTCGACAAATGCAACCAGATCTACAACTGAGACATTGGGAGTAGGAACGCGCATCGCGAATCCGTCGAGCTTCCCCTTCAAGTCTGGAATAACGAGATTGATTGCCTTCGCAGCTCCCGTTGAAGTGGGAATCATGTTGATCGCGGCCGCGCGTGCGCGCCTCAAGTCTTTGTGCGGAAAGTCGAGTATGACCTGATCGTTGGTATAGGAATGGATCGTCGTCATGGTTCCACTGACGATCTTGAATTCATCGTTCACGACCTTCGCAATCGGCGCGAGGCAATTCGTTGTGCAGGACGCGTTGGAAATAATGTGATGGTTGGCGGGATCATAATTCTGGTGATTCACTCCCAGCACAACGGTGAAATCTTCGTTCTTGGCAGGAGCAGAAATGATCACTTTCTTGACCGTTCCTCGCATGTGCTTCTTAGCGTCTGAGGCGTCGGTAAATCGGCCGGTGGACTCGACCACAATCTGCGCGCCTACGGATTCCCATGCCAGCTTCGCTGGATCCTTTTCCGCGAAGACTTTAATAGTCTTACCGTCAAACGTGATGCTGTCTGAAGTTGAAGAAATTTCGTTCTTCAAGTTGCCGAGAACGGAATCGTATTTCAATAAGTGCGCCAGGGTTTTTGGATCGGTAAGATCGTTGACGGCAACAAACTCTATGTTGGGGTCGTTCAGCGAAGCGCGCAGGACGTTGCGTCCGATACGCCCGAATCCATTGATACCTACTTTGACTGCCATTGAGCCTCCGAATGTAAGATGACGACGTGTCTAAGTGCCTGGTGAATTATGGGGAACTGAAAATATTATCAGGGGAGGGTGCAGGCAGCAAACACGCAGAGTCGAATTGCCGTATCACGCCGCGCTGGAAAGAATATTTTCGATGACTATGTATACATTCTTCTTACTCCCGAACGATAGGCGCGAGAGCCAGTATTTCTTGTGGATCAGACTTTTCGCGCGTGCCCACTCCTGCTCGGGAAGGATTCGTGCCCTGGCCTCGAACTCCGGACCGGTAATCTTGCCTCGAATTGTGCAGGGCGCAATTAGTACCTGAGGGCGGTTGCGAATGCGTTTGGATTTTCCGGAGTCACTTCTGGAGACCACAAAAAGCTGATCACCATCCTCGCCGAACCACACCGGTGTAGGGACTGCGACTCCGGTCTTGCGATAAGAAGTTAGTGACAGATACTTTTGTCCCGTTAGTTCGAGCGGAATTGGCATATGTCATTGTACGGCGGCTGTGGTTCACCAGATACCGGCGCTGGTTCATTCTTGATGCCCGCATTGCTCCCAAGTGTGCTGGTGTGTTAAAAGCCTGACATGCGCAAATGGATGAGCGAGCGTCTCAAGCGCCGCCAAAAGTCTTCCGAGGAGGCCAACTCTAAGCCTCCCGCAGCACCGCTGCAGCCAGCTTATTTTGATTCTAAAGCCCCTCAGAGCAAGCCGATGGAAACCGAGTCTCAACCGGAATTCAAGATCGAACCAGAGCACGTTGAGCCTGCCGTCAGCCCGGCTCGTCCCGCTTCGAAGCGCAGTCGCCAATCCCAGGGTTCGCAACAAGCTTCAGATGCCTCTGAACGTGGTCATAGCTCGTCAGGTCAGTTGTCCGGAGGTAGTGATCGCCCGAGCGCCGGAGACCAGACACTGGATGAACCGAAAACCATGACGGAAGATGGCCGCCCTCGCCGTCGCCGGCGCGGTAGAGGTGGCCGCGGAAGATCGCAAGGCGGCGCAAGTCGTGTTGCACTCCCGGTCGGAAACGCCCAAATTGGGCAGCCGACCAAAGTATCGGGAGCCGCGCCGCTCTCATCAGCCGAAGGAAGCGATACCTCCGCACCCACGACTTCGCCTCGTCCTTCGAAAGGTATCGTGGTGCTTGCCATCGGACTACCCGGATCAGGGAAGAGCTCGTGGTTTAAGCGTCATAACATCGCACCGCTTTCCAGTGACCTGTTGCGAGCGCTGCTGTTTGACGACCCCAACGAGCAGCGATTTCAGGATTTAGTTTTCTCTAACTTGCGGTCTATGTTGAAGGCCCGGTTGATCGCACGACGTCCAATAAATTATGTGGACGCGACTAACCTCTCGCCCCATGAACGCCACGGTTGGATCAAACTGGCAAACGATTATGGATACGAGCCGCAAGCGGTGTTTTTCGATGTTCCGCTCGAAGTATGTCTAGAACGGAATCAACGCCGGGAGCGGGTTGTGGACGAAGCTGTGATGCGGCGCATGTCATCCAAGTTGAAGCCGCCGACATTCGAAGAGGGCTTTAAGAAGATCACGATGGTACGGGTGAAATCGAAGGACAAAGAGTAGTCTGCCTTTCGTTGTATTGACCGTTAGGAGCGCTCCCCATAAAATCAGTCTAGCTTTTCGATTTGCCCGCTATTCCATCTTTGCCACAAATTGCCCCCTCGTTCAATGGTAGGACAGCAGATTCTGGATCTGCTTATCGGGGTTCGAATCCCTGGGGGGCAACCAAAAGTTTGTCTGTATGCCCCTTTAGTGCGGCCTGCATCCAGTCTCCTCAGCCTAACTCTGCCATGTTCATGACAGTCGCGTCAGGGCAAAAGAAGCCGAAACATTCCTCTTTCTGCGGGGTTTAACCTCGAATGGTACGCGTGTGGTTTTCCGGTAAGATTGCGTCATGAGCTTGCCAGCCGTTATTGCCCCGTCACAAAAAGCTCCACGCAGGATGATGGTAATTGCCGGTGTAGCGGTTCTGGGGCTGCTTCTGGCGGGAACTTCATTTTTGGCCACGCACTGGCCATTCACCCGCGAAGAAGTCATCAAATCTCTCCA
>JALYIM010000157.1 GCA_030775785.1 Acidobacteriota bacterium
GCCGGCAAGCAATTGGAAGTTGACTATGCCTTCGGAAGAATGGGCGCCGGGGATACACAAACCGTGCACGATCAAATCCCCCTCGACCAGTTGGACGCCGCCGGTTCAATTCTGAATGGCAAGCGCATCCCCACTGAACAGCTACCTCCCGGCAATTACCGACTGGTGATGACGCTGCGAGATCCTGTCACCAAGGAAAAGGTTTTTGGGACTTTGCCTTTCGGTATTTACAGTACCGCTGCTTCTGCTCCCTCGTGGGACGTTTCCGACGATAGCATCGGTGACAATTTTAAAAACGGCACAGCGGATTACCAACGGGCTCTCTGCTATCTGGCGTTCGAAGACAAAGTGCATGCGATTGCCAATTTGGAGAAGGCATATGCTAACAATCCAGGGGACGAACGTTTCCGCAGCAAACTCGTCGAACTGTATTTCGGTCAGCAGCGTTACGACCGCATTGCCCAACTCTACGGCGCTAGTGGACTCACTCCGGCGACGGATGAACAGACCATCCTTCGGGTCGCCGAGAGCTTCGACAAAACCGGAGACGCCAAAAAGGCCCTCGTTGTAATTGAAGCAGGCGCAGCGTTAAAACCGTCCAGCGGCCCCTTACAACTTGCGCTCGCAGGTTATTACCGTAAAGCCGGTGACTTGGAAAAAGCAGACGTCGCCGAAAAAAAGGGCAAACAGTTTCTGGCCGCTCATCCCGAATCCTAATCCCGTACTCTGTTTCAAATTCTTCACGAAGAACGCGGGAGATTCTCTCCCCGATGCTTACGCTTGAACGACAGTTCCCCCATTTACATATGGAAATCCATACAACTACCCAAATGTATGTATGGATTTAAGGATCAACCAAAAGCTAAGTGGTTGTGAACAATGTACTACCGAAAGGTAAGCAAAATGCATACTACTGAGTGAGATTACGTTCAGGAGAAATTAATGAAGCGATATTCAGCATTCCTTGTAACCTTTTTTACGCTCTTTTTGACTTGCGGCCTGTTCGCACAAAATGAGTCTTCGGTAAGGGGAAATCTGGCAGGCACCGTATTTGATGCTTCCGGAGCCGTCGTACCCAAGGCAACGGTCATTATGCATGGACCAACTGGTGACCGGACAGTTACGAGCGATGAGGTGGGTCGCTTCGCATTCGATACATTAACGCCCGGATTTTACGTCGTGAGGGCAGAGATGGCTGGGTTTAAAGCCGTCGAGGCAAAGCAGATAGAGGTGTTCACCGGCAAAACCTCAACTGTTCGACTTACTCTCGAAGCCGGCGGATCCAACGAGGTAGTAGAAGTGAGCGGCTCCGCAATTGCCGTGGATACGACATCTACCGCCGTCGCGACCAACCTCAACGACACCTTTTATCAATCAATCCCCATATCACGCGGTGTGACTGGACTTTTTTATGCTGCACCAGGCGTCGCCTCTGGTGGTGGAACCGGAACAGGGAACCCGTCGATTTCGGGTGGCACAGGCTTGGAAAACAACTATGTGGCGGACGGCGTTAGCATTACCGACGGTGGTTTCGGCGGCATCGGAGTTTACTCGCGAATATATGGTTCTCTTTCAACCGGAATCAACCTCTCCTTCGTCAAAGAGGTACAAGTCAAGACCGGGGGATTTGAAGCCCAGTACGGCAAGTCGACTGGCGGCATTGTGCAGATCGTGACCAAGTCGGGTTCGAACGAATTTCATGGTTCGATAAGTGGTTACTTCGCACCCCAGAATTTCGAAGCGACACGTTTATTTTCCGATGATTTCGGAGCTGGAGGCAGTCAGGAGCGCTTCAACCTACAGGGAAAGATACGTCATCAGAGCAATTATGACGCTGACGTCCAAGTTGGCGGTCACGTTCCGGGATTCAGGGATCATCTATTCTTCTACGGGTCCTTCAACCCGCAGTGGAATACTGACCATGACCAATTCGCCCAGTACCGCAATCCTTCCGATTTAGGTACTGCGGGTTTGGCCGGGCCTACGCAGACTCATCTCGGTAACTATGACGTTCCGGTCAAGGTCTACTCATACGCTGGCAAGCTGACTTGGAGAATCAGCGATAAACATCAGATTGAGGCTTCAGCATTCGGCGATCCCACCTATGGTGACATGAACGCTAACGGTAATGGTGGTCCGCAAACAGCTTCGAAAACAACTTTCGATAAGCTTCAATACGGTACTCGGAATTTTGTTGCTCGCTACAATGGCAACCTGACAGCTACTTGGCTGGCCAACGCTTCCTGGTCATGGGGCCACAATAATTTAAGCGACACACCGTTTGCTCGGGGTGCTTACTCTATCTTGGACTATACGCAGAGGAACCCATGCGGCGCCCCACTTTTCAACTCGGACTGCTCTGCACCTACGGATCCATTACGCGGCCAATACACTCGGCAAGGCCTGGGATATTATGAAAACACCCAGGGCGACAACTACGGGCTTGCTGTAGATACCCAGAAGACGTCCAATTTCCTTGGACAACATACTTTTAGCGTTGGCTACAACTATGACCGCTCGCACTATGATGGCTCCAAGGCTTATACGGGCCCGCGGTTAGCAGTCGACGCTACGACAGCGGCCACTATCACGACCGACCCGACCTTACAATCAGCGTTAGTCGCGAATGGGACGACCGCAACCTTTCAGCTGCGCGCGCGAGGTTCGAGTTCGTGCATAACTAATCCGGTCACCGGCGGTCCTGGCTCGCGTGCGGCGGAAATCTACGTGCCCGGCCTTTCCGCAGCCCCGGTACTAGTTACGGATCCAATCACCGGTCTCCCTGTCAGGCAGGCTAACGACACCTGCCCTGACGGTGGCATTGGCACCTACCTTCTCCAGACTCGAGGGGAGTATGGAGACCTCAACTTTAAGACCACATCCCTAACCCACACGGCATTCGCCCAGGATGCGTGGAGTCTGAATAAATACGTCACTATAAATGGAGGATTGCGATGGGAGCAGCAGCACGTAGCGGGGAAAAACGCTAAATACACGTTCAATGACAACTGGTCGCCGCGAGTCGGAATCAGCGTTGACCCGTTCGGCACTCGGAAGACGAAGGTCACTGCAAACTTCGGTCGCTATACCGAATCCCTGCCCCTTGACATTGCTATTCGTTCCCTTAGCGCGGAACTCGATTTTCCGACCAGCCGATGGACACCGCCGACCGACGGAGCAGGACACGTGGTAATCAACTCCGACGGCACACTCAACATGTCTAATTTCACGGTTGCCAATAATTTATTTTCGTCCCCTGGCGGATCCTCGGCCCAGTCGTTCGATCACGCGTTTGGCAAGGGAACCCGAAGCGAGTACCTCGACGAGTATCAGGTTGGCTTTGAGCACGAGTTTGGCAACTCTGGAGTTATCTTCACCACGCACTATACCGATCGTCGCATTAAAAGAATCATAGAAGATAATGCGGCCCTGTCGCCGGAAGCTTATCAGTGCTGCCTCAACCAGTTTTATACGATCAGCAACGTCAGCAAGAATCAGGATCTTTTTCACAATCCAGTGCAGATTCTATACAACAGTACAGCTGCTGCTGTTCCGAGTGGTTGCACTTCGTCCGGTACAAACGTCACCACCTTTGGACAGCCAACGGACAGCAACGGCAATGTAGTGACGCTGCCCAATGGCAACGACTCCTTCTGCATTCCGAACTCCTTCGACGCTGCCGGCAATCAGATAACGGGTACCTACGGGGCTGATGGTGTCCCGGATGGCTTTGTCGATCCGGTTCGTGTCTACAAGGCCGTTGAATTTGAAGATAACAAGTCATTTTCTAAGGGATGGCACCTCCGAACAAACTATCGGATTGCCAGACTGGTGGGGAACTACGAAGGATCTTTCCGCAACGATAATGGTCAGAATGATCCGAACATCAGTTCACTATTTGACTTCACCCGTGGCGATTTCAACCTCTTAGGACAACAGTTCACCCCGGGAGTGTTGAACACCGATGTTCATCATCTGGCTAACGGCTTCGTGAGTTACACGTTCGCGAACCACGCCAAAGGGCTCACTATGGGTAGCTCAGTACACTTCCAGACCGGTATCCCGATCAACAATCTGT
>JALYIM010000158.1 GCA_030775785.1 Acidobacteriota bacterium
ATGCTGCACTGCCGAGCATGTCTTCCCCAAAATCTTGCCGGTCGTGCCCGCTGTTCCTTTAAAATCGTGCGCCTCGAAAGATAGCCTTGATGAAACAGGAGGAGATAGCGCTAGGGGCGGCGCAGTCGTAGCTGGTGCACCTCAAGGCACCGATCGCCGATGGGAGATATTCCCTGCGAGCGGTCGCAACGGCGGACGACGATCGCGAACACCCGACGATCTGCCACCGGGATGTAACCCTGCAGTAGCGACCCGGACTTGGAAAGCATTTATCATATTGAGGTATACCAGCACCAAGAATCAGGCTGGCGTTTCACAAGTGTAGGGCCGGTGTAATGTGTTGCTCTGCGGAGCGTTCCTCCGGCCACTCCGAAGCATCTATCCCGAAGGACATTCGCCTATGACGCCGTTGACGACGTTACAATTTTTCGAGCAACACTGCGAGTCGCGTATGCTCGCTAGCCATTTCGGCGGCACGATTCAGTTAGGGCTCGGGTAGGCATCGCAAGGGAGGACACCAACGGCAACCCAAAATCTTATTGATGCGTACACGCTCGATGGGCGAGGGCTCTGGGGCGCGCTTCTGAAATCGGGTCCATCGAAGAGGGGAATCTGCGGGTTTCGTTGTCCTGGATCAGGACTTCCTCGCGCTGGCAGATCAAGGCTATCCGGAAAAAATCGGCAATATGAAGGTTTTTGAAGCATGGTTTGTGGTAAAGCTAGTTTCACAGCGCGGAAAGATAGTAGAGGTAATTCTCTTGATTTGTCGGATGCGATTGATAGCAGTGGATGGGGGCAACATGGGTTCACTTCGCCGAGTGCTTTTTGTCTTAACAACATTGCTGTTTTTTTCGGCTTGTAGCTGGGCGCAAACAGCGGCCACTTCCCTCAAAGGGACGGTTTCGGACCCCCTGGGAGCCGTCGTTGCTGGCGCTAATGTCACTCTCTCTGACGCGAGCAAGGGTTATGCACGTTCTACCGCGACGGACGAACGCGGATTTTACGAATTCGTGCAGCTTCCACCCGGGACTTATACCCTAACGATAGCAAGCGCTGGATTTGCGACCGTAACACACGAAGGACTGCAATTGCTTGTGAACCTTCCGGCAACCTCTAATGTCGTTTTACATGTGGAAGGGATCAGCACTTCGGTCGAAGTATCCGGTGCGGCCATTCAGTTGAACACCGAAGACGCGACTCTCGGCACTGCATTCAACACTTCACAGATTGCCGGCCTACCTTTTGAAGGCCGCGATCCGACGCAGATTTTGAGCCTGCAGGCGGGTGTCACATACGTCGGAACGAACGTTAACCAGGATCGCGACAGCCGCGGCGGTTCCGTTAATGGAGCTCGCAGCGACCAGACCAACGTCACCCTGGATGGCATTGATGACAACGATCAGGTTAAGGGCTACGCCTTTCAGGGGGCGCTGCGCTCTACGCTGGATTCGTTGCAGGAATTTCGCGTCACGACCACCAATGCGAATGCGGACTCGGGCCGATCTTCCGGAGCGCAAGTATCATTAATTACAAAAAGCGGTACCAATAATTTTCATGGATCCGCGTACGAGTACAATCGCACGAACTTTGGGCAATCCAATGACTGGTTCAATAAGCGGTCACAGCGGCAGCAGGGGTTACGGAATAAACCTGGCCAGCTGATCCGCAACACTTTTGGGGCAGCAGTGGGCGGCCCTATTCACAAAGACCATCTGTTTTTCTTCGTCGCGTACGAAGGGCAACGCACTAGCGAAAACACGCAAGTAACACGCGTGGTACCTAGCGACAATTTGCGCCAGGGCGTGCTCAGCTACGACTGCACCGGCGCTACGGGATGTCCGGCGGGCGGAATTGAAGTATTAACCCGACAGGACCTTGCCGCTTTAGATCCCAGTTGTCAGGCGAATGGGACCTGTCCTCAAGGAGCAGGGGCGGACCCGGCTCTTCTTGCTCTGTTTCAAAAATATCCCCACGCAAACACCACAAGCGTAGGAGACGGACTCAATTTTCAAGGTTACACATTCGCCGCGCCAATACCGAACATTCTCAACACCTACATCGCGAAGGTAGATTTAAACATTACGCAGAGCCAACAATTATTTGTGCGCGGTGGTTTAGTCGGAGATAGAAACGGTACAGCGCCTGAGTTCCCCGGCCAACCACAAAGCTCGCTGATGGAAAACACTAGTAAAGGTTTGATCGCCGGCTATAACTACACCTTTCGTTCCAACCTCATTAACAATCTCCGGTACGGGTTTATCAGACAGGGTTTGACAACGAAGGGCCAAATAAACGCGCCTTACATTGTGTTCGGTAATGGTCCAGATCCCCTGTACGCCCAAACATACAATTCTAGAATAAATGTTCCGGTACACAATCTTGCTGACGATCTGACTTGGATTAAGGGGAAGCATACATTGCAGTTCGGCGGCAACCTGCGAATAATCAGCAGCAACCGAACTTCAGACCAAAATTCCTACTCATACGGCCGTATATATACAACCTGGCTAGCGCCATTTAGTAAAATCGCGGGTACGGGAGGAAGCCTTGATCCTGGCGCCTTCGGCTTCCCGGCTGTTAACCCCAACTTCCAGACGGGCTGGGATTTTCCGGCTTCCGCCGTAACCGGATTACTGGATTCTTCCTACACTCATTACAACCTTACAAAAGAAGGCACTGCGCAACCGCAAGGCGCGCCTGCCGTACGACATTTTCGCGCTCATGAATTAGAACTTTTTATCAAGGATTCGTGGCGAGTCACGCCGCAATTCGTTTTGACTTACGGCGTGCGTTATTCGTTGCTTCAGCCTCCGTATGAAACGACCGGAACGCAGGTTGCACCGTCGATCAGTTTGGACAAATTTTTTAAGATTCGGCAGGCCGCGATGGCGATGGGCCAGACGTATAATCCGTTGATAAGTTTTGATTTATCCGGTCAGGCCAACGGGCGTCAACCGTATTGGAATTGGGACTACCGCAACGCTGCTCCTCGCGTAGCGTTCGCATGGTCTCCAAAATTTCAAGAGGGATTACTTGAGAGCCTCTTCGGCAAGGCGGGAAAATCCTCCATACGAGGTGGCTACGGTATTTATTTCGATCATTTTGGCCAGGGTATCGTCGACAGTTTCGATCGGAATGGTTCTTTCGGTTTGACCACATCAATTCAAAATCCCGTCGGTCAATACACGGTCGACAACACTCCGCGATTCACAGGTCTCAACGATATTCCAGCACAACTCATCGCACCTCCCCCGACGGGATCCTTTCCTAAAACTCCGCCGGCGGGCCTGCCGAGCGGCGCAACGATTTACTGGGGCTTGGACGACAATCTCAAGACACCGTATTCTCACGCCTTCGACTTGTCCATCAGTCGTGAACTGGGTGCCAACCTTGTTTTTCAAGTCTCCTACATAGGCCGCCTCGGGAGACGTTTGTTACAAGAGGTTGATCTCGCTATGCCCTTAAATATCCGCGACCCGAAATCAGGACAGGATTACTTCGGTGCGGCTACTTTACTTAGCAAAGCGGCTCGAGCAGGCATTCCTATTCAAAATTTACAACCGATTCCGTTCTTTGAGAACGTCTTTCCTGCTGCAGCAGGCACACCTCTTGACGTGGCCGACGGGAGCGGTTGCATTCCCGGTGTCGGTACCTTTTCAGGGTCGCCTACCGCGACCCAAGCAATGTACGCACTCTATTCATGTTTTGTGGCCAATGAGACGGCTGCGCTGTTTATCGCAGACATTCCCGGTGAAGCGGCGCGCGTTTTTCCGAATGCTTTGCCGGGCGCCGGAGGGTGTTTTCCGGCGTGCGCTACTCTCGGTGGAAAAGTGACTCCGCAGGCGTTTTTCAATCCGCAATTTACTTCGCTT
Organism: Acidobacteriota bacterium; assembly: GCA_030775785.1. Lineage (GTDB taxonomy): Bacteria > Acidobacteriota > Terriglobia > Terriglobales > Acidobacteriaceae > JALYIM01. The sequence continues at coordinate 3,873 of JALYIM010000158.1, forward strand.
TACGGGTGGAAGAACGTAGGTTCCAGCTCCTATAACGCTCTGCAGGTGACCGTTACACATAGAATGCTTCAGGGTTTACAAGCTGACTTCAATTACACGTATTCGAAATCAATCGACCTTGGTTCAAACGCGGAAAGAATTAATCAATTTGATGCTTTTTACCAGGCGGACCAGGTTATTAATTCATGGTCCCCCAACCAACTTCGCGCGGTATCCGATTTCGACACTACTCATCAGTTCAATACAAACTGGGTGTACGAACTGCCATTCGGACGAGGAAAGCGTTTCGCAGCTTCTTCCAACCGTTGGATGAATGCGATCGTTGGGGGTTGGCAATGGTCGGGTCTAGCGCGGTGGACTAGTGGCTTTCCGACTACGGTCACCACTTTCACCAGCTATCCAACAAATTGGGAACTGCCTTCCCAGGCTGTTTTAGTAGGACCGAAACCAGTCACCGGAACCTTCTTCGATAAAGACGGCAATCCTACCCTTTTCAGCAATCCGGCCGCGGCCCAAGCAGCTTATCGTTATTCGTATCCCGGTGAGTCTGGGCAACGCAACGGATTGCGCGGTCCTGGGTATTTCGACATGGACACTGCATTAAGCAAATCCTGGGCGATTACCGAGTCCCAAAGCTTGAAGTTTATCTGGGAAGTATTCAACGGAACGAACTCGGTTAGATTCGACGCTGCGCCTTTGCCACAGACTACGGGGCAACTGGAGCAACCATCTTCGGCATTTGGTATTTTCGGAAGCACATTGACTAAGCCTCGCGTGATGGAGTTTGCCTTGCGTTATACGTTTTGAGATAACTGGGATTCTATGGATGAAGCGGAAGACTTGGATTTTCCGCGAGGCCAAACGCAACCCCACTGGCGCGTTGAAGGACGCGGCCATGGATTACCTCTTCAAAGCCATTCTTCAGGAGCCGTGTGCGCGTGGTGGCGAATGATACGCCCGGCCAGTTGGTTTCGTTGCCAACCGCAACAATCCGTAGGCGTAGCTTTCGTCCATGATCGTGGCAGTCTTTCTCCCGCAAATGTCCTCAAAGTTGCAGGGCTAGCCGAACCCTTTTAGGGATTCCAGAAATGGGTTGCTTGTCATGCATTTTGCTTTATAGCAGAACTTCACGATCGGGATTACGAAGCTTTTGCAAGTCTGGGAGGGTGGTGACCGCGCCGCACGATCTCGCTCCTTATTCTTCCGCGCGGCGCCGTTCACCATGCATTGGTAAAGTTGTTAGGGGCTTACAGCGGGACAATCTACACACCTGTGCAAGTCACCTTATTGTTCCAGTCCACGCAGGCACCCTGAAGGTTTGCTCACCTCAAGTCGTGTCGGCCAATGAGACGGCTAACTCACGGGCTGCCCGTAGAAATGAATGTAGTCGGCATTTCAATTCGCTTTACCACGCAATAGCCGTCGGATGGTCGGCAATCTGGAAGCGACGCTTCTTTTACGATGACCTTCCGAGTAGTTTTTTGGCATATACGAGACAACACGCGATGGCGTGATGGCCTTCAGAAAAGTTTTTGAGTTCAGCCTAAACATGTAATGTCGAGCTTATAGCGGATTGAACTGGAGTGCGATATTGTGATGACGCGAGTTCGAGAGAATCCCATATGCCCTGTTGGTTTTACAGACCAGTTTTTGCGGCTGCTCTGCCTGATGCTGACCAGCACGATCTGGGCCCAGAATACAGCGGAGCCACAACCCGCAGCGGTGCCTCCAGACATCCCAGCGCCAACGGATCAGCCTTATCCCGGCACAATCTCTCTCAGTGTCGATTTGACCAACGTCAAGGATCGCGTGCTGAATGTGCGCGAGGCCATTCCCGTAAAGCCGGGCGAGATCACACTGTTTTATCCGCAGTGGCTTCCTGGGACACACTCGCCATCGAATCCCATCGGCAACCTTGCAGGGCTCGTCATCACCGCGAACGGTAACCGGCTGGCATGGGTGCGCGATCGCGTGAACATGTGGGCGTTCCATATCGAGGTGCCGCAGGGCGCCACCTCGCTCGAACTCAGGTTTCAATATCTGGCTCCAGTCAAAGCGCAGCAAGGCCATATTTCGAACAGGATAGCTGACCTCACCTGGAACAGTGTCCTTCTTTATCCGGCGGGATATTTCGCGCGGAGGATTCGATTTTCTCCTGAACTGAAATTGCCTGGTGGCTGGAAATTCGCCACCGCACTGGATGTGAAATCGCAGAATAACGACGTGGTTAGCTTCAAAGAAGTTCCGCTGAATACGTTGATCGACTAGCCGTTATACGCAGGAATCAACTATAAGCGCGTGGACCTTTCGACGAGCCCGGAAAATCCAGTTTATCTCGATCTAGAAGTATTTGGGGGTGACGTTCATATCAACGCGATTGAATCTGCATTCTCTTTGCTCAAGCGCAGAATCGTAGGTAGCTTTCATCGCACCTCCACGAAACATTGATAGAAGTATCTCAACGAGTTTCTTGATCGCTTCAACCGCAGAGATGATTCTGCTTACATGAACAATCCTGAGATTGGTGGAGTTTCCGCCGCTCACCTTTAGTGTGCTAACCTCTCGCAAAACTTAATTCGGGGAAGAAAAACGACTTGCGTCCCCCAGTTTGGGAACTTGCTGCCCGGTAGCATAGGAGTATCTGCAGGGAGGGCGCCGCTCACATGCGCCGGAATTAAGTTTTTAGCTGAGAATGTGACATCTCGCTTTGCCTCAAGGTTGGGGGGGTTGATGTGCTCGTTGCTGTTCTTAGCTGCGCTAACTGTGACCATACAACTTCGATGCTCGATTCCACCCTGCAAGGAATATCGTCAAGTCGAAAGGGTTTGACCAGGGACGAACGCTTTGCATGTGTTCTATGTTCTGAGTGCGGCACTGCCACTCAGTTTTGCTTAAAGGATGTTCGCCGATATACGTCCTGCGCGGCGAGCCGAGGCAGAATCCTCGCTGAACCAGATCTAGTTTTAGTGACTCTAAGTTGTGACGGAAAGAATTGCTCAGCTCACATAAAAATTCTCGCGCCATCCAATACCAACCTACAAAACGAAGCCACGAAGGACTGGAAGATGCGAGGAGTAACATGCTACGAAGGCTATCCCGCACGGAATCCTCCCCATAAGCTTAAAAGTCAGATTGAACACATGAAGTGGCGCGCGGAATTGCGGCGGAGACCGCGATAGTCGGTTATATCTCGCCTTTTTGTGCATCTCGGAGTCTTCTGAGGGTGCGAAAGCCCGTATGTGGCGCATTCCGCGGGTCAACCGCAATTCCGGCCTTGACACGGGATATTTTTGGCATAAAGTGATCGCGTTCAGCTGCGCCCACCTTCCTGTCCTTCGCTAGCGGTTCGACTGAACCAAGCCCGCGCAGCATGAGGAGGCCAGATGAAAACCAGATTAGCCTGCTGTATTGAAATAAATTCTATTCACCGCGCTGGCGATTCCGGTTCAACTGTCCGCGCAGGAAGAGCAAGAGCAAGCGCTCACGCCGACTCTCAAAATTCTTTACGCGTTTAGAGGCTTGTCTGACTCTGGATTGCCCAGCCAAGTTTGGTCCGCGACAGTTCAGGGAACCTGTACGGAACCACCGGCTCCGGTGGCGACTTGGCATGCGGAGGCAGCCGAGATGTGTTGCTTAGTGAAGCTTGGCAATCCTGAAATTTGTCCCGGTTTTTTTGAGCCGATTAGACGCAGTATCTCCGCACCAGTCAGACGGAAAAAGTTCCGTTCGATGTCTAATGAGTGTTGCCGATTCTGGTAGCAGAAATTATGGCCGCACGCCTCAGTGGGCGACCCCCTTCCCCGAGAAAAAGAGTTTGCGTGAAGGTAGTGGGAGTGGTAAAGACGAAACTTTCTTTCCAGATGTATTTTTTGCCGTTCTGCAGATACTCGCCGCTCATGAGTATCTGATCCTGCTTCTCAGCTTTGACGGACCGAGACACGTCTGCGCCAAGCCCATGCCGGCCGCTCGCCTGCCAGACAATGTTGAACGCAGAGCAGCCGTGGTCCACAAAGTCGGCACAGAATAGACCTGTGTATCTGCGAGCAGTTGCGTCCCACCAAAACACGGCGGTGTCATATTCTTCTTTCCCATCGGGCGACTTCGAATGGTATTCCTCAATGAGCGGAGTACCTCCGCCTAGGGTATGCCAGAGTTCCTCGCCACTTCTGGTATTCCCCACCGGCTCCTGCGGGCTAGGCTCGGATTTGTCCTTAATTGTCCACCGGCCAGAGAACACTGCAGCAAGTCTCTGCATTTCCGACTGGCATTGCGCACTAGATGTGTATAGGCAAATGATGAAGACTAGTAATCGGAGTGGCATGCGTTTTCCTGCGGCAGCAGAATTATAGCGAATTAATGACTCCGAACCTGAGCAGGGTTAGCCGGGTATTCTGAGTGTAGAAGTCATTACATCAGTTAAAATAGATTTGTTCGAAGCGGTTCCGCGTCGGCTCTTCAAGGCCGTCCTAACGAGATATATACTGGTCCTCATAAAAGAAGTCTCGCCTAAGAGGTGAAGATGTCAGCGATTCCGGCACCACCGACTACAGAATCTTCCCCATTCCGCCTGTTTCAGGCGATCAACGCATTTCAGCTGACAGAAGCAATCCGCAGCGCGATTGAGTTGGACATCTTTACTGCCATTGGCGCGGGGCACACAACCGCAGAGGCGGTGGCGAGCCACTGCAGTATTGCTGAGCGCGGCGCGCGGATTCTGTGCGATTTTTTGGTAGTGAACGGATTCCTCACCAAAAGCGGCAAGCAATACTCGATGAACGAGCATAGCGCGAATTTTCTGGATCGAAACTCACCGGCGTACATGGGGTCATGCGTCCAGTTCCTGCTTACCGATGAGATACGGAAAACTTTTCGCGATCTAACAAACGCGGTCAAACGTGGAGGATGCCAGCACACTTATGCGCACGCCCCAGAATCACCCGTGTGGGTGGCGTTTGCGCGTTCCATGGCGCCGATGATGATGATGGCGGCCGCCAAGCTGGCGGAAATCGTGGTAGGCAAAGAAAAGCACACAGTGAAGGTGCTGGACATCGCGGCCGGACATGGGCTGTTCGGAATAGCCGTGCTGCGTGCCAACCCGAAAGCGGAAGTCACTGCTGTGGATTGGAAGAGCGTTCTGGAGGTAGCGCTGGAGAACGCAAATAGGATCGGTGTCGCGGATCGCTATAAGACTATTCCCGGAAGCATTTTCGAGGTGGAGATTGGAACGGAGTACGATTTGATTCTACTTCCGAACTTCCTCCATCACTTCGATGCCCCCACCATCGAACAGCTACTGAACAAACTGCATCGTGCGTTGAAAGAGGGTGGAAAGGTGGCCACGCTGGAATTTGTGCCTGAAGAAGACCGAGTGAGTCCTGCGATGCCAGCGTCATTTGCACTGATTATGCTGGCCGAGACGCCTGGAGGAGACGCGTACACGCGAAAGGAGCTGGAAAACATGTTCAACCGCGCGGGCTTTTCGCGCCACGAGTTTCACGCCATGCCGCCGACCCCGCACTCGGTCCTGCTGTCCACCAAGGTCTGATAAGCTGACGCAGTTGGCTACGAATTGCCCTCGCAG
>JALYIM010000159.1 GCA_030775785.1 Acidobacteriota bacterium
TTGTGAATCTAGCGGGGAATTGGGCCTTAATTTACGGTCACGCCGGCTTTCGGGCCATGGGCATCACTGGCTCAGGTTGGTCAACCTGTGTAGCGCGAATCTATATGACCTTGGTATTGCTCATCACTCTCGCATACGTCGAGTCAAAACGTAGGCTCCCCGGCGGGTTTGGTGCTGGTATCGACTTGAAACGGGTGTCGACACTGCTGAGGCTCGGGACACCCGCAGCCACCCAGATATTGTGCGAGATCGGAGCGTTCTCGGCAGCTACTGCGCTCTGCGCGAAGCTGGGGCCGGTGCCGCTCTCCGGACATGAGATTGCGCTTAACTGTGCAGCATTCACATTCATGGTGCCTCTGGGAATAAGTTCAGCGGCGGTGGTTCGCGTGGGTCACCAGTTAGGAATAGGCGATCGCACGAGGGCAAACCTTGCTGGATGGTCTGCTATCTTGCTGGGCGCAGGATTCATGGCGTCTACCGGTCTTGTGTTCGTTACGTTTCCAAAACCGATTGCGCGCTTGTTCACTTCCGATCACGGGGTGATCCGGGTGGGAGCCACCCTTCTGCTTGTGGCCGCTGCCTTTCAGCTATTCGATGGCGTTCAGACGGTGGCCACTGGCGCTTTGCGTGGCAGCGGTGATACTCGAACTCCCATGCTCGCAAACTTGATTGCATATTGGCTCATTGGACTTCCTCTTGGCTACATTCTGTGTTTCCGACTAGGCATGGGCGCGCTGGGAATCTGGATCGGACTTTGCGTCGGTTTGATGATGATCGGAAGCGCTCTCCTCTTCACTTGGCATAGGCGATTTTCGGGCGGGAGCGGACTGGGACCGAGTCAGCCTGAATAATCGCCGTCATTTTTCTTCTAAACGCGTGTCCTCAGGAACCGGAGAAGTTTTGCGTCGAGACTCGACGCGACCTTGGTTCCATCATGTGGGCACGCCCAACCGAGGCAGGAGCCATTGCGTTAAAGCGATATAGACAGCAATCAATCCCACAACCCAAACCCAGTTTGGCATTTTCTCCTCGGTCTATCTGCTCGCTCCCAGTTTCCGCAGAATGGGGATCTGAGGGGCACAGGATCAAGCTCGGGAGATGCGATGCAAGTCGGTTGCACGCGGTCGTCCGTTTAGAGATCGCAGGATGTTAAGAAAAGGCTTCCTACGAATGGCGCAGCCGGTGCTGGCGGCTTGATCATTCTTACTGACAAATGAGTGTGGCAGTCCCACTCACCGTGCTGGACGTATTCTGCACCCCATTATTCACAGTAAACTGAAGGTTTTGGGGCGCACTCGCAGTAACGGTAACAGTGCCTGGTGCAGAGCAAGTCGCTTCGCCGGTCGAACCGATGGTCGCCGCAGATGTACCGCTACTAGTCAGTGAAGTCTTCCAGGAAAGCCCATCTACCTGCGTGAGTTCTCGACTCTTTCCGCCGCTGAAATTACCCCTGGCAGTGTACCCAACTTGACCCGGAGGATTGCTAGTTGCGGTCGCCGATTGAGGACTCACCGTGATACTAGTCAAGTTGGCGTGACCTGCGCCGCAGCCAACGAGAGTGACTCCAACCAATAAAAGCAGCAAACATTTCATAAAGACTCCTGGAGATGAGATGCGTGGCCTCGCTTATCGGTTGGTGCGATAGTCTTAGCCTTCGCGGCTTTTCGAGTGGAAGAGAGCAATGCCATTCATCTTCACTGCTCGATAAAGGCAAGTTCCTACGATCAGAAATCCTCCAAAGAGCAACAACAGATCGCCAGCACTAAACCACCCCAGCCGCGCTTGGTCTGCTAAGAATTGAAGCTGCGTGCTCGAGGTGGCAGCCTGCCACATCAGACTATCGGGTTGCTCCCATGAAGGCATTCCAACAACTGGCATCATTCCAGCATTTGCATCGGTAACTAACGCATTCAGCATCAGTCCAAGCAGCATTAAAATTACACCGGCTCGGACCCACCGCGATCTCAGCGTGCGGACTACTAGCCACAGGATTGCGCAGGCCTCGCAGAGCCAGATCGCTGGATGTTGTGTCCAGGCTAATTGGTGCAGCGCCGAGAAAAGATGCATTAAAACCTGCCGATCTCTGACCAAGGAGTCGAAAAAAGCGCCGAGCTAATAAATTAATTCGTTGCAATATGCAGCGATAGAAACTGATGATCTAGGGCGAACGACGTCAAATCACGGTCCATGCTACGGGGAAATTGCTTAAAGCATTTAAGCGCGGGGAGACACACTCACTGGATTGAGCTGGCCACATTGGAAAAAACTGTGTTGGACTTCGATCCAATCAGCCGGACGGTGCCTACTACTATGACCAAAATTACCGCCAGCATCACAGCATATTCCGCAATATCCTGACCTTCGTCCTCGCGGCAGAGTCTCTTGATTAGTTCCATCATAATTGCCTCATTTCTGAAGCAATCATGACGCGTTTGTGAATCGTTTGTCAACGAGGCTCGAATGGTCACAGGGGCACGGCCGCATGGCATCGAGCAGCGAGAGCTCTACTTTGAGGGAAGCCGTTCCCGGAGTGCCGAATCTGCCCCACCGGTGTGCTGTATCGGCTGGAGTCGCCGTGCGTACAGATGCAGATGCCGATGATACCCGGGATGGAAGTCGCCGCCTGCTAGTACGTATCACGCCGAGTTTGGTCCCGATTCAAAGGGGGAACAATCTGTGCCCCAGTCGGCGTTCTGGCCCGGAGTAATTTCCGATTGCCTGTCGCTCGGACACAATCGTCGACGTGTCAGGATTGCCCGCTGCAATTAATGAGAGCGAGGAGGGAAGTCGCCGCGTACGGTGCACGAGTCAATCAGTTGCGGCCTTCGGGGGAGTGGGGGCACTCATGAGATCTAGAAACATCTGATCAAATCTGCCCAAATCCAGATCCACCTGAATCTCTACCGGCTGAACACCGATCTGCGGCTTATCGTTGTCAGTCCAGGTCAGAGTGTTCCCATATCCCGCTCCGTGATCCAAGTCCACGCCCATATAGCGAGTTTCTCGCTTGGTGATGAGAGAAGGATCAATCCAGGCGGCGGCCGCCAGTTCGTCCCACATATAGGAACCGCCCTGATCGGCCATGAAAAAGTGGACTACATACTGCGCAGCCGGATTCTTGCTTTCACCTATTTTCTTAACCATCTCGGCGGTGATGCGCGTCTTGACGGAAATGTCAGTCGGTGTGCAGACAATATGCTTCCATGGAGCGCTTAGTACGATCTGGGCCGCTTCGGGATCGAACCAAAAATTGAATTCGTGCCGGGGATTGCTAATGAATTCGGGATCGTCCGTGACTGGGCTGAGGCTTCCTCCCATGAATACCAGTTCCTGCGCCAGTTCGGCGAAGTGCGGATCAATGGAGATGGCGAGCGCCAGATTCGTCATGGGTCCGCCCTCATAAATGGTGATCTGCTGGGGAAATTCATGAACTTTTCGAATTAAAAAGTGTGGAGCATCTTCGTTTGCCGCATGGATTTTCGGTTCGCCCTCAATCAGGTGAGGCACGACGAACGGCTCGTGCCGCCAGCGATCATCC